>CAZYDJ010000177.1:0-3960 GCA_964646035.1 uncultured Fibrobacteraceae bacterium | reverse complement strand
GGCGGATACGATATCCAGTCTAAATCCTCGGAATGGGTGGCCAACGACACGGGCGGGATATTCGGTCCGTTCGAGATCAACAATCCCGGCCTGTTCGATCTGCTGGAGTTCCACATCCCGGCCGGCGACGTGGCGCTGCGGCTGCTCAGCGAATCTGAGGACACTGACTGGGGCATCGCGCTGATGCCGCCGGACGGCGGTTTCATGAACCTTGACGACGCACTGGCTTCGGCCTGGGGCAACGGACGGGGAAACGACGTCTGTCTGACGACGGTAGTGCCGCAGGACGGATACTGCGGGCTGGTGGTCTGGCGTTGCCCGCCGATCAACATGGGTTCGGAGGGCCACTACCGGATCTGGATCGAGCCGGGTCTGACCGATGTCGGGCCCGAACTGCCGCGGCCGGATGTCACGGCCCTGGCCTCGGTTCATCCGAATCCCTTCAATCCCCGGACGACGGTCGAATTCGAACTGGCTCGGGCCGGCCGGACCCGATTGGCGGTCTACGATCTGAAGGGGTCGCTGGTGCGGGTGCTGACCGACGCGGATCTGCCGGTCGGATCCCACAAAGAGGTCTGGGACGGTCATTTCTCCGATGGCCGGGCCGCGCCGAGCGGGGTCTATGTCCTGCGCCTGGAAGCGGAAGGCGCGCTCGACTCGCGGCGGATATCTCTGGTGCGGTGATCCCGCGCCGAGCTTGCCGCGGCTCCGGTTGCCGCGGAGCCGGTTGTCGCCGGCTCCGCGGCAAGCTATCTTCTGCCGACCATGAGCCATCCCGCGACATGCGGCGCCGCCGACCGACCCGAGGTCCCCGAGCGCCTGAACCTTCGCCGCCTGACCGCCTTCTGGGCGCCGTTGTCGGCCACTTGGCTGATGATGTCGGTCGAGGGGCCGTTTTTGGCCGCGGTCATCGCCCGCCTTGCGGATCCCAAGGAGAATCTGGCCGCCTACGGCGTCGCCTTCGCCTTCGCGATCATCGTCGAGGCGCCGGTGATAATGATGCTCAGCGCATCGACCGCGCTGGTCGAGGGCTCGGCTTCGTATCGACGTCTGCGCAACTTCGCCAACACCCTGAACGGCGGCATCACCGCTTTCATGATCTTCTTCCTGCTGCCCCCGGTATTCGAGACGGTGACCCGCGGCTGGATGGATCTGCCGCCGGTGGTCGCCGACCTTTCCCATGCTTCCCTGTTGATCCTGCTGCCCTGGCCGGCGGCCATCGGCTACCGCCGCTTCTACCAGGGCCTGCTGATCCGCGGCGGCCGTACCCGCCGGGTGGCATACGGCACCGTCGTACGCCTGACGGTGATGTCGGCTACTGCGCTGATCTGCTGGCGCTGGAGCGATATGCCCGGATCCGGAGTTGGGGCGGCGGCGCTCTCGGCCGGGGTCTGCGCCGAGGCGGTCGCGAGTCGGATCATGGCCCGCGGCGCTGTTCGCGAGTTGAAGGCGGGACCGGCCGGCGCGATCCCATCCTATAATTCGATCATCCGCTTCTACTGGCCGCTGGCGATGACCAGCACCATCGGCCTGACGGTCATGCCGATGACCACCTTCTTCATGGGCCAGGCCCGGATGCCGTTGGAGTCGCTGGCCGTACTGCCGGTGATCAATTCGCTGAGCTTCATCTTCCGCAGCGCCGGGCTGAGCTACCAGGAGGTAGCCATCGCGCAGCTTGGCCGCGACGAGCGCAACTTCCCCCTGCTGGTGCGCTTCGCCGGAGTGCTGGCCTTCGTCGCGACCGGGGGATTGGCGTTGATAGCGTTCACTCCGTTGTCGGGCATCTGGTTCGAGGGGGTGTCGGGGCTGAGCCCGGAATTGGCCGCGTTCGCGTTGATCCCGACCCGCATCGTGGCTCTCCAGCCGGCCCTGTCGGTGCTGCTTTCGCTGCAGCGGGCGATCCTGGTCCACGGCCGTCGCACCGCTCCGATCACCTGGGCCACGATCGCCGAGGTGTCGGGCATCGCCGGGTTCCTGTTGCTTGCCGTGAACGGCTGGGGGATGATCGGCGCCGTGGCCGCGGCCTGGGCTTTCCTGGTCGGCAGGGTCGCCGGCAACTCGTTGTTGCTGGCGCCTTGCAAAGTGACTCGTTCTATGGGTTATACTGGTTTTTCGAATCGACTGCGGTAATTCGTCCGGGAGGCGGGATGACTGAGATCGTCAAGAAAGGCCCGTGGTGGGGGTCTTACGAGATACCGGCAGGAAGCGGGGGCCATTGGCGTATCGGCCCGGCGGAATTCTTCGTGCTTCGAACCGAGAACGAATGGCGTATCCAGAGGCTCGAACCCGGAGATCCGCACGCGGACGGGTTCGAGGCGGAGATACCGGTAGCGGTCGAGGAGGAGATCGCAGGAGCCGAAATTCTGCGCTGCGGATTCCGCCAGACCAGGCCCATGCTGACCCTGTTGCCGTTGACCGCCGACCGCCCGGTCGTGGTCAATCCCAAATCTCCTTTCGAGCTGCCGTCGCGGGAAGAGGCCACGCTGTTTGTCGGCATCACGATCTGGCTGCGCATCCTGGCCGGCAGCCGGCACGGCAAACAGCTGATCGAATTTCCCCTGTACCGGCCATCGGACACCTGGTTCGGTCCGTCGCCGCGCGAGGGCGAGCTTTGCTACGCCGGGCGGACCACTGCTCATCTCCAAATCGAGAGACTGGTCGAGGCCCCGTATCGGGCGGTGTCGGTGGTGAAGATCCGCAATCGTGCATCGGGAAGCCTGTCTTTGGAGAAACTGCGGATTCCGATGCCCAACATGTCGCTCTACGCCGACGCCGGCGGCAGGCTGTGGACCGAGGAGGTCACCATGGAGCGGATGCAGGAGGGGGACCACGCGGTGCTGAAGCTGGGCAAGGGCGCGCCGGCCCAGGCCGGATCCGCGACACTGGTTTGCGGGCCCCGGACGGATCCGGGCAAGGGGCTTCTCTTCCGGGCCTTCGGCTCGGTTATCAAGGGGATAAATCGCGATGAGTGAATGGTTGGATCTGGGTCTGGACGGGATGTTCACCGCCGAGCGGATCTCTCAAGTCGTGCGGGCGCTGTTCACCCTTGTCGTCGGGTTGATGCTGGCCCGCCTGTTGTCCGCGGGAATCTGGCGGCTATTGTCGCGCCGCCTCACCCTGCAGGCCGGGATGCTGCTGCGCCGCTCGGTGCATTACGCGCTGATCTTCTTCGTTATGGCGGCAGTGCTGCGTCAGCTCGGCCTGCAACTCGACGTGTTGATCGGCGCCGCCGGCATCCTGACGGTGGCCATCGGTTTCGCCTCGCAGACATCGGCCTCGAACCTGATCAGCGGACTGTTCCTGATCGCCGAGCATCCTTTCGTAGTCGGTGATATCATCCGCGTCGACCAGTTGACCGGTGAAGTACTCTCGATCGACCTGCTTTCGGTGAAGATCCGCACTTTCGACAATCTCTACGTCCGGGTTCCCAACGAAACCATCATCAAGACCCAGATCACCAACATGACGCATTTCCCGATCCGGCGCATCGACCTGCGGTTCGGCGTGGCCTACAAGGAGGATCTGGAAAAGGTGAGGGAAATCCTGATGGAGGTGGCGGACCGCAATCCGCTCTGCCTCGAGGAGCCCGGTCCGTTGTTCATCTTCGAGGGGTTCGGGGATTCGGCGTTGGAGTTCCAGTTCTCGATCTGGGGCGCGCGGGAGAATTTCCTGGAACTGCGCACCGGCATCCAACTGGAGATCAAGGCAGCCCTGGACTCCGCCGGCGTGGAGATCCCCTTCCCGCATCTCACGCTGTATTCCGGGAGCGTCACCGATCCGTTCCCGGTCAGAGTTACCGAGGACCGGAAGCAACAGTGAAATCAAGCCCGGACACGGGCCCGGCCGCCGCTCGTCGTAGGTGCCGGCGTCGCGGCTTAAGTTGCCGGCACGGATCCCACATAGTCATTTCCGAATAGAGATACTGGATGAACGAAGACCGCGGTATCAACAGGGCCGGAT
>CAZYDJ010000176.1:0-4363 GCA_964646035.1 uncultured Fibrobacteraceae bacterium | reverse complement strand
CGCGCCAGCTGCCGTCGAAGGCCGCCATGAACAGGGTGCTGCCGCTCAGGGCCACCGCGCGCCAGTCGCCGCCGGGGTCGTAGACGGCGGCCAGGGCCGGCGCGGCCGGGTTCGAGACGTCGACGACGCACAGCCCGCCGGCGCCGTCGGCGATGTAGGCGTAGCCCCCGCCGACCTCGAGGTCCCAGGCCGTGCCGCCGGTGTCGTAGTAGCCCAGCTGGACGGAAGCGGCGGGGCCCGAGACGTCGTCTATCATCAGCCCCGCTTCGCCGCCGGCCACGTAGGCCAGGTCGCCCCGCACGACGATCTCGTAGGGGATGCCGCCGATCTTCCGCCCGCCCAGCAGTTCGGGCGCGAAGTCCAGCAGGGTCAGTTCGCCGCCGCCCCACTCGGCGGTCGTTCCCGCGGGGTCCATGTAGGCCTGCGTCGTGAAATTCTCGGTGAAAGAGGTGGGGATGCCGGCGGCGGCCGGCGCGGCGATCAGGGCCAGCAGCAGAAGGCAGCGCCCGATGGATGCACGCATGGGAAGACCTCCGATGACGAGGCTTCGCGGCGCAGGATAACCGGGCGAGCAGCGCCGAACTTATACGAAGCGATACCGGAGAATTATACCACGAAGGCCGGCGTCAAAACAGGGCGGCGGCGCCCTCGAAAGTCCAGCCCCGGACTAATCGATCGCGTACTTCACCGTCACCACGGCCTTGACCGCCTTCTCGACCGTGCGCGTGTCGTAGGTGCCGTAGTCCGAAACGACGGTCGAGTTGACCGGCGTGATCTGGAAGACGCCCTGGCTGGCCGAGCGCAGCGCGCCGACCTCGCTGCCCGAGTTCACCGCCAACTGTTCGGCCCGCTCGCGGGCGTTGCGGGTGGCGGCGCCGAGCATCTCGATCTTCAGGTCGTCGATCTTCGAGAAGAAGAAGCTGGGCTCCCAGCTGCGGAAATCGACGCCCTTCTTGATCAGGGCGCCCGATTCGCGGGCCAGCTTCTGCACCAGCGCCACGTCGTCCGACTCCAGGCTGATCCGCTGCATCAGGTTGTAGCCCAAAATTTCGCCGGTGCGCATGCCCTTGTCGGTGAAGCGGTACTGGGGGTCGGTCTGGACCGGAGCGACCGCCACGTCGCCGCGCTCGACGCCGTTCTCTTCGAGCCAGGCCAGGGTCAACTCCAGGCTGCGCTCGATCTGGGCGTAGGCCAAGGTGAGCTGCGTTCCGTTGGCCGAGACCGATCCGCTCCAGGCGGCCACGTCCGAAGTGATCCGCTGCTCCGCGTAACCCTTGACCGTGATGGTCTGGCCGCCCGCCTTCACCTTCTCGAAGCTGCGGCCGATCAGCAGCGCGGCGACGATCATCCCCACGGCCAGGAAGAAGCCGAGGGACGAGATGCCCGAGTCGCGATTCTTGTCGATGTGATCCATGATTCCTCTTTCGGATGGGGTCGGATTCCACTTTCGCCGCGGCGAGCCTCCGTGTCAACCGGTACGGGATCCGGTGGAATCGCTGCATGAGACCCTTGCGCGCAAACCGTTTTGTCTGCAATAATTACAGAAAGGATGGCCCGCGGCGTCTCGCCCGTCACTTGACCGCAGCCGGAGGATCGAATGCGTCCCCGCCACCCGGAAGCAGCAGCCTATTTCGTCGCGGGAACCGTGCTCTTCGCGCTGCTCTGGATCGGCGCCGATCTGATTTTCGCGGTGACCCAGGCGATGACCGTCGACAATGCAGCCGGCCAGGCCCTGCACGACTCGCTGGCTCATCCCGCGGCTGATCCCGCGGCCACGGTTTCGCCAATGGGTGCGGCTGGCGCCGCCGATCCCGTCCGTTTCCCCCGCTTCGCGCCGCCGCCGCGCGACGAGATCCGCGAACCCCTTTTCGATTTCGTGATCCGCATCGTGGCCGCCGATTCGCTGGGTGTCTGGAGCGCGGACCAGATCCAGGCCCACGTCGAGGCCCTCGACCGCCCTTCCCGCCTGCCGCTGGACCGGCTGGTTTCGGTGGAGCGCCGGGCGGTTCCCACGGATCAGTATGAGACCGTGCGGGGCTTGACGTCGTCCCGTTGCTGGATCATGACCCTCGACCAAGATCGCGATTTCCCGATGCCCTACGCCATCCTCGGCTACCATCCCGGCACCCTGTCCGTCTCGCGCGAACTCGAATACAGCGAGTGGCGACTCGGGGACCAGCTGCTGCGGGTGGGGGACCGCGATGATCCCGAGTTGCACGTGATGAAGGACGTGACGGTGATCAAGATGGAGCGGGGGCATCTGGTCCTGGATGTCGACGCCTGGCTGGATGAACTGCTGGGCAAGGGGCTGGACGACACCTGGACCACCGGCTTCGTCCTGACCCGCGGCGACGACGGCTGGCTCGGGATGGGGCTCGGCCGCGGACGCAAGGGTCGCCGTCTCTACGGGGCTTTCGATTTCGCGAGCGACAAGGTCCTGCCTCACGGGCGTCCCATCGACAACGGACTCAGCCGCACCTGCCGCCCTTTCACCCGTTCACCCGCCGATTCCCCGAATCGCCCCTGGGCCTGGGATCGATAGCGGCTTTTACCGGTGAATTTTTTCACATGCGCCACGTTGCCCGCCTTTGCCATCGGTGCTAAAGTGAGTGTATGGAATCTCGCAGGCGTAATGAACGCGCATCGATTCTGGTCGGCGGCATTGTTCAAGGTGTCGGCTACCGCTGGTTCATCCTCCAGGAAACCCGCTGGCTGGGTCTGGTGGGTTCGGTCGAGAATCAGCCTGACGGCAAGGTGAGGATTCTGGCCGAAGGCCGTCGTGATTCCCTGGTCAGGTTGATATCGCGCGCCGCAAGCGGACCGCCGGCCGCAAGGGTCGACAGCGTGGATGTGAATTGGAACGCGCGGATCGGCGAGTTCTCGGAATTCCAGCTCGTGCGCTGACAGGCTTGCTGCCTCACGTCCTCACCGCCCGGCGCGAGGAAGAAGATGCCATCCACCCGCACCCGGGAAGATCTTTGCGCGTTGCTGTGCGGCCTCGACGGGCGCGGCTACGGCTCCTACCGTGACTGCGCCGGTGAATGGGGCGAGCCGGGTTTCACTCTCTGCATCGATCATGTCCAGGCCGATCCCTACGCTCCGGCCAGCCGGTTGCGGGCGCGGGTTCCGGCCGCTGTCGCCGCTCTTCCCGCCGCCTTGCTGCGCGATCCGGTGCGCCGCCTCGCCGTCGCCGATTTCCTGGCCCGCGCCTTTGCCAAGGCCGTCAGCGTCAACTGCACCGGACGCCGGGGATCGCTGACCGGAGGCGATCTGAAAATCGACGCCGGCGGCCAGCAGGTCATCGAACGCACGGCGGTGAACATCGCCGCCGACGGCGCGGTCGAGGCCCGATTCACAATCAACCTGCCCGCCCACGGCCGTCGTGTCGCCGGCCACGAGGCGTCACGACTGCTCTGCGGCGAATTGCCCCGGGTGGTGGCCGACTCGCTGCGCTGCAGCGCCCTGCCGCTCGCTGAACTGCATCGCCTGGTCGCCTGCGTCGAGGATCAGATCGCCATGCGGGCTCAACTGGACCGGATGGGACTGGTGGCGTTCGTCGCCGACGGATCTGTGCTTCCCCGCTGCAGCGGCGTCGCCGACGGCCCAATGCCGGGAGATCTGGCCCTGCCGTTCCGTTCGCCGGAATCCCTGCGCGTAACCATCGACACTCCCAATTCCGGGCAGCTTTCCGGCATGGGCGTCCCGCGCGGCGTGACCCTGATCTGCGGCGGCGGTTTCCACGGCAAGTCGACCCTGTTGGCGGCCCTGGAGAACGGGGTCTATGACCATGTGCCGGGAGACGGGCGCGATCGCGTCGTATCGGCGCCGGGAACCGTGAAGATCCGGGCCGAGGACGGGCGATCGGTAGCCCAGGTGGATATCTCCGGCTTCATCCGGGATCTGCCCGACGGGCAGACCACCGGCTGTTTCAGCTGCGTCGACGCCAGCGGCTCGACCAGCCAGGCGGCGGCCATCAGCGAATATCTCGAGATCGGGGCGACCTGCCTGCTGATGGACGAGGATACCTGCGCCACCAATTTCATGATCCGCGACGCCAGGATGCAGGCCCTGATCGCGCCCGAAGGCGAGCCGATCATTCCCTTCCTGGACCGGGTCCGCGATCTTTACGATGTTCACGGCGTCTCCACAGTGCTGGTCATGGGCGGTGTCGGCGATTATTTTGAGATGGCCGACACGGTGCTGGTCATGGAGAAGTGGGAGCCGCGTGACGATACCGCGGTCGCGCTGGGCATCGCCGCCGCCTCGGGCCCGGCTCGGGACCGATCCGATCTGCCGCCGCTGTCCGCGCCCCGCGTCCGCAGCCTGTTGCCAGGCAGCGTCGATCCGCGCAAGGGACGCTGCC
>CAZYDJ010000175.1:0-4420 GCA_964646035.1 uncultured Fibrobacteraceae bacterium | reverse complement strand
CATCACCGGCGCGCCGATCTGCAGGAGCGAGTCGCCCGTCTCCAGGAAGGACACCACCCAGGGCACCGGGTCGAGGAAGAGGCGCATGTGGCGGACGACCACTACGAGGAAGCTGTAGTGGAAGACGATACCGAACAGCCAGAGCCATTTGCTCGACTCGTAGGTCAGCTTGGGCCCGTCATAAACGGTGGCCTTGGTGTTGCGCCAGAGCGAACGGAACAGGAAGATCTCGAGGAACATGCGGGCAACGACCTGGGAGGCGTTGACCGGTGATTCCAGTTTGTTGTGCTTGATCCAGGGAAGTGAATAACCTTGTCCGCAGGTGGTCGGAATCTTGAATGGTACCGGTGATTTAGCCCAGTGGACAACCCGGTAACAAAAACCGCCTAAGAACAGCGCCATTGCCAGGTACGGAATGACAACACCAAACAGGTATTGCATTCCCGGTATCTGGACGCCGATCAGCGCAATCAACACCAGGGCAATTACTGCCGCCAACGGGAAGGCGTACTTCATCGATCACTCCTTCACATTCAAATTGAACTGTAACTCGCAAAAGTTACGAAAAAAGCCGGTGGCTAGGATTCGTCTGTCGAACCTGTCGTCATCCGGCCGGTCACACATGAGGCGCGTTCAGTTGTTTGTCCCGGTTTCCCGTCGTTCCTGCCGCATCAACGCCGAGGGGCAGGCGGCATCGGTGAGAATCGCCCGACCGCTTTTCAGCTCCGAGACCCGGTTCTGGTACAGTTGTTCCCGGCAGGCCGTATAGATATCGAAGGCGGTCAGCGCCATCCGGTCGATCCTGCAGTCCAGGTCGTCCAGCATGGGCAGGATTGGCCGCGTCTCCTTGCTGCCGGAGAAAATCTGCCGCACCACCCATTTCAGTTCGAGAAAGGGGGCGAGCGCCTGCGATGGAGTGAATTCCTGGACGGCGCGGATGCGCACCACGGTATCCAGCGGCTCGAGGAAGGCCGACTGGTCGGCGTTGGCCAGCAGCAGGTCGAAAAGGGCGGTGAGGCCAGTGGCGATACTGACGCCCACCGGGTTGGCGAACGGGTCTTTTGACCGTTTGAAAAATCCGGATGAGGTGTAGCTGTCGAGCGTTCGTTCGATCCACAGGGAGAGAATGTCTTTTCTCTTGTTGGCCAACGCGTCGCTCAGTTCCATCGTTCCCGAGTTCCAGTCTGTTTTTCGATTCTGAATCTGTTCAGTTTGACAGCAATTCGACAGTATATCAGCTAGCTCCCGCCGGGCAGGAAATGAATGAGGATTCATGCACGGTTTGCTCTAGCATGATTGGCTGTTTGTTTCAAGATAAAAGTTCACGGCGACAGGCCGACCGAACGGTCCACGGGGCGGAGGTCGCGCATCAGGAAGAGCGAGACCTGCACCACCGGATCGGTGGCCAGCGTCTCCTCGAGTTGCTTCTTTTCCTCAGGCGCCCTGGCGTCCTCCTCGTCCCCTTCCTGCAGCAGGCCGATGGCCTGGGCCTCCTTGCGGGTGGCGGCCAGCTGTTCGCGGTCGTTCCACATCCCCTGGAGGGACACGGGCAGGGTGGTCTGCTCGCTGCGCGCCTTTGCCTTGGCCGTTTCTTCGCGGATCTTCTGGAAGAGGGGATTGTCCGTCGCCCATTTTCCGCCCTCGATACGGGCCTTGTCCACATCGAAGCGGAACCCCTGCCAGGGGGTAAATTGGACGGGGTCCACCTGGTCCCAGGGCAGGGAATAGTCCATGTCCTTTTCACCGCTTTTCAGGTAATCGAGCAGGGAGGGTACCGCCAGATCAGGTTCGACCCCCTTGTACTGGGTGGAACCGCCGCTGATCCGGTAGAATTTCTGGATGGTCAGTTTGAGCGCGCCCAGGTCCTCGTAGTCCTTCAGGTTGAGCAGCGGCAGGTTACGGTTCATGTCGAGCATGGCCTGCACCGTCCCCTTGCCATGGGTATGGTACAAAAGGAACAACTGTAATCACAGCCGTCATGGGTATGGTCGCCGCCGACGACCAGAGCCCGACCGTAATCCTGCAGGGCCGCCGCCAGGATCTCCGAGGCCGAGGCGCTGAACTGGTTGACGAGCACGAGCAATGGACCGCTGTAGTGCACGGTGGCATCGTCATCCTCGAGGACCTTGACCGTGCCCTGGGAATCCTTGACCTGCACCACCGGGCCGCCCGGCAGGAACAGTCCGGAAATCTGCACCGCATCGGTCAGCGCCCCGCCGCCGTTGTTGCGCAGGTCGAGGATCAGACCGCGGATGCGCTGCTTCTTCAGTCGGGCCAGTTCCCTGATGGTGTCATCGGTGACGTTGCGGGGTTCCTCGCCATCGGCCTGGGCGGCGAAATCACGGTAAAAACTTGGAATACGCAGATAGCCGACGGCCTGCTTGTTCTCCGTGCGGAGGACGGTTCCCTTGACATAGGTTTCTTCGATCTGGACCACGTCGCGGGTAATGGGAATGATCTGTTTGCGGCCGTCGGGCTTCTGTACCGTCAGCCGTACCTCGGTGCCCTTGGGACCGCGGATGTAGCCGACCGCCTCGCGGATGCGCATTTCCGAGACGTCGACGGGGTCGCCGTCCTTCTCGGCAACGGAGAGAATGGTGTCCTCGGCATGGAGTTGGCCCTGCTTGGCGGCGGCGCTGCCGGGAATGACCCTGATGACCTTGATCAGCCCCTCGTCTTCGCGGAGCAGGGCGCCGATGCCCTCCAGCGAGCCGCTCATCTGGATGTCGAAGTCCTCCTTGGAGGCCGGTGCCATGTAGTCGGTGTGCGGGTCGAAGGCCCGGGCCACCGCGTCGAAATAGCGGTCGTAGTGGTCCTGCCTGCTCTGCTGCACCAGCCGGGCGAGGGCGCGATGGGTGCTCGCGCGGACCTTCTTGACCGCCTCCGCGATTTCCTGTCCATGCCTGGCCGGGGCAATGTCGATGATGGCCTTCGGGTCGGCCTTGCGTTTGGCGTCGAGGGAGTCAAAATAGCTGTCGAGGATCTGCATTTTCAGCGTCAGCCGCCACCGTTCCCGCAGCGCCGCCGCATCGGCCGCGTAGTCGAGCTTCTTCGGTTCCACCTCGAGGTGCTCCTGCCGCTCCCAGTCGAAGCCGGCATCGAGGATCGGGTCCACCATCCGCTCGACCATGCGGATACGGTCGTTGAGCAACTCCCGGCCGGCATCGGGCAGGACGAGCTTGCCCCGTTTGAGTTCATCGTCGACATGGGGGGCAAAGGCAGTGAGCTGCTGCACGTCGGCCTGGAGGAGAAAGCGCTTGCGCGGGTCGAGCTGGCGCAGATAGAGGTCGAACACCTTGCGCGACAGATCGTCGTCCAGCGACGCGTGGCTGAAATGCTGGGATGGCAGCTGCTGGCTGAGGATGAAGGCGATCAGCCGGTTGCGGTCCGTATCGAATTCGGGTGGTGGAGCGGTCTTGGCCAGGCAGCCGCCAGCGGTCGTCAGCAGGAGAGAGCAGGCCAGGACAAGGCAGAGGATCGAACGACGCATGAAAGCCTCAACAGAGTAGAGGAGAGAGACGGCTGTGGGCCGCCGGAGATGGTTGCGGGTGACGGAACGGGACCCGGCCGGACGCAGGCGCCCAGGATATGCGATCGGGATGCGGCAGGGCATCGGGCAGGCACACCATGGCACCGGTGACCGGGTCAGTAGGGGCTGACCAGGCGCCCGGCCTCGGCCATGGCGCTCATAATTTCATGCATATTGGAGATCTGCCCCACCTGGATGGCCGATTTCAGCCGGAAATAATCCAGGCAGGTGCCGCAGGCGAGGATTTCCACGCCGAGTTCCTGCAGCTGTCGCAGCGCCTCGAGTGCGCCCGAGGCGGAGGTCACCAGTTTGACGCCGCTGTTGTAGAGCAGGATTTTGCTCGGCAGCGGCTGCACATCCCTGATGGTCTGGATATAGGTCTGCAGCAGTGCCCAGCCCAGTTCGTCGCTGCCCCGCCCCATGGAATCCGAGGAGATGACGTAGACCAGCCCCGGCGGTGGTGTCGTTTCGCAGTTGTACCCGGCGGCGTCGAACGGCTGCCTGGCGGTTCCGCTGACCACGCTGATGGTGATGCTGAACCGGTCGTCGTCCAGTGCGCTCGATTCGGCCCGATGGCCCTGGCTGCGGGCAAAGCGGAGCAGGTTCTGCCGCGAGGCCTCGTTGTCGAGGAGCACGGTCACCGTCTCCGCCCCCTGGTCAAGCGCCTCCTTGGCGCGCAGGACCGGCTGTGGGCAGGGAAGGCCGAGGCAGTCGAGGGTCGGATGGCTCATGGCCGCAGGTCTCCGTTGGCGAGAGGTTCGTGCCCCGGGGTGGCGCCATCGGCCTGGAGCACGAGTTCCTGGCCTTCGCGGGCAAAGAAGGTCCCCATGGCGCCGGCTGCACCGGCGGCGCAGAAGGTGGTTGTCAGTGCGTCGAGTTGTTCGTCGGTGC
>CAZYDJ010000174.1:0-4629 GCA_964646035.1 uncultured Fibrobacteraceae bacterium | reverse complement strand
AGGTCGTGTCGAGCTGGGCGATCGACGAGCTGAAGTGGAGCCGCAAGCGGGCCGTGACGATGCTGGGGTCGACCGCCTACGTCTTCGGGGTGTTGAGCGCAATGAGCGTGGGCGGAGCCGAACACGGCGCCCATGCCGGCCTGTCGCGGATCAACCTGATCGGGCGGGCCTCGACCGAGGGCTTCTTCGGCACCATGGACTATCTGGCCAGCAACTGGTTCCTGCCGGTCGGGGGCATGCTGGTGGCCCTGTTCGCGGGATGGGTGCTGACCGGACGCGAGACGCGCGAAGAGCTGGAGACCGGGCACGGACCTCTGGGCTGGTTCCCCTTCTGGCGTTTCCTGATCCGCTTCGCCGCTCCTTTGGCGGTCGGCGCGATCATCGTCAGCGTCATCTTCGGGGCGGAATACCAGTAGACCGTCAATTCGCCGACTAAGAGGGGCCGCGATCGATGTCGCGGCCCGTTTTCACGTTCGCCGGGATCGATTCCGGCCGCGGACCCGGCATCTTCCGCATCATGATGACTCCACTTGCCGGAACCCCGGAATCCGCTATTCTGGACAAAAGCCGTAATCGAGGCTGAGCCGGAGGTCGACGGTACCCGATGACCGAAACGATGCACGAATTCCTGCGACTGCTCGCGGTATGGCAACCCGAAGCCGGCAAGGACGCCCCCGAGGCCGAATCCGCCGTCTCGATGCTGAAGGCCGCCGAAGCGCTGGTCGATTCCGGCGCCGCCGTCCCCGATTCCGACTGGCACCGATTCCTGGATCTGACCCGCCTGCCCGATTTCCTGGAAAGCCTGCCCGACGCCGGCCACCGCGAGCGCTGGGCCGAGGTCTGCTTCGCCGCCGCGAGAAGCAGCGGCTACACCATCGAGACCCTGCTGACCAACCGGACGGCCGCCCATCCGGGTCATTCCCTGTTCGTGGAACCGGACAAGGGCGAGGCCGGACGCTGGAGCTACGAGCAGGTGCTGCGCCGCAGCCGGGCCTACGCCGCGGCGCTGCTGAGCGCGGTCCCGTCGGGCGAACCCAGGGTCGCGTTGCTCACGCCGAACCGGCCGCGCGGCGCCGTCTGCGATCTGGCCTGCCTGATGCACGGCATCCCCATCGCGCCGCTGAATCCGGAGATCCCGGCCGACGTCCTGGCCTGGATCTGCGAAAAGCTGGAAATCAACGTGCTGATCAGCGGCGGCCAAGGCGCCCGGCAAACCGTGGAGATGGTGCGCGAAACGTCCGAGAGCCCGCTGCTGCACATCCTGCTCGACGACGACGCCGATCCCGGTCCCGATGCGCTGATGATCGAAGAGGAATGCGCGCGACTCTCGCCCGATGAAGTCGACGGCCTGCTCGCGGAACGCCCCCGGCCCGGATTCGACGATCCGATCACCACCATGTTCACATCCGGCAGCACGGGGAAACCGAAGGGCGTGGTCTTCACCGTCGGCAACCTGGTGACCAAGCGCTTCGCCCGGGCGGCGGCCCTGCCCGCGGTGGGCCGCGACGAAGTGATGCTCTGCTACCTGCCCCTGTTCCACACCTTCGGCCGCTATCTCGAGATGCTGGGCTCGATATTCTGGGGCGGCACCTACGTCTTCACGGGAAATCCGTCGAAGGAAACGCTGATGGCGTTGCTGCCCCGGATCAGGCCGACGGGTCTGATCAGCATCCCGCTGCGCTGGCAGCAGATCCACGATTCCTGCTGCGCCGGGGATGGCGGCCTGAACGCCGACCTGTCGCCGACGGCGCATTGCCGCAGCCAGGTGGGCGACCGTCTGCGCTGGGGTCTGTCGGCCGCGGGCTATCTCGACCCCAAGGTCTTCCGCTTCTTCCAGGGGATGGACATCGATCTCTGCAGCGGTTTCGGGATGACCGAGGCCACCGGCGGCATCACCATGACCCGCCCGGGCGGTTATCGCGACGGCTCGGTCGGAGTGCCGCTGCCCGGAGTCGAGGTGCGTCTCGGCGAGCTGGGCGAGCTGCAGGTCGCGGGGCCCTACATCGCCACCTATCTCGATCCGCCGCCGGACGCCGACCCGCGGTGGCTGGCGACCGGCGACCTCTTCCGCGAGCATGATGACGGCAGCCTCGAGATCGTCGACCGGATCAAGGACATCTACAAGAACACCCGCGGCCAGACCATCGCGCCGCGGCGGGTGGAGCAGAAGTTCCAGGGGGTGCCGGGGATCCGCCGCGTGTTCCTGGTCGGCGACCATCGCAACTACAACGTGCTGCTGATCGTGCCGGATCCCGAGGATCCGATGCTGCAGGCCGCCGAAAAGGACGGCATCGCCAACGAATACTTCAGACGGATAATCACCGCGGCCAACCGCGATCTGGCATCCCGCGAACGGGTGATCAACTTCGCGGTGCTGGACCGGGATTTCTCGGTCCAGAAAGGCGAGCTGACAGCCAAGGGAACCTTCCGGCGCAAGCAGATCGTCGAGAACCTGGCCGCCGAGATCGAGGACCTGTACCGCAGCAACTACGTCGAGGTCGAGACGGCCGGGCTGAAGGTGCGCATCCCCCGCTGGTTCCACCGCGATCTGGGGATTCTCGAGACCGAAGTGGTCGCGCATCCCGGCGGCGTCTACGACCGCCATCGCGACCTGCTGCTGCCGATCGAAAAGGTCGGCGACGACCGGGTGCGGATCGGGGATCTGGAATACGTCGTCAGCGGCGACAGCATCGATTTCGGCGTGATCTCGCGCCAGCCCCTGCTCTGGGTCGGCAACCCGGCCCTGGTGGCCTTCTGCCCGATCAAGGACGGTTGGGACACGGCCCTGGGCGCGATGTCGCCGCATCTGTACCTGCGCTGGCGGCAACAGGGCGACGGAGCGATGCCGGCGCCGGTCGAGTTGCCGCCGATGCAGGACCGCAAGTTGGATCGTCTGCACGCGCTGTCGGTCCAGGCCTGTCTCGGCGACGGCAAAAGATCCTTGCAGGCGGTCGCCAGCCTGGCCCAGACGCTGGCCATCGGCGATCACCGCACCGCCGACCTGATCCGGCGCCGTCTGGACGCCCTGGCCCGCCATCCCGAAGAGGAAGTCCGCTGCGCCGCCTACCGCGTGCTGCTGCTGGACGAGCCGGTGCCCGACTACGGCCAGATCCTGCCCAAATTCGTGGAATCCGGCCTGCCTTTCCTGAACGAGCGCAGCATCGAGGAGATCTCGCGCGGAGGGCTGGAAAAGCATCGGCTACAGGCTTTCCGCCGCCGCCTGGACAGTTATCGCCGGCATCTGCCGTGGCCCGCCAACGACGCCACCCGGGGCCAGTTCGAAAACATCTTCAAGCTGCTGACCGATTTCGCCCGTTTCCGCCCCTCGTATTACGGCACCGTGCGCGAGGAGCTGGCGAGCTGGATCGTGCACCTGGGCGACCCCGAGATCTCGCAGCAGGCCGAGCAATTCGTCCTGGAGCTGGCCGACTGGTTCGAGAACCGGCTGGACGACGACACGCCGCATCGCGATCCCGCCGAATGGGAAGGCAAGATCCTCTATCAGGCCGGGCTCTCGCCGGCGGAGGTGAAGCGGCTGGAAGACACGCTGGTCGGCACGACCTTCCTGCAGCAATCGGTGATGCTGGCCTTCGACGGCGAAGTGCTGGATATGCAGGATGTGCCGCCGCGGGGCGTCTGGATCTCCCGCCAGACGGCGCGGCACCCCCAGAACCATTATCGGATCGCGGTGAACACCACCGCGGGCAAGCACTTCGACCTGCTGGCCGTCCTCTGGGATCCCGATGACGCGACCCGCGACCAGCAGCGGATCCTGCGGACCATCTACTGGATGCTGGCTCTCTCGGGCTATCCCTACGGTTCGCCGGTGATGCCGCGCGTCGGCTGTTATCGCTCGGATATCGGCGCCTTGTCGCTGGCCTACGTCAACGAGTTGGATGTCGGCGACCGGATCCGCGAATTCGCCAGCGCCGGCGGCACCTCTCCGGCCAAGGCCACGGCTCCGACGTGGCGGCGTCTGTTCGTCAAGGGCATGGCCACCTTCTTCACCGCCTGGCGCAACAGCGGCCACCGGCTGGTGCCGGGCGAGATATCCCCGTTCAACGTCGCGGTGCCCGAACCCGATTTCCGCGAGGGCAGCCGCGTCCTGTCGCTGGTGGGATGGCGGCGCTACGAGAACCCGTTGAGCCTGGTGCGGCCGATGCTGCGCGAATTCTACCTGCAGACGACGGCCAACTACCCCTGGACCGAGGCCCTGATCGATCCGGGATGGATATGCGACGCCGTCGTCGAGGCCCTGGGCCGCGATGACGCCGGCGAATTCCTCGCCGAGCTGGCCGAATGCCTGCCCGACGCCGATCTGCCGGTCGACGGCGACATCCTGCGGGAACGACTGGCCGAAAAACGCGAACATCTGCGGACCAGCTATTACGAGAGCTGCGCTTTGCGCGGGGCCGTCCAGCGCTACCAGTCATGGCAGAGCGTCAACGCCGACGCCTCGCCCGCCGCCCGCGAGCAGGTGGTCGAAGAGGTGATGCATCTCTACGGTCTGAACCGCCAGCCCGAGATCGAGCGCTACCATCTCTACCGCTGGACGATCTTCGACGACGCCCCGGTTGTTGTCCTTCAAGGCGGTTTCGATCATTTCGTTCAGCGCGGGATCATCGAACT
>CAZYDJ010000173.1:0-4634 GCA_964646035.1 uncultured Fibrobacteraceae bacterium | reverse complement strand
GCCGCCGGGATTCCATGTCCCGGCGGCCGATTTCGACTATCGATTTTCCTGCAACATAATCCCTGCCATTTCGTTTTTCTGGATGTTCCAATCTCCCCGTTTTGCATAATCACAACAAGAGGAAGAATCCATGCGTTGCTTAATGTTGATTCTTTCGATCCTGCTGCTCAGCGCCGCCGGCGCCGCCGGCCAGGACGCAATCACCGCAGCCGGATCCGGTGACCTGGCTGCGCTTCGCGATCTGGTCGCGGCCGACCCGGCCGCCGTCTCGGCCGCCGATGACAGAAACTGCACGCCTCTTCATTCCGCCGTAAACGGCGGTCATGCGGCGGTGGCGACATTCCTGCTCGACGCGGGCGCCGACATCGAGGCGATCGACATCGACGGCGACACTCCGCTGCATTGGGCTGCCTGCACGGATAATATCGCGATGATCGATCTCCTGCTCGATCGAGGCGCCGCCATCGACGCCCGGAATCATGAATTGGAAACGCCGGTGCATTACGCCGCGCAGCGGCTGAAGTATGCCGTCGTCGAACGACTCGTCGCTCGCGGGGCCGACCTGGAGCTGCCCAACGACTATGGCCGCACGCCCCTGATCTGGACCGCGCGCGAACGAGGCGACCTCGATATGGCGCGGCTGTTGTTGCGGCTCGGGGCCGATGTCGATGCCCTCGATCGTTTCGGCGCCTCCTCGCTCAATCTGGCGACTTGGCGGGGCTTCAGGACACTGGTCGGGATCCTGCTCGATGCCGGGGCCGGCACGAATCTGCGCCCGGGCATGGACCAGGAACTGCTGCCCATGGCGGTGGACAAGGGGTTGGACCGGCTCTACGCGAAACTCATCGCCGACGGCGCGACCGTCGACGTGACGCCGCGGGGATACATCAATCTGCTTCACGCCGCGGCGGGCGGCGGTTCCGCCCTCATCGTCAAGGATCTGCTGGACCGGGGCGCTGCCGCCGACGCAGTAGACCCGTACGGCTGGACGCCATTGCACCATGCCGCCGACCGTGGGCGCGAGGCAGTCGTGCGTGTCCTGACGGCGGTCGAACCCGTCGCCGACCGGACGACGCTCTCCGGCCACACGCCGCTCAGCTTGGCTCATCGCAATGGGGACCAGGGCGTGATTCGCGCGCTCGAGGAGGCGAATCACCGGCAGGCCGAGCGATCTTTCCCGCGCCTGGCCGGTTCCGATTTAGGGCAGGGCGATCCGCCGGCGACTCCGGAACCGTTCGCGATCGACATCGTGGCTACCATCTGGGGCCAGCACGGAGGCGTCACGTTTTCTCCCGATGGGCGAGAAGCTTTCTGGCCTACCTATGTGGCTATTCCCGACTCGGGCTATACCACCGGCACCATCCTGCGCTCGCAGATTGTCGACGGCTACTGGACAGCGCCGGCGCGGGCCTCTTTCGCGAATGCGCAATACGGGGATGATGTCCCCTTCATCACGCCCGACGGCGGACGCCTGTTCTTCCTCTCCACCCGTCCGCTCTCGGCCGACGCAGGCCGGACCGGCGAGCACATCTGGGTCGTGGACCGCGACGGGGATGGATGGGGCGATGCCCGCCCGCTGCCGCGCTGCGTCAACGAGATGCCTCAGCATTGGCAGATCTCGGTCGCGGCCAACGGCAACCTCTATTTCGCCTCGAACCGTTCCGAGCCGGGCACGCGGGGAATCTACGTGTCGCGACCGGTCGGCGGAGAGTACACCGCGCCTGAATTCCTCGGCTTCAGCGGCGGCTCGCCGTGGATAGCGCCGGATGAGAGCTACCTGATCACCGTCGATTCCTACGGCCGCGACAACCTTTTGCGTGTCCGGCGCGATGACGGCTCCTGGGGTGATCCCGTCTCCATTCTCGAATTCCTGCCGAACGCGACCGGCGTGTGCCCGCGGGTCTCGCGAGACGAAAGCTCCTGGTTCTATGTCAACGGACGCCTGGATGCGGCGGCCGATTTCTGGGTCGCCGCGGATTTCCTCGGCGAATGGAAGAGGTTGGCCTCACTGTCCGGCGCGGCTGCCTTGCTGGAGCGCAAAGCGCGGTCGAACGGAGTACGGGCCGTCTCGGAGGCGATAGCCGCCATCGAGAAGAATCCCGGCGCCTACTACTTGTCCGAGAGTTCGCTCAACGCCGCCGGCTACAGGTTGATGGGCCAGGACATGATCGCTGAGGCCGTCGCGGTTTTCGAATTCAACGTGGCTCTTCATCCGGAATCGGCCAACGTCTACGACAGTCTCGGCGAGGCCTGTATGAACGCCGGCCGCATGACCGAAGCCGTCGCCAGCTATCGCAGATCGCTGGAGTTGAATCCGGAGAACGCCAACGCTGAAGGCATGCTCGAGCGGCTCGGTGCGGGGATGCCGCAGGGCGCGTCAAGACCCGGCGAATGATGCTGGTGAAATGGCGACTGCT
This sequence comes from uncultured Fibrobacteraceae bacterium, assembly GCA_964646035.1. GTDB lineage: Bacteria > Krumholzibacteriota > Krumholzibacteriia > LZORAL124-64-63 > LZORAL124-64-63 > CAYLMM01. Next base: position 2,217 of record CAZYDJ010000173.1, on the reverse strand, counting down.
CGAGATGCATACAAGGGGCCGCTTCCCGGTTGAAGCGGCCCCTTTCTCTGTCGACATCCCAATGGGTGACGACTTCGATTCGCCGAAAACAGCTAATCCGCGAAAGCGGCGATGTTGGTCAGGATCCGCTCGGTCTCCGTCGACCAGATGTCGGTGCCGCCATAGATTCCGGCCATGCTCCAGTGGATGGTGTGTCCCAGGCCGAAATCTCCGACCCCGAGCGCGCTGCCGCTGGTCGAGCCCTCGAAGAGCACCTGGATGTTGGTGGCCAGCGAAGAATCGTTTACCGCCTGGAAACTGTAGGTCCAGTCGAGGGGGGTGACGAAGGTCAAGGGCAGGCCTTCGGTGATCGGATGGTCCACCATCCTCGTGTAGGTCTCCGGGCAAACGCCGTCTCCGTCATCGCAATAATCTTCGTTGTAGGCCAGGGGCAGGATGTCGATCAGCGTTTCCCAATCTTCATCTCCGCTTCCCTGGTAGGTCAGCCATTCGGTAGTCAGGAGTATGCCGCCGGCGGTGACGAAGTCCTTCAGGCCCTGTTGGACGGATTCGTCGATGAGGTCTCCGTAGCTATAGCCGTAGAGCAGGATGACCATGTCGAAGGCGCTGAAGTCGGTCCCGGCATAGTCGGAATAGAGGCCGCCCATGGTGACCGTATAGCCCGCATCGGTGAGTATCGTTTGTACGTCGCCCTCGGTCCCGTCGTCCTCCAGGATCAGGACACGGGTCCGGACGGTGTCCAGTTCGATATCGTCATCGAGGGCGAGGGACTGACCGGTCGTGGTCTTGAACTCGGCCAAGACAGTCTTCATGCCGTCGCCCGGGACGAGTTGCCACTGGCTCGCCGCCTGTATGGCCGGGATCAGTATCCAGTCCGTCCAGTCGCCGCCGTCGTTGCGAAAGCGCATCGAGTCGGCACCGGCTACATCGTAGTTCAGCGAAACGTCCACGCCGGTCGTCATTTCGTCACCGTCATTGATGGAAAAAGTGCCGGTCGGATTGTTGTCGGGCCCCGTCGGGTCATCATCGCTGCAGCCGTAGACGAGGCCGAGCATGGTGAGCATGAGTAATGAGCAAAGTAGAGTTCTAGACATGGCTCCCTCCCCAAACAAAGTATCGGAACGATCCGGATTATCGATGCAGTATAAATCTTAACTTGAGTGTATCAACAGGCATATTGGACCGGATTTCATCGAACCGGATCAGGTTCAGAATCGCACACAAGGAACGGCCCTGGTTTTCCGGAAAAACCAGGGCCGTCATGATCGGGACCGCCGAACGGTGAATGCTCGGTATGATTACTTCGCCGTCTCGAACCGCCTCGCTGTCGCGATCGGTTCGTTTCTAGTTCATCGTGGCTGTGAACCGGATTGCGAAACTCGTTCCGGACCATTTCTCGTCGATGTCCGGATCGTTGAAACTGTGGTACTGCATGCCGCCGGCGACTCCCAGGCCCCATTTGTCCCCGACCCACCATTCCTTGCCGATGGTGAGGTCCAGCAGAAGGCCCCGGTCCGTCTCGCCGTCTAAGCCCCCGCCCGCATCCACTTCCATCTTCCCGGAGCCGACGGATCCGGACAGATACAGGTTCGCGGGCATGAAATAGTAGGTCAACCCGGCGCCGATTCCCGTTGCTGTCACGTCGGCGTTCAGGTCGCCGACCTCGGTACCGTTCATTTTCACGGTCGGATCGCTGATCGACCATCCGAATACCGTGGCGTGCAGGGCCAGATTAGGCGAGATCATGCCGCCGATGGCGAAGTTCACGTCGCCGGAGGTGCCGCTCAATTCCATTTCGTCGGTTCCGTCGTCGGCGGAGCTGTTTGCGGTGCCGCCGCCGGCGGAAAGGCGCAGGAAGAAGCCGTCCTCGTGGTCGCGGGGTCCGGCGGAAACCGCGGTCGCCACCAGCAGGACAAGAATCAGCACGAGCGAAGGATGCAGGATTTTCGAGTTGTCATTCAGCGGCATAAGGGCCTCCGTTTCTGGGATTAAGAGCAGGAATTCTGATTGACCGCGCAAAACTAGCATCATCAGTGATTGCTGTCTATTCATAGGCAGCGTTTTTGATCATACAGGATAATTCATGTTATAATTAATGAGCCGACCATGATTCCTCTCTCCGCCTCAGCAGGAGGGCTTGCTCATGCCGCGCTACGTTCGTGCTTCCCGGATCATGATCCTCGCTTTCCTGCTGGTGGGAATCTGCGGATCGTCCTT
>CAZYDJ010000172.1:0-4722 GCA_964646035.1 uncultured Fibrobacteraceae bacterium | reverse complement strand
ACAACGTGCTGATCATCGCCGGCTCGCTGGTCGGCGCCTCGGGCATCATCCTGACCCGGATCATGTGCGTGGCGATGAACCGCTCGCTGGTCAACGTGCTCTTCGGCACCCTCGGCCCCACCGCCGACGGTCCCAGCGCCGACGACGTCTACGCCGGCAAGGTGAAGTCGACGACGCCCGACGAGGTGGCCATGCTCTTCGACGGCGCCGAGCGCGTGGTCATCGTGCCCGGCTACGGCCTGGCCGTGGCCCAGGCCCAGCACACCGTGCGCGACCTGGCCAACCTGCTCGAGGCCCGCGGCATCACGGTGGAGTACGGCATCCATCCCGTCGCCGGCCGCATGCCCGGACACATGAACGTGCTGCTGGCCGAGGCCGACGTGCCCTACGAGAAGCTGCGCGAGATGGACGACATCAATCCCGAGATGGCCCAGGTGGATGTCTGCATGGTCATCGGAGCGAACGACGTGGTCAATCCGGTCGCGCGCACCGATCCCAACAGCCCCATCGCCGGCATGCCGATCATCGACGTGGACAAGGCCCGCACGGTGGTCGTGGTGAAGCGCTCGCTCAGCCCGGGCTTCGCCGGCATTCCCAACCCGCTTTTCGCCGCCGACAACACGTTGATGATGTTCGGCGACGGGAAGAAGGCCATCCAGGAACTGAACGCGGCGATCAAAGCCGGCTGAACGGCGGCCGTCAAGGCCGATTGAACGCCTACTTCTTCGTTATTGATTACCGGCCCCCGGATCGTTTTCGGGGGCTGGTTTTTTTCGCCCAGGGGTGTAGATTCCGAGTCACGCGAACGCCGCCGTCTCGAATTCGGGGAGGTAATCCTTGTCCGCTCGATATCTCTGGATCTTCTGCGCCGCAATTCTGTTTTCCGCCGTTCCCGCCGCCGCCGGCTATACCGTCACCGGACCCGACGGCGACATCTCCTTCGACGCCACCCTGCGCCTGATGACGACCGACCAGCATGACGTCTCGCCGCTGTCGGTGGTCGATTCCGACGACTTATACACCCAGGTCGCCCGCTTCGGGATGCGCGGCTCGTATCTCGACGATCTGTCCTGGCGCATGGAATGGGAGATGCGGGGCCATGAGGACGGCAACGATCTGAATCCCCTCGATCTGTGGTTCGCCTGGTCGCCGAATCCGCGGCTGCAGGTGCGGTTCGGCCAGATGAAGGTGCCGTTCGGGCGCAAGTACCTGATCACCTGCAAGCAGCTCGGCACGGTGGCGCTGCCCGACGCGGCCGGCAATTTCGTGCCGCGGCGCGATGTGGGGGCGCTGGGTTCGATCAACTCCGCCTGCGGCCTGTACAAGCTGTCGCTGGGCGTTTTCCAGGGCGCGGGAGTCAACGAGTCCGCCGACGACGCGAAGCACAGCAAGATGCTCGCCGGCCGGCTCGAAGGCACGCCTTTCGGAGCGGTTCCCAAGGGCGAGGCCGACCTGAAGCATTCACCGGAGCCCCGCTTGCTGCTCGGCGCCGGCGTGGTCTGGAGCGACGACGCTCCCGGGCTCGGGATCACGGACATCACCGGAGCTCCCTTGCGCGCGATCGACGGCGAACGGACCCTGTTCGGCGCCGACGCCTCCCTCTACTGGCGGGGTATCTACGTGTCGGCCGAGTTCAGCCGCTCCAGCATGGATTGGGACCAGGACGCGGCGATCGACGCGGGCCGCAGCTACGACGCGACCGGGCTGGTGCTGCAGGCCAACTACTTCATCCGCGGGTTGAACCTCCAGCCGCGGGTGATGTACGACAGCTTCGATCCCGACGACGGAGTCGACGGCGACGTCCGCAAGACCATGACCTGGGGGCTGAACTGGCTGCCGCACGGCCACGAATTCAAGCTCATGGCCGAGTACCTGGACCGCCTCGAGATGAACGACTACCTGGGTGACCGCTGGAGCAGTAACGAGTTCCGGCTGGTGGCCCAGATCTGGGTCCACTGAGACCGGGGCGGGCCGCGCCGAAGACCGGGCGGCTGATTTCGGGGCGCTGCGGAAAATATCGTGGCGGATGGGATCGGCCCGGGCAGCCGGGCCGGCCGCGGGGGTCGCCGGGTTGGCCGCCGCGGATTGGCCAGGGAAAGCTCCAGACGCGGGTTGCGGGCGTTTTCAGCGAATCCACACGGAACTCCAGCTTGTGGTTCATGATTTGCCAGTACCTTGGCGATGATCATTCCCGGCTGGAATTGAGGACAAGGTTCCGTTGGGAGCTATCGATCAGGGCGGACCCGCACGGCCATTGCGGGTCCGCTTTTTTTGTGATCGACCCGAGATTGTAAAATTCCGGCGAATTATGCTAGGTTTATGCGATTACGCTAACATCGGCCCGGCAGAAGGGGTCGGCAAAGGAAGAAATATGCCCAAGATGTTCAAGACTTCCCGCGATCTGGAAGACCAGATCGACGCTTTCCTCGATACGGTCAGCGAAGGAGCCCTGGTTTTCCAGCAGGGCGTCTGCGCCTATCTGGAGGATCGCAACGAGCAGTTCAACGATCTGGTGCTGGAGATCGACGATCTCGAGAACCGGGCCGACGACCTGCGCCGCGACATCAAGAACCAGCTCTACCGCCATTCCCTGATTCCGGAATCACGCGGCGACGTGCTGGCCCTGCTCGAAACCCTCGACGACGTGATCAACACGGCCAAGCAGACCCTGAACCTGTTTTTGGTCGAGCGGCCCGAACTGCTGCCGGGCATGGCGGACGACTGGTCCGAGCTGGTCGCCACCGCCACCAGCACCGCCGAATCGGTCGTGCTGGCCGGCCGCGCGTTCTTCCGCGATCCGCGCACGGTCAACGATCATCTGCACAAGGTCTACTTCTTCGAGAAGGAGGGGGACCGCCAGGCCATGGCCCTGAAGCAGAAGATCTTCCAGTCCGACATCGACCTCGCGCGCAAGATGCACCTGCGCGATTTCGCCCTGCACGTGGACATGCTCTCCGACGCCGCCGAGGATGTGGCGGACAGGTTGAACATCTACGCCATCAAGAGGACCGTCTAGGAGGCGTCGATGATCCTGTTCTTCCTTTCCAGCGGCCTTTTTTTGGGCTGGTCCCTGGGCGCGAACGACGCCGCGAACGTCTTCGGCACCGCCGTCGGCACCCGCATGATCAAATTCACCAAGGCCGCGATCATCTGCAGCATCTTCTGCATCCTGGGCGCCGTGATCGGCGGCGCCGGCACCACCGACACCCTCGGCCGCCTCGGTTCGGTCAACGCCCTGGGCGGATCGTTCGTGGTCGCATTGGCCGCGGCGCTGACCGTCTTCGGGATGACCCGCCTCTCGCTGCCGGTATCCACGTCCCAGGCCATCGTCGGGGCGATCGTCGGCTGGAACCTCTTCACCGGATCGCTGACCGACACCGGATCGCTGGTCAAGATCGTCTCGACCTGGGTGCTGTGCCCGGTCATCTCGGCCGTCTGCGCGATGATCCTCTACTCGGCGCTGCGGGCCTGGCTGGGCCGGGCCAAGCTGCACCTGCTGCGCGAGGACACCTATACCCGCTGGGGTCTGATCATCGTCGGCGCCTTCGGGGCCTACAGCCTGGGCGCCAACAACATCGCCAACGTGATGGGCGTCTTCGTGCCGGTGGCGCCGTTCCGGGCGTTGAGCATTCCCGGCGTCTTCACCCTGTCGGGCACCCAGCAGCTGTTCCTGCTCGGCGGCCTGGCCATCTCGCTGGGCGTGTTCACCTATTCGCATCGGGTGATGCGCACGGTGGGGGGAAACATCTTCCGCCTCGACCACCAGACCGCGTTCGTGGTGGTGATGACCCAGGCCGTGGTGCTGTTCCTGTTCTCTTCGCAGGATGTGGAGCGGCTGCTGATCGGATCCGGCCTGCCGTCGATTCCGCTGGTGCCGGTTTCGAGCACCCAGGCGGTCGTCGGCGCGGTGATCGGCATCGCCCTGGTCAAGGGCGGCAAGGGGATCCGCTACCGGGTGCTGGGCGAGATATCGCTGGGCTGGATCACCAGCCCGATCATCGCCGGGTTGCTGGCCTTCATGGCCCTGTTCTTCGTGCAGAACGTCTTCGACGTGCAGGTGCAGCGCGAGGTGAAATACGTGATGTCGCAGCCGGTGCTGGTCCAGATCGAAAAGGATGGGCTGGACGATCCCGGGCTCCAGGATCTGCTGGGCCGGAGATTCGAGCGCGGCGACAGCCTGGACGAGACGCTGCGGCGGACCACGAACCTCGACCGCCGGCAGCGCCGGACGGTGACCCTGGCCGCCGAGCGCGACAGATATTTCATCGATCCGGAAACGGTGGAGGCCGAGATCGCGCGGCACTGGTCCGAACCCGGTCAGGCGGACGCGGTGCGCTCGCTGGCCGGCCGCCAGTTCCGCCATCGCTGGGAAATGCTGAACGCCCTGGCCGCCGCGTCCGACGAGTGGCGCGACCGGCCCGATACGCCGGCGAACCGCCTGTGGAACCGCGACCTCGAAGGCCGGCGCGAGCTGGTGCTGAGTATTTTCAGGTCGCAGGAATGAGTGGGCGCGTGAGCGGGCGTGTGAGCGGGCGCGATACACCACGGATATTCCAGATCAACGTGTCGAAGGGCGGAGTGCCGAAGTCGGCGGTCGCCTCGGCCGACGTGCGCGCCGAAGGCATCGTCGAGGATGCGCAGCAGGACCTGAGGTATCACGGCGGACCGGACAGGGCGGCAGCGGCACTGGGCCCCCGGGGTTTTTACGGAAGATGGATATCC
>CAZYDJ010000171.1:0-4747 GCA_964646035.1 uncultured Fibrobacteraceae bacterium | reverse complement strand
ACGCCGTCCTCGCGCAGCACATCCTCGTCGACGAAGAAGTTGCCGGTGCAGGAACGACTGTCGCGCAGCAGGATCGACCGGGCCGCGTCGGCCATGATTTCCGGTTTACGGCTGGCGGCGACCATCTTCTGGCCGCCTAGCAGGTTGCGCACCGCGGCAGTGGCGATGGTGGTGCGCGGCCATAACGCGTTGAAGGCCACTCCCTTGTCGGCGAACTCGGCGCTCATGCCCAGCACCCAGGCGCTCATGGCGTATTTGGCCAACGTGTAGGCCGAGTGGCCGCGGAACCACTTCTGCTTCAGCGACAGGGGCGGCGAGATGTTCAGAACGTGGGGATTAGCGGATCGCAGAAGATGAGGCAACGCTTCGCGCGTGGCCAGCCAACTGCCGCGGGCGTTGATGTCGAACATGCGGTCGAAGATCTTGGTTGTGGTCTCGAGTGTGCCGGAAAGCCCCAGAGCGCTGGCGTTGTTGACCAGGATGTCGAGGCCGCCGAAGCGTACGACGGCGGCCGCGACCGCGGCGACTATCTGATCCTCGTGACGCAGGTCGGCGCAGACGGCCAGGGCCCTTCCGCCGGCGGCCTCGCATGCGGCCGCCGCGTCGTGGATCGTGCCCGGCAGCCGGGGGTGCTCGGTGGTCGTCTTGGCGACGATGACCACGTCGGCCCCGTCGCGGGCCGCCCGCAGGGCGATGGCCCGGCCGATGCCGCGGCTGGCGCCGGTGATCAGCAGGGTCCTGCCCGCGAGGGATCGTTCATCAGCCATGGCGTCACATCCGCGCTACGATCGCCTCTCCGAATCCGCTGCAGCTGACCTCGGTCACTTTGGAGCGGCCCTCGGCCTTCATCAGCCGGGCCAGGTCATAGGTCACGTGGCCGTCCTTGATGGACTGCTCCACGCCGCGGATCACCAGATCGGCCGCCTCGTTCCAGCCCATATGCCGCAGCATCATCTCGGCCGAGAGGATCAGCGAGCCGGGGTTGACCTTGTCCATCCCGGTGTACTTGGGCGCGGTGCCGTGGGTGGCCTCGAAGAGCCCCACCTCGTCGCTCATGTTGGCGCCGGGTCCCAGGCCCAGGCCGCCGACCAGGGCGATCGCCGCGTCGCTCATGTAGTCGCCGTTCAGGTTGGGCAGGGCCATCACGCTGTACTCGCCGGGACGGGTCTGGATCTGCTGGAAGATGGAGTCGGCGATGCGGTCCTTGATCAGGATCTTGCCCGCGGGCATCTTGCCGTCCAACTCGTCCCACAGAACCTTCTCGCTGACGAAATCCGCGCCGAATTCCCGTTCGGCCAGCTCGTAGCCCCACTTGGCGAAGCTGCCCTCGGTGAACTTCATGATGTTGCCCTTGTGGACCAGCGTCACCGACGGCAGTTTCTGCGCCACGGCCCATTCCAATGCCTTGCGCACCAGCCGTTCGGTGCCGAAGACCGAGATGGGCTTGATGCCGATGCCCGAATCCTCGCGGATCCGCCGGCCGGTCTGCTTCTCGATCAGATCGATCACCGCCAGCGCGGTCTCGCTGCCGCGCTCGAAATCGTAGCCCGCGTAGACATCCTCGGTATTCTCGCGGAAGATCACGAAGTTGACCTGGTCGGCGTATTTGTTGGGGCTCGGCACGCCATCGAAATAGCGCACCGGCCGCACGCAGGCAAAGAGATCGAGATGCTGCCGGAAGCGGACGTTGATGCTGCGGAAACGCTCGCAGACTCCGTCGTCCTTGCCGCATTTGTCGCAGACGCCGTCATGAAGCTGCTGATGGGCGCAGTGGAGGCAGACATGGGTCTCCTCGCCGATCGGCGTGGTGAAGGGCCCCTTGATGGCGATCTTCAGGTGGCGGATGGCCTCGACGGTCTCGTCGGGAAATTCGCTGCCGTAATGCTGCAGACCCTCGAGACCGGCGTAGAGCGGCGTCCAGGCTATGCGGCGCTTGCCGTCGTAGGCCTTGGCGATGGCCGAATCCACCACGTTCTGCATGGCGGGAGTGATATCCAGGCCGATACCGTCGCCGCGCAGGACTCCGATGATGGGATTGTCGCCGATCACGAGTTCTCCGTCGCGGAACTCGATGAGATCACCCTCGGGCAGATTGACTTTCTCGAACTGCATGGGGGTTATCCTTCCGGGTTTATTGTTTTAGCGATTATTTGGAGAATTGCTCTTTTGTACAAACGGATGCGAAACTGACACCAGAAGATAGAACAATTAACCCCGAGCTTCAAGGGGTTGAATAACGGAGAGCAAAAAGCGGCGGGGAGTCTCTTGGTTGGACTCCCCGCCGCTATTCTGACCGATTATGCAATTATCCGCCGCAGATCCCCTCAGCCGGCGATCTGCTCCGTTACCACTTCGACAGCCGCCGCCAGCGCGGGTGCGATCGCCTCAGACCCGGGCAGGCCGGCCTGGGCGGTGTTGGGCCGTCCGCCGCCGCGGCCGCCGACCTTGGCGGCCAGGGCCTTGACCAGATTACCGGCGTGCAGACGCTTCGCATCGACCAGGTCGGGGGAAAGAGTGACCAGCAGGGTGGCCTTGCCTTCCCACTCGGCGGCCAGCACCACGACCGCCTTCTCCCCCATCTTGTCGCGGGCCCTGTCGCCGAGTTGCAGCAACGCGTCGCGGTCCTCGGCCTGCACCGCGGCCGCCAGCACTTTCAGATCGCCGACAGCGACCGCCGCGGCGAACATCTCGTCCAGCGATCCCGCCGCGGAGGCCTGTTTGACCGCGCGCAGATCACGGGATAGCTCGTCCCGCTCGGCTATCAGGTCGCGGACCTGACCGGCCGCCGAGCCGCCGTCGCGACGCAGCATATCCATGACCGCTGCGAGTTCGGCCCTCTCGGCCGCAGCCAGTTCCAGGGCCGGTTCTCCCGCCACGGCCTCGATTCGCCGCACGCCGGCGGCGCTGCTGGCCTCGCTCACGATTCGGAAGGGGCCGATATCGCCGGTCCGGGCCACATGGGTGCCGCCGCAGAGTTCCAACGAGAAGTCGCCGGTGGTTCCCGGGATCTCGATCATGCGGACGGTGTCGCCGTATTTCTCGCCGAACAGGGCCATCGCGCCGCGTTCCTTGGCCTCGGCCAGCGGAATGTCGAGATGGATGTCCACGGCGTTGTTGGCCAGCACCTCGCGGTTGACCAGTTCCTCGACCGCGGCGATCTGTGCGGCGGTCAAAGCCTGGTCGTGATGGAAATCGAAGCGCAGCTTCTGCGGCCCCACTTCCGATCCGGCCTGGGCCACGTGATCGCCGAGCACCCGGCGCAGCGCCGAATGCAGCAGATGGGTCGCGGTATGATGACGCATCGTGGCGCGGCGGCGCGGCGAAACCTCGAGCTGCACCCGGTCGTCGCTCGCCAGCAGGCCGCAAAGCTTGCCCGCGTCGGCGTGCACGACCGAAACGTTGCCGGCCTCGTCGCCGACGGTTGTCAGCACCTCGAGTTCGACGCCTGATCCGAGACGGACCAGGCCGCCGTCGCCGACCTGCCCTCCGGACTCGGCATAGAATGGAGTGCGGTCGAAGAGCAGTTGGCTGGTCTGGTCGCCGGCGGGGCGCACGGCCACCACGCGGGCATCGACCGTCAGCGCGTCGTAGCCCACGAACTCGGCCCGGAAGGCGGCCGGGTCCTCGCCCTCGCTCACCGCCTGCCAGGCGCCGATGCCCGCCATGTAGGCGCGCGCCTTGCCGCTGGACGCCCGCTGCTGCTCCATGCGCTCGCGGAATGCGGACTCGTCCACGGTGAAGCCGTCCTCCTGGGCGACCACCGCGGTCAGATCGACCGGGAAGCCGAAAGTGTCGTGCAGCAGAAAGGCTTCCTCGCCGTTCAGTTCGGTGCGGCCCTCGCCGCGCAGTCGCTCGCGGATATCGGCGTAGACCTGCAGGCCGCGGTCCAGGGTGAGGTTGAAGCGCTCCTCTTCGCGGCGGATGGTTTCGACCACCCGCTCCCGCCTTTCATCGAGTCCGGGATAGGCCTCGCCCATCTCGGCAATCACGACCTCGGCGATACGCCAGAGGAAGGGCTCCTTCAGGTCGAGACGGCGGCCGTGACGGGCGGCCCGGCGCAGGATGCGGCGCACGACATAGCCGCGGCCGTCGTTGCCCGGAGCGGCGCCGTCGGCGACCGCGAAGGTCACCGCCCGGGCGTGGTCGGCGATCACCTGCATCGAGACCCGGTCCTCGCCCAACGGCGGCCGGCCGCACAGGTCGGCGACCCGGGCGATCATCGGCGTGAAGAGATCGGTTTCGTAGTTGCTGCGAACGCCCTGGCAGACCGCCACCAGCCTTTCCAGGCCGAGGCCGGTATCGACGCTCTGCATCGGCAGCGGGGTCAGCTTGCCGGACTCGTCACGGTCGAATTCCATGAAGACGTGATTCCACAGCTCGAGCCAGCGGTCGCAGTCGCAGACACCCAGAGCGCAGCCGTCGGGATGGTCGCAGGCCATCTCTGGGCCCTGGTCGAAGTGGATCTCGGCGCAGGGGCCGCAGGGGCCGGTGTCGGCCATCGACCAGAAGTTCTCCTCGTCGCCGTTCTCGATGTCGCCCAGCCGCTTGATGCGTTCGGCCGGGAATCCGATCTCGTCGCGGATGATCGCGAAGGCCTCTTCGTCGTCCTTGTAGACCGAGAACCACAGGCGTTCAGGATCGATGCCCATCTCCCGGGTCAGGAATTCCCAACCCCACTTCAGCGACTCGCTCTTGTAGTAGTCCCCGAAGGACCAGTTGCCGAGCATCTCGAAGAAGGTATGATGAC
>CAZYDJ010000170.1:2903-4749 GCA_964646035.1 uncultured Fibrobacteraceae bacterium | reverse complement strand
GACACAGATATCGGCGACTCCGACCATGTTACAGCCATCGACGGCACCGACGATACCGTGGTCTTGGCGGCTCCCTAGACCACGCCCTACGGCGAGCATTCGCGAAAAGGCCCCCCGGTTGCAGAACCGGGGGGTTTTTTCCTGCCCGAAGTCGACCGAATCCCCGGCCGCGACATGCAGTTGATCAGTATTCGTTGAATTGTTGTTATCGATATGATAGGGTTTCAGTCGGTATTGCTCGTCCAGTTGATCTGCGCTTATCTATCTGGATCTAAAGGTTCGCCAAAGGAGCATTACTATGTCCCGTCGAATTCCGGTTTCCGTTTTGTCCGTGACGGCTATCTCCTTGGTGTTCTGCCTGTTCTGTTCTCCGCCTACTGTGTCGGGACAAACCGGAACCGTTACCATCGAATTCGAGGATTTGGAGCCGGGCGCCTTGGTCTACACCGAGGATCAGTTCACTTTTTCCGGCGACCTGGACCCGTATCCGACATCGACATCCGGTAATATGCTGAATTCCGAGTCCTGCACCATGACGCGTACCGGCGATTCCACATTCGACGTTCTTTCCTTGAACGTGGCGCCCGCCGTCAATCAATCTCCTGTCGTATTTTTGAGAGGCATGAACTCGAGCGGCGTGGAATCGGAACATATGGTTCTTATCTTTTCCGGCAGTCCGACCGCTCCATGGCACGTCGAACTCGATGATCAATTCAAGGATCTGGTCGAGTTCAGTTGGAGTTCCGGGGATGCCGAAGGCATATTGATGGACGACATCGTCATCCTGCCCGGCAACAACAGCACGGAGTATAATCTGGCTTGTTTCCAACTTGAAGAGATGGTAGCCGACATTTTGTACCAAGGTACATTCCATATGCTGGATCTGGACCAGGACATTACATCCGAACTCACACAAATATTCTTCGACAGTGAAGAAGATTTTACAATTCCATCTCCCGAAGACCTCATACAATATCTGTACTCGGATTACGATCTGTTCTGGTGCCTGGAATCCGTAAACAGCGGCCCCCTTTATCTGGTCACGCAGCGTGAAACCGCCCTGATCGCCGGGAAAACCTTTGCCGAAGTTGAAAACAGCGACATCACGGCGGCCGCCTTCACCTTTGATCTGAAGTCGCCCGGTCCCGACGATACGATCATCATTCATACCAATGAAAACATGTACTTCAAAGTCGCTACCTACTCCGGTCCCGGATCCGGTGTCTACTTCCTTGCCGAGCCCCTAAATCCTCGTCTGGTGATCAACACCGACTCTATGACCATCAACGGCCGGACTTCCAATAAGGGCGTGCCTTTCGTCGCCGATATTTCCGACGGCGCCGCCGCCTTCATATTCCAGGGAGACCTGATCATCGACCCCTGCTCCATCGTCACGGTCACGGGATCGGGCAAGGCCGTGAAACTGCTGGCCCTCGACAACGCTGTCATAGGAGAAGGTTCGCAGTTCTATCTCTCACCGAGCCAGGGAACGGACGGGTCTTCGCCCGGCGGAGGCGCCGGGGGTGAAGGTGGCGCGGGCGGAGCCGGCGGAGCGGGCGGAGCCGGCGGCGCGGGCGGAGAAGGCGGTCCCGGGCCTGATTATCTGGGGGCTTACACCGGCGGCGGAGGCTGGTACGGCACATCGTCGAGCATCGGAGTCCCGGGGGCGGTCGGAGCGGGCGGCGGCAGCGGGTTCAACTCGCCTGCCGGCGGCGGCCAGAACGGCTATGGCGGATCCCGCATCTACCAGTACCACTACCGCGGCGACGGCGGCGCACCGGGCGGCGCCAGTCTGGGGGGGTGCGGTGATCACGGCCTGGCCCCCGAAGGTGCGGGCGTTGGCAAC
>CAZYDJ010000170.1:0-2893 GCA_964646035.1 uncultured Fibrobacteraceae bacterium | reverse complement strand
GCGGCACCGCAGCCGGCGGCGGCCTGAACACCGGAACCGGACCGTTCATTTCCGGCGGCGGCGGGGGTGGCGGCGGCGGTGGCGGTGGTGGCGGTTCTGGAGGAGCCGGCGGTGGTGGCGGCGGCGGCGGCGGCAGTGGCTACTCCCAGACCATCCTCGTGTTCACTCCCTGGCCCACCAGCGCTATCTTGCGTGGCGGCGACGGTGGTGCCGGCGGCAACGGCGGCAAGGGCGGCGACGGCCCCGACGGCATGGCCGGATCCGGCGGCGGCGACGGCGGCGGCGCGATCGAGATCAGCGCCAGGGGCCGCCTGGTTTCCGGCGGCGTATTCGACGCCCAAGGCGAAGCGGCCGCCATCCTGACCAACAGTCAGTCCAAGAACCCCGGCGCAGCCGGCGCCGGCGGCGCAGCCGGCAAGGAAGGCGCAACCTGCTTCTTCTTCGGAATTCTCTGCTTCGACGTATCCTGGATGGGCGGCAACGGCGGCCACGGCGGCGACGGCACCGGAAGCTCCTTTTCCGGAGCCGGCGGCGCTGCCGGCGGCGGCGCCGGCGGCAGCGTGATGCAGCGCGCATCGGCCGCCGATGCTCCGGCCACCACGGCGAACCTCGCCGGCGGAGCCGGCGGTCACCAGGTGGTCAACTACGCCACCTACATCGGCACCCAGACCGTCGAAACCTTCGGCGGCGCGGGCGGACCGGGCAGGTTCCTGTTCTGTTCGAACACGGACGACACTACCCACGGCGAAATCATCGGCAACATCGAGCATTACCCCGGCTCGCGCGGCCCCAACCCGTTCCTGGCCGACGCGGGCGAAACCCCGTTCATCCCCGGCCTGCTCGGCGGCGCCGAACTCTACGGCCTGTTGGCCGACGTCACAGCCGACTCGGCCGCGGTGGCCTATGTCCGCGCCGGCGCGCCCGCGACAGCCATCGGAGCCTTGCTGCGAATGGATGTCGGCCCCGAAGGTTATGACTTCGACTTCCCGGGTTACGACATGGTGCTGCGGATCTACCTGAAATCCGAACCGGTCGCCGGCGCGACCCTGGGCATCGGACCAAGCGTCCAGCTGCAGGATCTGCTCAGTGGCGGCATCGCCAACCCCAGCCCCGGCGGGCCGAACAGCGGCGAACCGGTCGAGCTGAACGAGCTCGGGCCGGGCCGCGTCTACGCCACGCTGGTGCCCGAGGGCTGGAACACGTTCAGCGCCTACCTGGGCGGCGGCGCCGTTTGCGCCGATCCGATGGCCAACGGCGACATAAACTACATCATCGAGGGTGTGGTGCCGACGTTCGTGAAGTCGCAGCAGTTGGTCTGGGAGCAGAACCACGTCGCGTTGAGCTGGTCTGTAGAGAACCAGAACACCGACCTCAGCTTCGCTGTCTCGCGCAAGGGGCAGAACGAAGACGCCTTCACGCCGATCGCCAACGCCGTGATCGAAGTGATCGACAGGCAATACGTTCTGGTCGACCGCACCGCGGCGATGGCCACTTCCTACACCTATCGCATCGACGTGATGCTCGACGGCAAGGTGATCGCCACGTCCGAGGCGCGGATCGAGACGCCGGGCCTGGAGTTCGCGCTGCAGCGGAACTACCCGAACCCGTTCAACCCCAGCACCACGATCCGCTTCTCGATACCCGAGAAATCGCCGGTCAAGTTGGAGATCTTCGACGTGGCCGGCAGGCTGGTGCGTTCGCTGGTGAACGAGAGTCGCGACCCCGGCGTCTACGGCGAAGTATGGGACGGCCTAGACAACAGCGGCAGGCGAGCCATCTCGGGGATGTACATCTACCGGCTGAGCACGCAGAGCCGGGTCGACTCGAAAAAGATGACGCTGCTGAAGTAGGAGCGGCAGCCGAACCACGAACAGAAGCCCGGTCGCCCTAGAGGCGGCCGGGCTTCATCTTTTATCCGTCAGCGAAAGAGGCGGCTGCTACATCAACCCGCGCTTCTGCAGCAACGGCTCGATGTAGGGCTCCCGGCCGCGGAAATCCTTGTACATCTCCATGAAGTCAGCCGTGCCGTTGCGCTCGAGGACGGACGTGCGGAATCGCTGCGCCGTCTCCTGGTCAAAGAGGCTGGTCTCCTTGAAGGCCTCGAAGGCGTCGCAGTCCAGCACTCCGCTCCAGATGTAGCCGTAGTAGCCGGCCGCGTAGCCGCCGATGATGTGGGCGAAGTAGCTTGAACGATACCGCGAGTAGATCTCCGGGATCAGACCGATGCTGTCCAGGTACTCCTGCTCGAACGCCATCACGTCGAGAGCGGATTTCTCGGTGAGCGTGTGGAATTTCATGTCGAGCAGGCTGGCGGCCAGGTACTCCACCGTGGCGAAGCCCTGGTTGAAATGCCCGCTGCCCTCGATTTTGGCGATGAGCTGATCGGGGATCGTTTCTCCGGTCGAATAGTGCTTGGCGTAATGCCTCATCACATCCGGCTCCACCGCCCAATGCTCCATGATCTGGCTGGGCAGTTCCGAGAAGTCCGCCGACCGGAACGTTGTGCGGTAGGTCACGTCGGAAAGCATGCCGTCCAGGGCGTGGCCGAACTCGTGGAAGATGGTCTCGACCTCGTCGAGGCTCAGCAGGGCCGGCATGTCGCCCGAGGGCCGGGTGAAGTTGCAGACCAGATTGAGGATGGGATCGACCTCTTCGCCCCGGGACCGGTTCTGACGCCGGTAGCCGGTGCACCAGGCGCCCTGGCGCTTGCCGGCGCGGGGGTGGAAGTCCATGTAGATGACCGCGCAATGGGATCCGTCGGCCTCCTTGACCTCGAAGACCTGGGCTTCGGGATGCGGCTTGGGCATTCCCTCCAGCGGCTCGAAGGTCAGTCCGTAAAGCTGGTTGGCCACCCAGAACACGCCGTCGCGAACCTGATCGAGACGGAAGTAGG
>CAZYDJ010000169.1:0-4801 GCA_964646035.1 uncultured Fibrobacteraceae bacterium | reverse complement strand
GGGCCGATCTCTCCTGGTTCGACAACCAGGATGTCGCCGCCGCGGTGGCGCGCTGCCCGGTGCCGGTGATAACGGCCATCGGACACGAGATCGATCGTTCCATCGCCGATGTCGTGGCCCAGGTCTCGTGCAAGACTCCGACCGCGGCGGCCCGGCATCTGGTCGACCGCGTCGATGCCGCCTCGACGCGGGTCGAGACCGCGGCCGAGCGCGTCGCCGAGGCCCTGGCCCGGCGGACCGACGAATCGCGACGACGGCTGCGCGAAGTCGCGGCAAGGATGCAGCCCGCGGTCGCCGGCCAGGTCAATCGCCGCCGCCTGTGGTTGCAGCAGCGGGAGGATCGCGTCCTGGCCCTGGCCGAGAGGACCCTGCGGGATTCCCGCACCGCCGCGCATGAACATCTGCGCCGCATCGGCGCCGCGGCCGCGCGGAAAATAGCCGTCGCCGCGACCCGGCTCGATACCCTGGCCGCCCAGACCCGGTTGCTGGATCCGCAGTTGCTGCTGGCCCGCGGCTGGACCCTGACCGTGGCCGCCGACGGCAGCATCGTAAAATCGGTCGCCGGTCTCGCGAAGGGGCAGCGGTTGGCCACCAGATTCCACGACGGGCGCATCGCAAGCGTGATCGAAGAGGTAGAACCCGCGTCCGAATGAGGACGCGTCGAGGAGGAGATTTGGCGAAACAGAAGAAGGCCGCGAATATGGGGTTCAGCGAGGCCGTGACCGAGGTGGAGGATATCCTGCGCCGGCTCGAGTCCGACGAGATCGACATCGACGAGCTGACCGCCGAGGTGCGCCGCTCGGTCGAATTGATCGCCGTCTGCCGCGCCAAGCTGGACCGGGCCGAGGTCGAGGTCCGCGACTTCGTCGCCGGCCTGCGCGACGACCAGGCAGCCGCCGAGGCTCCCGCGGAAGCCGCCGGCGCCGCCGCCGCCGCCGCCGACAAACCCGCCGACGTCGATGCCGACGACGAAAAGGAGCTGCCGTTTTGAGCGATCGCGGCGACAGCCTGATCAGCGTCCGCAACTTGACCAAGGACTACTCGGTCAGCAAGCGGCGCGAGGGGATCAAGGGCGGGATCATCGATCTGATCAAGCCCCGGCGCGGAACTCTGCGGGCCGTGAACGAGGTCTCGTTCGAGATCGCCCCGGGCGAGATGGTCGGCTACATCGGCGCCAACGGCGCCGGCAAGAGCACCACCATCAAGATGCTGACCGGAATCCTCACCCCGACCGCGGGCGAGGTCGATGTCGGCGGGCTGGTGCCCTGGCGCGACCGGCAGCATTATACCCGGCACATCGGCACCGTCTTCGGCCAGCGCACCCAGCTGTGGTGGGATCTGGCGGTGGTCGAGTCTTTCAAGCTGCTGCGCAAGATCTATGAGGTCGAGCAATCCGAATACGAGAAGCGGCTGCGTCTTTTCGACGATCTGCTCGGGGTGGGCGAACTTCTGCATCAGCCGGTGCGCAAGCTTTCGCTCGGCCAACGCATGCGTTGCGATCTGGCCGCCGCGTTGTTGCACGGGCCGCGTCTGCTCTTTCTGGACGAGCCGACCATCGGCCTGGACGTCGTCGCCAAGCAGAGCGTGCGCGAGTTCCTGGTCGAGGCCCGCGACAATCTGGGCACCACCGTGTTGCTGACCACCCACGACCTCGGCGACATCCAGAAGCTGTGCCGGCGGATCATCATCATCGATCACGGACAGGTTGTTTTCGACGGCGACCAGGCCCACTTGCGGGGCAGGGTCGGCGACCGGGTCAGGCTGCACGTCGATCTGCGTGAGCCGGCGCCGAGCCGGGACCTGGACGCCGCCACCGCCGCTCTGCCGGTCCAGTGGCGGGAAGCCGAAGGCTTGAGCCACGTCGGCGAGTTCAGCCGCCGCGACATCAGTTCGGCCGAGGTGATCCGGGTGCTGGTCAACGCTCATCGGGTGCAGGATCTGCGGCTGCAGGAGCAGTCGATCGAGGATGTCGTCAGCGAGATCTATCGCGAGGGCGGAAGGGACGCCGGTCATGGCGACTGACGCCCGGACATCCGCCTTCGCCGATTTCCCCGGCCCCGGCGACCGCTCCGGGACGGTGCTGCGCGTCTGGCGCCGCGGCCGCCGCGCGACCGCCGGCCTCTACGCCACCTTCGCCCGCCTGGCTTTCCTGAAATTCCTGGCCTACCGGCTGCGCTACTACACCGGCGTGCTTTCCTACACCATCTTCATCGCCGGCAACTACTTCCTGTTTTCGGCGCTTTTCGCCGGCCGGCCCGAGGGCGCGGAGGCGGCCCGCATCGGCGGACTGACCCTGGCCCAGATGATCACCTATGTCGCGGTGAGCTGGATCGGCCGCAGCTTCTACTTCAACAACATCGACCGCACGCTCTCGCATCAGATCGTCCAGGGCGACATCGCGGTCCAGCTGATCAAGCCGTTCCACGTGCAGACCATGATGCTCTCCGAGGCGGCGGGCGAGGCCCTGTTCCGCTTCCTGCTCTTCACGCTGCCGATCGCGGTGGTGGCGGTGCCCCTGTTCGGCATCCTGGCTCCGCCGCGGCCCGGCCTCTACGGCTGGACTTTGCTGAGCTTCTGCCTGGCCCTGCTGGTCAACAGCCAGATCAACTTCCTGGTCGGTTGCCTGGCCTTCTACCTGAAGAACATCTCCGGCGTGATCCGGGCCAAGATGATCGTGATGGAGTTCTTGACCGGCGTGCTGGTGCCGTTCTCGTTCTTCCCGGCCTGGTTCGAGCAGATCGTGCGGTGGCTGCCCTTCCAGGCGGTCAGCTACGTGCCGGTGACGATCTACCTGGGACTGCGCGAGGGCACGGCCCTGCACGGGGCGGTCCTGCTGCAGGCGGGATGGGCGGTCGGCCTGTTCATCGCCGGTAGGATCTTCTGGGCCCATTCGGTGCGGCGGGTCACGCTGCACGGGGGATGAGATGAGCGTCCAGGCCCACGATCCCACGATTCTTCCCCGCCGCCGCCGCGGGGCGGGCCGCCGTCTGCGCGAACCCCTGCGCCAGGCCGGCATCTTCGCCGCCTACTTCGCCCAGTTCCTGAAATCGCGGATGTCCTATCGCGTCGACTTCGCCATCGACCTCGTCGCCAACCTCTTCGCGATCGGCGTGCAGCTGACCATCCTGTCGGTCCTCTTCGACAAGGTCGAGGCGCTCGGCGGCTGGAGCTACGAGCAGGTGCTGTTCATCTACGGCTTCAGCATGCTGCCGCTGGGATTGTTCAACCTGGTGTCGATCAACATCTACCGCTTCAGCGAGCGCTACATCATCGAGGGCAATCTCGACCGGGTGCTGCTGCGGCCGGTCAACCCGCTGGCCCAGGTGCTCTGCGAGTCGTTCAACCTCGGCGGCCTGAACGAGATCCTGCTCGGCGTGCTGGTGATGGGGTATTCGGGCCGGATCCTCGGCCTGGCCCTGGGTCCGCTCGACATCGTGGTAATGATCCTGCTGGCCGCCACCGCGTCGCTGGTGTTCACGGGCGTCTTTCTGGGCCTGACCTCGGTGTCGTTCTGGTTCGAGGACCGGATGGGACTCGCGCCGCCGGTATACAACGTGATACGTTTCAGCCGTTATCCGGTGACGATCTTCAGCCCGCCGGCGCGGATGATCCTGACCTTCGTGCTGCCCTTCGCCTGGGTGGCCTTCTATCCCGCCACCTGGTTCGTCGGCACCGGAGAGTTCCGTCATTTCGCCCTGCTCACTCCCGTGGTGGGAACGGCAGTCTTCGCGTTGGGTTACACGGTCTGGCGTCTGGGCATCCGCCGCTACTCCAGCACCGGAAGTTGATTCGGCGGCGCGGCCGTCGCGAAGCATATCCATCGGAGGTACCGAAGTGGTGATCAGCAGCAGAAGAATGATGTCGGCGCTGTTGCCGGCCCTGGTCCTGGCCTTGGCAGTTGTCGCGACCGTCCCGGCCGTGGCCAGCGAGTGGGCCGGACACAACGGCGTGATCCGGCTCTCGTTCACCAGGGGCGACACCCTGACGTCGGTCCTGGACAAGGCGCCCGAGACTCCGATCGGAGTGATGGTCGATCTCTACGCGGTGCTGACCGACGTCGACCAGGTCCATTGGAATTCGGGCAAGGTCATCGCGCTCGGCGGATTCGAATTGATGCTGAACGCCGATGGCGCCGAGATGCAGATCATGAACACCGAATACGACGAGAAATGCTTCGATCTGGGCAAGGAACCGGGGCAGTGCATGGTCGGCTTCTTCCCCGATCTTTCCCTGCGCAACGGCCCCGCGACCCTGGTCCACTGGCAGTTGTTGCTGAAGGGCGATCCGCGCAACGTCGTCTTCAGCCTGGATCCCGCGGGCCTGGTCAGCTGCGCCGGCCTGCCCGACTGCGCCGACAGCGGCAGCTACGCCCTGTGGGCGGGCAGCAAGATCGCCGACCAGGCCGGACTGCTGTTCAGCGCCGGTTATACGCCCGCCTACCTGAACTGGGAGGGCGAAGCGGATCCGGCGGTAGTTACGGGCAAGGGCGATTGGCGCGAAGTGGGGAAAGTCGAACTGAAGCAATAGCGGGCCTGCGATCGCGCCCCCCGCGCGGGCGAGGGGCGCGTTCGTGCGTCGGTCAATGGCCGCCGCTGCAGATCTCGATCAGCACCGAGCCGGTGCTCTTGGGATGCAGGAAGACGACCTGCTTGCCGTTGGCTCCGGGCAGGGGCTTGTCGCTGAGCAGGCGCATTCCCGCCTCGACGCAGTTGGCCATGGCCTGCTCGATGTCGTCGGCGTAGAAGGCCACGTGATGCAGGCCCGGACCCTTCTTGGCGATGAACTTGCCGATGTTGCAGTC
>CAZYDJ010000168.1:0-4903 GCA_964646035.1 uncultured Fibrobacteraceae bacterium | reverse complement strand
GACGAGTTGCCGGACGATCCCTTCCGCGACGGCGATGTGGTATTCTTCGCCAGCCCCTCGACCGTCCGCGCCTTCCGCGCGAAGTGGCCCGACGCGCTTCCCGGATGCGCGGCCATCGGCGAAACCACGGCCGCGGCCTGCCGCGAGGCCGGATTCGATCCCGCCGTCGCGCAGAGCCCCGACCTCGAATCGATATGCCGGGCGATAGGCCTGGACATCGGAGATACGAACACGAACCGGGAGAACGAGCCATGTTCCTGAGCCAGCGCCCCCGCCGGCTGCGTTCCACGCCGCTGTTGCGCGAGATGGTCGCCGAGACCGACATCTCGCCCCGCCAGTTGATCACTCCCCACTTCGTCACTCCCGGCAACGGCTTGTGCGAAGAGATCCCCAGCATGCCGGGCGTGGCCCACGTCTCGGTCGACAAGCTGGTCGAGGAAGTGGCCGCCGATCTCGAGTTGGGGCTGAAGTCCCATCTGTTGTTCGGAATGCCCGAAGAGAACGAGAAGGATCCGCGCGGCGACTGCGCCCTGGACGAGAACGGCACGGTTCCCGCCGCCTTGCGCGCATTGCGCAACGAGTTCGGCCAGGATGTGATCCTGGTCACCGACGTCTGCCTCTGCGCCTACACCAGCCACGGCCACTGCGGCCTGCTCGAGGACGGCGTGATCGTCAACGATCCCAGCGTCGAGCAATTGGCGCGGATGGCGATGCTGCACGCCGAGTCGGGCGTGGACATCGTCAGCCCCAGCGACATGATGGACGGGCGGGTCGCCGGCATCCGCAACATGCTCGACGAGAGCGGGTTCAGCAACTTGCCCATCCTGGCCTATTCGGCCAAGTTCGCCAGCGCCTACTACGGCCCCTTCCGTGACGCCTGCGACAGCGCGCCCCAGGGCGACCGCAAGACCTACCAGATGGATTATCG
Organism: uncultured Fibrobacteraceae bacterium; assembly: GCA_964646035.1. GTDB lineage: Bacteria > Krumholzibacteriota > Krumholzibacteriia > LZORAL124-64-63 > LZORAL124-64-63 > CAYLMM01. The sequence goes on along the minus strand of CAZYDJ010000168.1, from coordinate 3,975 downwards.
CAACGGCCGCGAGGCCCTGCTCGAGGCCCTGCTCGACATCGACGAGGGCGCGGACATGATCATGGTCAAGCCGGCCCTGGCCTATCTCGACGTGGTGGCCAAGGTGCGCAAGGAATGCCTGAAGCCGGTCTGCGTCTACAACGTCAGCGGCGAGTACTCGATGGTGAAGGCGGCCGCGGCCGCCGGCTACGCCGACGAGCAGGCCCTGGTGCTGGAGAACCTGCTGGCCATGCGCCGCGCCGGCGCCGACCTGATCATCACCTACCACGGCCGCGAAGCCCTGCAGAAGGGATGGATCCGATGAGCAACGCTTCCTGGTGGAAACGCGCCGAGAAGGTGCTGCCCGGCGGCGTGAACAGTCCGGTGCGGGCGTTCCGATCGGTGCCGGGCGATCCGATCTTCTTCGCCAAGGCCTCGGGCAGCCGCTTCACCGACGAGGACGGCCGTTCGTTCATCGACTATTGCCAGAGCTGGGGGCCGATGATCCTCGGCCACGACGACCCCGAAGTGCGCGAGGCCATCGTCGAGGCCGTGGGCGAGGGCGCCAGCTTCGGCGCGCCGAGCCGCCGCGAAGTGCTGCTCGCGGAGGCGTTCCTGGAGCGCCTGCCGATCTTCGACCAGGTGCGCTTCGTGAGTTCGGGCACCGAAGCGGTGATGAGCGCCATCCGGCTGGCGCGCGGGTTCACCGGCCGCGATCTGGTTCTGAAATTCGACGGCTGCTACCACGGCCACGTCGACAGCATGCTGGTCGAGGCGGGCAGCGGACTGGCCACCTTCGGCAATCCCAGCAGCGGCGGCGTTCCCGCCGATTTCACCGCCCACACCGCGGTGCTGCCGCTGGACGACGACGAGGCGCTGGAGCAGTTCTTCGCCGAGCACGGCGACAAGACCGCCGCCCTGATCATCGAACCGATCCCCGCCAACTCCGGCCTGCTCATCCAGCGGCCGGAGTTCCTGCGGAAATGCCGCGACCTCACGGCGAAGCACGGCGCTCTGCTGATCTTCGACGAGGTGATCAACGGCTTCCGGGTCGGCCCCGGCGGCGCCGCTATTCACTACGGCATCAACCCCGACATCGGCACCTACGGCAAGATCATCGGCGGCGGCATGCCCGTGGGCGCCTATGCCGCCGGCAAGAAGATCATGGATCAGATCTCGCCCAACGGTCCCGTCTACCAGGCGGGAACGCTGAGCGGCAACCCGGTGGCGATGGCCGCCGGCCTGGCCACCCTGCAGAAGATCGGCCGGCCGGGTTTCTACGAGAAGCTCGAGCAGAAGGGCGCCGCGTTGCAGGACGGCATGAAGGCCGCGGCGACAGCGGCCGGAGTGACCGCCGACGTCGCGCGGGTCGGATCCATCTTCTGGACCATCTTCCAGCCCGAGGCGCCGCGCCGGTTCTCCTGCGTGGACAAAGCGAAGATGGAAACCTACGGGCGCTTCCATCGGGCCATGATCGCCGAGGGCGTCTATCTCGCGCCGTCGGGCTACGAGGTCGGTTTCATATCCGCCGCCCACTCCCAGACCGACATCGCGATGACCGTGGCCGCGGCCGGCAAGGCGCTGGCCGCCCTTGAGGATGCCGGCTGATATTCGCCTGCGCAAATGACCGCCTGAACGCCCCGGCTTGTTATCGGCCGGGGCGTTTCTGTTCGCGTTTGTGATGACATCAGTCAAGAATTCGCCAAGAATTCCGGATATTGTTTTTGATATTCGGGCTCATTAAACGCAAAAAAATGTCAAGAACTTGTCATAAAAGCTTGAAAGAACACCCCCGTATGTAGTAGGTTTTTAGTCTGTGCTGTGAAATCGAAAACAAACTGGTTCAGCGACAGGCTTGAAATGACACAGGATATCGACATCGTTCATCATTACAACAGCTTCACGAAAGCCTACGGCAAGATAGGTTTTGGGCTGTTTCTGTTTGTTCTCTGCTTTTGGGCCAACGCATCGGGAAATAACCCACCCCAGCTGGATTCTCCGTTGACCGTTCGTTCGGAATTTATCAGGTTCCTGACTCCTCCGGGCAGCGATGACGATTTCCTGAGGCCGGCCGCGGTTCGTTGCGACGCCGCCTCGGGCGAGGTCCTGGTAGCCGACCCCGGCCATAACCGGATTCTCATCTTCGACGAATCAGGCACCTTCAAATTCTCCTTCTCCGGCGGGGACCGCTTCACCACACCAGTGGATCTCGCCGTGGATTCCGACGGCTTCATCCTGATTCTCGCCACCGTCGATTCCCGGCGCAGGTTGTTGCGCTGCGACTTCGACGGGGTGTTCGTCGGCGTGATCCCCCTCGAATACGAAATCGACGGCGAGCCCCTCGATTACTTCAGCTTGGACCTGGCTTCCGGCAACCGGATCGTCCTGGGCGAGCGCAGCCGGCGCGAGATCCACGTCTGCGACGGCGACGGCGCCCTCATCTCGGTCTTCCCTGTGTTGATGAATCTCGATCCCGACGCGGTTCGGCAATTGGGCATCGGTGACATCTCCGTCCACGCGGATCGAATCTTCGCCCCGTTGCCCACCTTGGGCACCGTGCGCGTTTTCGACATCTCCGGAAATTATCTGCGTTCGTTCGGGCGCAAGGGAGACAGCACCGGCGAGCTGGCTTTCCCGGTCGCCGCCGAGGAAACCGACAGCGGCCTGGTGATCGTCCTCGACAAGAACCGGTATATGGTCTGCTGCTACGGACCGGACGGGCGTTTTGTCGGCGAGTTCGGCGGCAAGGGAATCAGCCCCGGCTGGTTCTTCTTCCCCAGCCTGCTCGCACTGGACGGAACAGGCCAGGTGTATATCGGACAGATTTTCAACAACCGGGTCCAGGTCTGCGCCGTCCCGGAAGCATTCCGCCGCCGAGCCAAAGCCGGATCGGCGGATTACTCAGAAGAAGGGTGACGCGCAAGCGTCACGAATCAACCGCCCCCTTCAACAGCGGGAGGAAGGCCAACCAGACCAAACCGCATTCTGTACCGGCTAAATCAGCGTTTACGATTCGATGCTCTCTTTCCGTCTCTGGAGGTAGCGGAATGAGGAAAGCTATCCTGATCACTCTGGGACTCAGCCTGCTGGCGTTCCCGGTCTACGCGTTCCACGACGGCGGCGTTGCCCATTGCAACGGCTGCCACACCATGCACAACAGCCAGGACGGGGATCCCATCGATCCCGATTCTCCTGCTGGTAACGACTGGCTGCTGATCGACGCCACTCCGAGCGACGTCTGCATCGGCTGCCACGACCACCTCGACCAGCCGTTCCCGATCACCGATCCGGATCCGATGAATCCGCCTGCCGCACGCGCAGCTGGCAACTTCGTGTTCCTGCTCGAGGACAACCTGAACGACGGTCACGGCGGCGGGGACCTCGAGAACCATATTCCGGGTGACGCCGCGGGTCATAACCTCGACGCTCCCGGTCACGGCCTGGCTCCCGACGCCACCCTGACAGCTGCTCCCGGTGGAGATTTCCCCGCCGCCAGCATGGGCTGCACGAGCTGCCACGATCCTCACGGAACCACCGACTATCGCTTCCTGTACGGCGAGAACCGCATCGTCCAGGACGGAGTCGCCGTGTTCGGCAACCCGGCCCCCGACGCCGTCGGCATCTCGGTCTTCGCCTCGCCCACTCCGGCGTACCACAACGCCTATAAGGGCGGCATGAGCGACTGGTGCGCGAACTGCCACGGCGACTATCACAACAGCGGCGACCTGATCCATCCCTCCGGCCGAGCCATGGGCGGAACCATCGCCGGGATCTACAACCGCTACAACGGCACCGAAGACCAGGACGGCGGCGACGTGTCGACCGCCTATCTGCTCGAGGTTCCGTTCGAGGATGCCGGAGCCACGAACTTCTCGACCGCCGGTCCCAACGGCTCGAGTCAAGTGACCTGCATCACCTGCCACCGCGCCCATGCCTCTTCGGCTCCGGACGCCGGTCGGTGGGACTTCAGCGTTTCGCTGCTGCATGAGGACGGCG
>CAZYDJ010000167.1:0-4941 GCA_964646035.1 uncultured Fibrobacteraceae bacterium | reverse complement strand
AACGAAGCTCCGAAAATCATCTTCGAGGACAACCACCTGCTGGTGGTGGACAAACCGGCCGGGATGTTGGCGCAGGGTGACCGCACCGGCGACCGCACCCTGCTCGACGTCTGCAAACAGGATCTGAAGGAGCGCTACGCCAAGCCCGGCAACGTCTATCTCGGGCTGGTCCATCGCCTGGACCGGCCGGTATCGGGAGTGATGCTGCTGGCCAGGACATCCAAGGCCGCCGGCAGGATGTCGAAGCAGTTCCGCGAGGGGACCGTCCATAAGACCTATCTGGCCGTCGTGTCGGGCGAGCCGCCGCCGGAAGCCGGCGAGTTGAGGCATTGGCTCGGCGCCAAGGGCGACCGGGACGGGCGGACTCCGGTGTTATCGGAATCGAACCCGCAGGCGCGCGAATCCGTCCTGTCGTACAGGGTGATCGCAAGCGGCGCCGGTGAGTCGCTGGTCGAGGTCAGGCCGCTGACCGGCCGCCGGCATCAGATCCGCGCCCAGTTGGCCGCCGCCGGTCATCCCATCATCGGGGACGTCAAGTACGGCTCCGCGTCGCGGCTGCCCGAGCGTTGCATCGCGCTGCACGCGCTGCGTCTGGAAGCGGCCCATCCGATCAGCGGGGAGTCGCTGGTCTTCGAGGTCCAGCCGCCCGCGGGTTGGCCCTGGCCGCCGCATTCTTCGGAGGAACGAGGGAGATGAGAGAGATGTCGAAGCGCAGATTCACGATGATCCCGGCTCCGGCGCGGGCAACCCTGGTCCTGGCCGCCTTGGCGGTCCTGGCCTCCGGCTGCGCGATGAACGTCGAACTGGACGATAACGAAAACCGCAACGGCGACATCAACATCCTGGCCGGCAGCGCCACCCTGGGCGCCGGATCCAGGCTGGAGGGCGTGATCAAGGTCAAGGCCGGCAGCGTGGTGCTGGGCAAGGGGTGTACGGTGGCCGGCGGGGTCAACGTGACCAACGGCAGCATCGAGATCCTGGGCGATGTCCGCTCGCCTCTGATTCGGGTGTCCAACGGATCGGTCGAGGCCGCGGCCGGCACCGTATCCGGTGATCTGTCGGTTGCCAACGGCTCGATCGAACTCTTCGGCGCCCGGGTCCGGGGCGAAGTCTCCCTCGACCGGGGACGCCTCGACGCCCGGGAAGCTGCTATCGAGGGCGGCCTGAGCGTGGAGAACAAGGGAAAGATCCTGCGCGACACGACCATGGTGATCATGGGACCGGGTTGCCGCCTGGCCGGCACTGTGAGCATTTCCGGCCTGGTCCGGCTGGTCGTCGATCCCGAAACCGACATCTCCGACGCCGTCTTCACCGACCTGCGCCCGGAGATCGGCTGGGGAGCTGAGCAATAGGATGATAGACGTCGATGTCACCGTGATCGGGGGCGGGATAGTCGGCTGCGCGGTGGCCGCGGCGGCCGCCCGACGCTTCTCGTCGGTGGTGTTGCTGGAGAAGGAGGACCGCCTGGCCTCGGTCACCACCTCCCGCAACAGCGAGGTCGCCCACGGCGGCATGTACTATCCGGCCGGCAGCGCCAAGGCCCGGCTCTGTGTCGAGGGACGGCGGCGGATGAAGGCTTTCTGCGCCGAATCCGGAGTCGCCTACCGGGAAGTGGGCAAGTTGATCGTGGCAACCGGCCCGGAGCAGGAGTCCGAACTGCTTCGGCTGCGCGATCTGGGGCAGGCCAACGATGTCGAGGGTCTGCGCCTGCTGGACGCTGCCGATCTGCGCCGGATGGAACCGAACGTGACCGCCTCGGCGGCCCTGCATTCCCCCGCCCCCGCGGTTTTCGACGCCGAGGAAGCGGCGCTGGCCTTCAGCCGGCATGCCGCCGACGGGGGAGCCCAGCTGATGACCGGCGCCGCGGTAGACGGACTGGATCGGCGCAACGGCGGGTGGGAGGTCTCGGTCCAACGCAACGGCGGCGAGAGTTGGACCCACCGCAGCCGCTGGGTGGTCAACGCGGCGGGGCTGCATTCCGACGCCGTCGCCGAAATGGCCGGCATCGATGTCGATTCCGACGGCTTGCGCCTGCACTGGGTCAAGGGCAGCTATTTCTCCGTGGCGCCGGAACACGCAGGCAAGGTGAACAGCCTGATCTATCCGGTTCCCCCTAAGGGCATCGACACGCTGGGCGTGCACGTCTGCCTGGATCTGGCCGGCCAGTTGCGGCTGGGGCCGGATTACGAGCCGCTGGATTCCCGCGACGAGAATTACGCGGTCGATCCGGGGCGGCTATCCGATTTCTTCGCCGGGGCGGGCCCGTACCTGCCGTTCCTCAAGGCCGCCGATCTGGGGCCCGGCTTGGCCGGCATCCGGCCCAAGCTGGCCGTCGCGGGTTTCGCCGACTTCGTCATCCGGCGTGAAGAAGGCCGGCGGGAAGGGCTGATCAACCTGATCGGCATCGATTCGCCGGGCCTGACATCGTCGCCGGCCATTGCCGAGGAAGTGCTCCGCCTGATGGCGGACGATTGAACATCGCGGAAAGAGCGCAGCGGAAATGATCTTCGTCCTGGCAGCCTTATTTGTTTTCGCCCTGTTCTGGAGCCTGCGCAGCCTGCGGGCGGCCCGGGCCATGGGACTTGCCGCGCCCCGGGGCCGATATCCGTTCCGCGATACCGGCCGCCATTACAAGCAGCACTATTGCCGGCGGGGATTCCTGCGCCTGGGCGGGGCCGTGGCCGTGGCCGCCGTCCTGGTCTACAGCGGGGCCGACACCGCGGTCGAATCATGGCACGCCTCGCGGATCCGCTCGGCTGGCACCGACCGGACCGCCCGCTTTTTCAAGTTATTCGGCGAGAGGTTCTGGTTCGGATTCTGGGGCTCGTTCATGTTGTTGGATTCGCTGATCGCCAGCACTCCGCTGAGCCGCTGGGGCCGCCGCACCTTCGAGGCCATGGTCGTGGGATTGCCCGCGCTGTGGACCACCCAGCGGGTGCTCGGGGCCTCGCGTCCCACCGACGGCGAGGAGCGCCCCGATCACGTTCCCGATCCGCGCTACCGTCCGTTCGCCGACGACAACTCGGCATCGGGCCACGCCTTCATCGCCGCGATGCCCTGGCTGACCCTGCGGCGTCACAGCACTGTCCGGCCGGTGCGCTTGGCCGCTCTGGCCGCCGCCTTGCCGACCGGATGGTCGCGTCTCAACGACCGCAAGCACTTCTTCTCCCAGATCGTCCTGGGCTACACCCTGGCCTGGCAGGCGGTCGACACCGTCGGCGCTGTCGGCGACAGCCGCGCCGCGCGGGAGATGGATACGGAAGAACCCCGCCGGGATAGCGATCCCGACGGGGTCCGGAGTCCTGCTGGAGATTTCCGGTCCGAGTTGCCCTAGCGGGCCAGCATCATCCTGCCCGATCCGACACCCTCCGCGGTCTGCACCCGGTACAGATAGACTCCCGAAGGCAGTGACTTGCCGTCGGCGGATCTGCCGTCCCAGCGCACCGACTGGATTCCGGGCGCGGCCACGACCACAACGGAAGTGTCGAGCCGGCGGCCGGCCAGGTCACAGATCGAAAGCCGGGCCTGTCCTTCGGCGGTGGCGTTGAACTCGATGGTGGTGCTCGGATTGAACGGGTTGGGGTGATTGCCCAGCATGGCGAATCCACTCGCGGCGGGCACGTCGGTCGGTTCGGGCTCGTCCATGGCCCATTCGTCGCCGTTGACGAAGTATTCGCCGTAGCCGTCGGTGGTCAGAGTGACGTTGCCGCCGACGATCGTGCGCATTTCCACCGGGTAGGTGCTGACGGTCGATCCGAGTTGGGTCTGGTAGACGTAGGCGTCCACGGCGTTCAGGCGGTCCAGGCATTCCTGGTGGGGGTGCCCGTACGTGCTGCTGACCGGAACCGAGATGATCGCGACCTCGGGCTGGGTCGCTGCGAGGAACGAAGTATTGCTGCTGGAGAATGAGCCGTGATGGTTGACCCGGTACACTTCGACGTCGCCGGCTTCGGGGCCGATGCTGGTCTCGATGTCCGCGTAGTCGCCGTATCCCCCGGTGAGGTCGCCGGCCACGAAGAAGTCGAAGTCGCCGCACTCGACCAGCAGGGCCACGCAATACTCGTTCTCGAGGTCGTCGTTGTTGAAGGGGGATGCCAACTGCCCGTTGCCGTTGAGGCCCAGGCAGGTGACGGTCACCCCGTCGCCCAGATCGATGACCTGGCCCTTGACGATGGTCTGGCGCTGGGCTCCGGCCGCCGTCGCGTAGTAGGAGTAGGCGGCGGTCACGTAGCTCCAGCCCCGGTCGTAGCAGGCCACGTTGACTCCGATATCCTCGATGACATCGTCCAGTCCGCCGATATGGTCGGAGTGATAATGGCTGGCCACGGTGTAGTCCAGGGGACCGGAGATCAGGGCCTGCACCTTTTCCACGACGCTGCTGCCGCTGCCGCCGTCGAAGAGCAGGGTCTGGCCGCTGGAGGAGATGATCAGCGTGGCGTCGGCCTGTCCCACATCGAGGCAGTGGATGGTGACGTCGGCGGATGCGCCGGAAGCGGTCAGAATCAAAGCCGTCGCGCAAAGAACGGTTGCGCGCAGCAAGCCGGACGAACGGACGAGTGTGCGGAGGCTCATTGGTGCCCTTTCCGGGAGGCGAGGTTAATTGCGTTTTCCAAAGTAATTTTAACAAAATAACTTGTCGTTGGAAAGACATAGACGAAAAAGAGGCCGGCCCGCAGGCCGGCCCCTCCCGTCTGAAGGCTGGCTATTTGCCTTTCATCTGCTTCTTGATCCACTTGGTCGTCACCGATTTGGGCCGCTCGATCGGCGATCCCAGGGCCCGGTTGACGATCAGCTGCGACAGCATTCCCATCGCACGCGAGACCGAGAAGAGAACCGTGTAATAGGAGAATTCCTTCATCCCGTAGTGATAGAGCAGGGCTCCGGAACCGGCGTCCACGTTGGGCCAGGGGTTCTTGGCCTTGCCCTGCTCCTTCAGCACCT
>CAZYDJ010000166.1:0-4952 GCA_964646035.1 uncultured Fibrobacteraceae bacterium | reverse complement strand
GTCAACGCCCCCGACAGGCGCCGCGGTCACCGGTTCCGCTGCACCAACGCGCCTGTGTATACACCGGTCAGGGGACCGCAACACAAAGGGTTGCGCCGGATCAGGGCGCCGGTAGGTGATTGACCACGACGCCGGTCGGGGGCGCTGAAGTCTGTTTCACGATGAAGATAAGGAGCCGGGGCGGTACGGAAAAGTCCCCGCCCGATTTTTTCGGATTCCGTCAATCGGTTCCGCTTTGCGCGGGATCGGTGGCGAAGAAATCATCCAGGCGGCGGCTCAGCTCGGCCCGGACTGCGCGGAAAGCCTCCAGCCGCTGCGATTGGTCGCCGGCCTCGGCCGCCGGATCGGGCAGGGGCCAGTGCAGGCGGCGGCGGGCGTTGAAATAGGCCGGGCAGACCTCTTCGGCGCAGAGGGTGATCACCGTATCGACGGCGGCGTCCCCGAATTCCGTCACGTTCTTGGAGCGGTGGCCGGCGATGTCGATTCCCATCTCGCGCAGGACGGCCACGGCCTCGGGTCTGACCGCGGTGGGATCGGATCCGGCCGAAGCGACGGCGAACCCTTCCGGCGCCATTTCGCGGGCCAGGCCCTCGGCCATCTGGCTGCGCGCGGAATTGGCCACGCAGAGAAAGAGGATCAATCGGTTGGCGGACATGCGGTCCCTCCGGGTCAGGCCTCGATCGCGGCGCGGCGGTAGAGCCGGTCCCGCAACACGAACGCGACTTTGACCAGGCCGATCAGCACGGGCACTTCGACCAGTGGTCCGATCACCGCCGCGAACGCCGCACCGTGGTGGATGCCGAAGGTGGCCACCGCAACGGCGATGGCCAGTTCGAAGTTGTTGCTCGCGGCGGTGAAGCTCAGGGTGGCCGCCTGCTCGTAGGTGGCGCCGATCCGGTGGCTCATCAGGAACGACACCAGGAACATCACAACGAAGTAGACCAGCAAAGGCGCGGCGACCCGCAGCACGTCGAGCGGCAGTTCGACGATGGCTTCGCCCTTCAGGGAGAACATGACCACGATCGTGAACAGCAGCGCCACCAGGGTGATCGGGCTGATGCGGGGCGTGAACACGTTGTCGTACCAGGCGGCGCCCTTGATGGAGCGCAGGACGATCCGGGTGGAGAGGCCGGCGATGAACGGGATGCCCAGGTAGATGAATACCGAGCGGGCGATCTCGCCGATGGTTATCTCCACTTCGACAGGCGCCATGCCCAGCAGTCCCGGCAGCACGGTCAGGAAGAACCAGGCGTAGGCCGGGAAGAAGAGGATCTGGAATACCGAGTTGAGAGCCACCAGGCCGGCGCAGTATTCGGGATCCCCGCGGGCCAGATCGTTCCAGACGATGACCATGGCGATGCAGCGGGCCAGCCCGATCAGGATCAGGCCGGTCATGTACTCGGGCTTGTCCGGCAGGAAGATCATGGCCAGCAGGAACATCAGCGCCGGGCCGATAAGCCAGTTCTGGACCAGGGAAAGCGCCAGGATCTTCACATCGCGAAAGGCCTTGCCCAGTTTCTCGTAACGGACCTTGGCCAGCGGGGGGTACATCATCAGGATCAGGCCGACGGCGATCGGTACTGATGTCGTGCCCGAATCGAAACGCCCGATCCAATCCCCGAAGCCCGACCAGGCCCATCCCAACAGAACTCCGGCGCCCATCGCCAGGAAGATCCATAGGGTCAGGAAGCGGTCCAGAAGGGATAGGCGCCCGGCCGGTATCGCCGCGGGCAAAGTTTGCGTGTCCAGGTTCAAGCCGAGGTCCTTTCGCTGTGAGCCGGAACCAGGATATACCATAATGAGGATGCTGTCATAGGCGGGTACCACTGGGGGTTGCCAAATCGATAACAATGCTGCATTGTCCCTTGTTCGTCCGGGCACCGGATCAGGTGCGCCCGCTGCGACGCCAAGGTGAACAGGAGACGCGAAACATGTCCATCTTCTCGAAGATCCAGGACTTTCTCAGTCGAACCTCGAAGCTGACCAAGGGAGGCGGCGAGAAGGCCGTCCAGAAGCAGATCGCCAGCGGCAAGCTGACCGCGCGCGACCGCATCAAATCCCTGCTCGACGACGGATCATTCCACGAATACGACCTTTTCGTGGAGCATAAATGCCAGGATTTCGGGATGGACGGCAAGAAGCTGCCCGGAGACGGGGTCATCACCGGCACCGGCAACGTCAGCGGACATCCCATCGCCATCTTCGCCCAGGACTTCACCGTCGCCGGCGGATCGCTGGGCCTGATGCACGCCCGCAAGATCACCAAGATCATGGATCACGCCCTGAAGCTGGGAGTGCCTCTGATCGGAGTCAACGACTCCGGCGGCGCCCGCATCCAGGAAGGCGTCAACTCCCTGGCCGGCTACGGCGAGATCTTCTATCGCAACACCTTGGCCTCGGGCGTCATCCCCCAGATCTCGGTGATTCTCGGTCCCTGCGCCGGCGGCGCGGTCTACTCGCCCGCGTTGACCGATTTCGTCTTCGTGGTCGACAAGATCAGCAAGATGTTCATCACCGGGCCCGAGGTGATCAGGACCGTACTGGGCGAGGAGATCTCGATGGAGGATCTCGGCGGCGCTCGCGTCCAGGCCGAGATATCCGGCAACGCCCATTTCTACGCCCGCAGCGAGCAGGAATGCTTCGATCAGATCAAACGGCTGGTCTCGTTCATCCCCTGGAACAACCGCAAGACCGCCGAGCCGTTCCCGGTCAAGGAGCCACGGCCCGAGATCAAAATCGAGGACGTGGTGCCGCTCGAGCCCAGCAAGCCTTTCGACGTGCGCGACGTCGTGAAGGCCGTCTGCGACGAATCCGATTTCCTCGAGGTCCAGGAGCATTTCGCCCCCAACATCGTCATCGGCTTCGCCCGGATCAACGGCTGTACGGTCGGCATCGTGGGCAATCAGCCCCTGGTGCTGGCCGGAGTGCTGGATGTCGACGCTTCGGACAAGGCGGCCCGGTTCATCCGGTTCTGCGACGCGTTCAACATCCCCCTGATCACCCTGGTCGATCTGCCCGGCTATCTGCCGGGAGTGGATCAGGAGCACGCCGGAGTCATCCGGCACGGGGCCAAGATCCTCTACGCCTACAGCGAGGCGACCGTACCCAAGGTCACGGTGATCCTGCGCAAGGCCTACGGCGGCGGCTATATCGCGATGTGCTCGCGGCATCTGGGCGCCGACTTCGTCTTCGCCTGGCCGACCGCCGAGATCGCGGTGATGGGATCCGAGGGGGCGGCCAACATCATCTTCCGCAAGGACATCGCTTCGGCCGATGATCCCGAGGCCATGCGCCGGCAGAAGATCCAGGAATACACGGACAAATTCGCCAACCCGTATATCGCGGCCGCCGAGGGTCATGTCGACGCGGTGATCAAACCGGAAGAGACCCGCGACTATCTGGTTCACGCCATCGAGGTGTCGCGTCACAAGAGCGACATCCGGCCGCAGCGCAAGCACGGCATCCCGCCCTTCTAGGCCGGGTCGGGAGGAGCAGACATGGACGAGCTGAAGAAACTGCACGTCGACGGCACGGACTACGATACCCGGCTGACCCGCAAGTACTGCGAACGTCCGGCCTGGCGGCGTCCCGACCTTCGCCAGGTCCGTTCGATCATTCCGGGGCAGATCCTCGCCGTCAAGGTGCGTCCGGGGCAGAAGGTGAAGCGGGGAGAGAGCCTGCTCGTGCTCGAGGCGATGAAGATGGAGAACGAGATCGCGTCTCCGCGTGATGGCGTAGTCCGCAATATCGCGGTCGTGGTCGGGCAGAACGTTCCCAAGAACACCCTGCTGATCGAGTTCGAGGAGTAGCGTCTTGGTCACCAAGGACGGATTGCCCCTCGACCGGCTCGGCGACGACGGCTCGCCCCTGCTGCGGGCCTGGTTCGAGATCGCCCACCTCAAGCAGCTCTTCCGCCAGGGATGGCTCAAGCGCGGGGTTCCCACCGAAAAATGCGAGAGCGTGGCCGAGCATTCCTTCGGCGTGGCCTTGCTCTGCCTGCTGCTGATCGACACGCATCGGTTGCCTCTGGACATCGTCAAGGTGATGCGGATGGCGCTGGCCCACGATCTCGGCGAGGTCTACGCGGGCGACATCACGCCGGTCGACGGGATCACGGCCGAGCAGAAGTCGCGCATGGAGTCCGAGGCCGTGCACAGCATCCTGGACGGGATGCCGGGCGGCGAGCTTCTGCTGGCTGCGTGGGAGGAGTTCGAGGCAGGCGACGGGGCCGAGGCCCGCTTCGTCCGCGAGGTCGATCGGCTCGAACTCGGGTTGCAGGCCGGCATCTATGAGCACCAGGGGCTGCTTCGCCCCGACGAGTTCCTCGCATCGGCCGACCGGGCCGTTACCGATCCCCGTCTGCGCGAACTGCTGGCCGAAGTCCAGCGGCTGCGTCCGGGCGTGAACGGCGGCTGACCAGCCGCCGGATCATTTTTTCCATTCGAAGACCATGAATATGGCCTCGTTCTCTCCGACGTTGGTGACGGAGTGGGTGTCGAGATCGTGCCAATGCGCCTCGCCTTGCTGGAAATCATCCTCGTGCTCGCCGAAGCGGTCGGATTGGAATTTCAGCCGGGCCGGGGTCAAGGTGTACATGATCCGGCTGGTGCCCTTGTGCGACGGCACGATCTGCCCGGGAGCGATGTCGAACTCGGCCACCCGGACGAATTCGTTCTCGAAGAGCACCCGGGAATGCTCCGGCGCGACATGCGAGGTTTCCTGATCCTCGCCTTTGATCGGAGCTTCGAGCAGACGCGAGCCTTTCCGTTCCGCGACCACGAAAAGGGCCTCGGTTTCGCCGATGTTGGCCAGGGCGTGCTCCTGGGCGGGATGCCAATGCACCGTTCCCTTGACGTTGTCGATGACATGGTCCGCGCCGTCGGAAGGGAAACGAGCCTGGAAGTCGGTGAGGGTGTAGACGGCGCGGTTGCGTCGGAACTGAGTGGGCAGCG
>CAZYDJ010000165.1:0-4953 GCA_964646035.1 uncultured Fibrobacteraceae bacterium | reverse complement strand
AGATGCGCGATTGCCGCAGGGTGGTGACCATCGGCGCCGGGTTTATCGGGGTGGAAATCTCGGACGAGCTGAAAAAGGCCGGCAAGGAAGTCGTCCTGGTCGAGAAGCTGCCGCAGATCCTGGGCATGGCGTTCGACTCCGACGTGGCCCAGTTGGCCCAGCAGACGTTGGCCGGCCGGGGCGTGGATATTCGCACAGGGGCGGGCGTGAATGAGATCCTGGGCGACGGTACGGCGTCAGGAGTGAAGCTCGACAACGGAGAAGTGATCGAGACCGATGCGATTGTGCTGGCGATGGGCTATAGCCCGAACACCGAGTTGGCCGTCGAGTCGGGTCTGGATGTTTCGCCCAGCGGATTCATCCGCGTGGACGAGTACCTTCGCACAAGTGCGCCGGACGTGTTCGCGGTCGGGGATTGCGCCGAGAAGACCGATTTCGTCACCCGCAAACCGACTCCGGCCATGTTGGCGTCGACCGCTTGCGCCGAAGCCAGGGTCGCCGGGATAAACCTCTTCAAACTTTCCGCGGTCAAGACCTTCAGCGGTACCATCTCGATATTCTCGACCGCTATCGGGGATACCGGATTCGGAGTTGCCGGCCTGACCGAAACCCGAGCGCGGGCAGAAGGATTCGACATCATTACAGGCAGCTTCGAAGGCATGGACAAGCACCCCGGCACCTTGGCGGGCAGTCATAAGCAGATGGTCAAACTCGTCGCCGCCCGTAATTCGGGAGTGATTCTGGGTGCGGAGGTGGTGGGCGGACTCACGGTGGGCGAGTTGACCAACACGGTCGGCTTCATCATCCAGAACCGGATGGACATCAATTCCATCCTGACGTCGCAGATCGGAACCCACCCCCTGATGACGGCGTCGCCCGCCGGCTACCCGTTGTTGAAGGCCGCGGGGATGATCGCCCGCAAGCAACTGGGTTTGGTCTGATCGAGGAGGATTCAGTGAACGTAGCCTTCGACTGCATACCCTGCACGGTGCAGAGCTGCCTGCGATTGCTCGACGCCGGATTCGTGGACGAGTCCCGGCGCGAGGAACTGCTGCGGCGGACCCTGGCGTTTCTGGCCGAGGTGGATTACGACCAGTCGCCGCCGGCACTGGCGCAGACGATGCACAGGATGTTTCGCGAGACCCTCGACGATCCTGATCCATACCGCGACATCAAGCGCGACTGCAACCGGATGATGATGGAACGCAGGCCCGGCTTGCGGGATATGGTGCGCAACTCCGACGATCCGCTCGGCACGGCGATCCGGCTGGCGGTCGCCGGCAACGTGATCGACTTCGGAGCCAAGAATCTCTTCGATCCGCTCGAAACCATCGCCGCGGTGCTGGAGGGCGATCTCGACATCGACGATTCGGCGCAGTTGAAGAACGAATTGGCGGCCGCGAAAAGCGTGCTCTACATCGGCGACAACGCCGGCGAGATAGTGACCGACGCCGTTCTGCTCGAAACCCTGGGTCATCCGGGGGTGACCTTCGTCGTTCGGGGCGGGCCGGTGATAAACGACGCCACGCTCGAAGACGCGCGCCTGGTCGGCATCGACCGCCTCGCCCGGGTCATCACCACCGGCGACGACGCGCCGGGCGTGATCTGGGAAACGTCTTCGGATGAGTTCCGCCGGGCTTTCGCGGAGGCCGACGTTGTCGTGGCCAAGGGCCAGGGCAATCTCGAGGGCCTGATAGACATGAAGCGCACCATCTACTTCCTGCTGACCACGAAATGCGAACGCATCGCCGAGCATATCGGTGTCGGTGAAAAGGCTTTCGTGGTCTGGAAGATGAAGGGTCAGGACATAAACATCTAGGCGGAGCGGCGCGGACTGTAGCGCCCCATCTCCGCGCCAGGAGACGCAATGACGACCCTGATCACGTTCTCGCCCACCGGAGGCTCCGGAAAGATCGGCGAATGCATAGCCCGCGGCGTATCCGAAGCCGATTTCGATCAGATCGACCTCACGCCCGCGGCGTTCGCCGATTCAACTCCGCGGATCGTGTCCGGCGACGTGGCGGTAATCGCGGTGCCGGTCTATTACGGCAGGGTTCCCGATACCGCCGCGCGTAGACTGCGCCGGTTGCGCGGCTGTGCGACACCGGCGGTGCTGGTGGTCGTCTACGGCAACCGGGCCTACGAAGACGCCTTGGCGGAGCTGCGTGAAATCGCCGTCGAAATCGGGTTCGAACCGGTGGCCGCGGCCGCCTTCGTCGCCGAGCACAGCTTCTCCTCCGCCACGGTCCCTTTGGCGTCCGGCAGGCCGGATGTCATCGATCTCGAACGCGCCGTGAACTTCGGCAAGCTGGTCCGCGACAGGCTGGACCGGATGGCGGAAGTCGAAACTAAAATTTCGCTCGATATTCCCGGCAATCGTCCCTACCGCGCCAAACCCGACCGGGTGCCGACCACTCCGCGCACCGATCCGGAGGCCTGCGATCTCTGCGGCGAGTGCGCCGAATCCTGTCCCACCGGAGCGATCAGCGTTACCGATGAAGTGAATACCGACCCGGACGCCTGCATCCTCTGTTGCGCCTGTATTCGCGCCTGTCCCAACGACGGCCGGATCATCGACGGCCAGTGGTACGAAGGGATCACCGCCAAGCTGGCCGATTTCTGCGTCGAACCACGCAAGCCCGAATTCTTCTTCTGACGACTCATTCCAGCCCCGCCCCACGGTCGTGGTTGATGTCGATCCGGCGCCGGTGCTGCACATGCGCCGATTCCGATCTGGACGGGCAAGCCCGGGACTATCCTTGCGGAGCCTGTTGGTGTAGGATGCGGCGTAGGTCAAAACCTGCCCGTGACCTCGACAGGGGGGCTTGCGCATGCGAAATTCCGTTATCGGATTGATCGGATGGCTGGTCGCTTCCGCGGTGACAGCCGCCGTGGGCGCCGCCTACCGGCCAGGGGTCTGGTACGATAATCTGGACAAGCCGTCCCTGACGCCGCCGGACATGGTCTTTCCCCTCGTTTGGAACCTGCTGTTCATCATGATGGCCTTCGCCGCCTGGCGCATCTGGCGCGAATGCGGCTTCCGCCGGGCCCGCGTTTCGCTGGGGCTTTATATCTTCCAACTCGTGCTCAACGGCGCCTGGATGTGGCTTTTCTTCGGCTTGCAACTGCCTGGTATCGCGCTGGTGGAGATCCTGCTGCTGTGGGTGATCCTGGTGGCTATCACTATCTGTTTCTGGCGTTGCAGTCCCTTGGCGGGCCTGCTGATGCTGCCCTATATGCTTTGGACGGGTTTCGCCGCCTATCTGAATTACGGTTTATGGCGGCTGAACCCCTGACTCCGGGTTGTTATGTCCCAGTCATCGTGTAACAATTAGTAGCCGGCCCGATCTGGGGCCGGCTTTTCCAAAACCCCGGTCACCGTCCGACAGGAGTGCTGAAGATGACCAAACTGGTGGAGAATGCGGCGGGGCGGATGGTGCCCGTGGAGATAAACGGCGTCGAGTCGGTTCCCTACCGGGGCGTCTCGGTCCATCGGCCGTTAGGACGCAAGGCGGCGCCGATGGTCAGCACCTGCATCGACTACCCGTCCGACGGCGACAAGACCGTCCGCGACATAAAGACGGCGCTGGAACAAGCCGGCATCCGCGACGGGATGACCGTTTCCAGCCATCACCACCTGCGCAACGGCGACTACGTGGCCAACGCGGTCTTCGCGGCCGCCGCCGAGCTGGGCGTGAAGGATCTGCGCTGGTTCCCGTCGGCCAGCTTCCCCTGCCACGAGCCGCAAGTCGGGCATATGGAATCGGGCGTCATCCACCATATCGAAGGTTCGATGAACGGTCCCCTGGGCGATTATTGCACCAGCGGCAGGATGCGCGGCATGGGGGTGCTGCGCAGTCACGGCGGCAGGTGGCAGGCGATCCAGGACGACGAGGTGCACATCGATATCGCGGTGATCGCGGCCCCGACCGCCGACTGTTTCGGCAACGCCACCGGCGATCGCGGCGACGCGGCCTGCGGCCTGCTGGGATTCGCGCTCGCGGACAGCATCTACGCCGACCACGTCATCATCGTGACCGACAACCTGGTGCAGTTCCCCTGCATCCCCTGGCAGATCCAGGGCAACAACGTGGACCAGGTCGTGGTGATGGATTCGATCGGCGACCCGGCCAAGATCATCTCGGGAACCACCCAGATCACCAAGTCTCCCGATCGTCTGCTGATCGCCGAGTACACCGCTAAATTCTGCGATGAGGCCGGCATCGTGCGCGACGGATTCTCGATGCAGGCCGGCGCCGGCGGCACCACCCTGGCCTTCGGCATCTACCTGCGCGACATCATGCGCGAGCGCGGCATCAAGGCCCGTTTCCTGCGCGGGGGATCGACGAAGTATCTGGTCGAGATGCTGGAGGAGGGGCTGACCGACTACATCCTCGACGGCCAGACCTTCGATCTGGAGGGGGTGCGCTCGATGCGCGAGAACCCCGGCCACGTCAACACCTCGCCGTTCACCAGCTACAACTTCCACGGCAAGGGCAACTTCGCCTCGATCGTCGACGCGGTTGTCCTGGGCGCGACCGAGGTCGACTTGGATTTCAACGCCAACGTGGTGACCCACAGCGACGGCCGCCTGCTGCACGGCATCGGCGGCTGGCAGAACTGCCTGTTCAGCAAATGCACGATCCTGCCCATTCCCAGCTTCCGCAACCGCATCCCGGTGATCATGGACCGCGTGACCACATTGTGCGGCCCCGGCGATCTGATCGATGTGATCGTCACCGAGCGCGGCATCGCCATCAATCCCGGCCGGCGGGATCTGATCGAGCGGATGCGGGGATCGAGCCTGCCCATCCGCGACATCCGCGAGATCAAGGCCGAGGTCGAAGAGATCTGCGGCGGCGCGCCCGAGGAGCCGCAGCTGGGGGAGAAGGTCGTCGCGGCGATCAAGTGGGTGGACGGGACGGTGATCGACTGCGTGCGGGAAGTGCAGTC
>CAZYDJ010000164.1:0-4958 GCA_964646035.1 uncultured Fibrobacteraceae bacterium | reverse complement strand
CGTCAACGAGGGCGTGCTGCTGCTGGCCGCCTACTCGGCCGGCCTGGGCATCCCTTTCCTGTTGTCGGGATTGTTCCTGAACGTCTTCTACGGTTTCTTCGGCAGGATCCAGAATCACTTCCACAAGATCGAGGTCATATCCGGCGTCGTTCTGATCCTGGTCGGAATCCTGCTCGTCTCGAATCGCTTCGAAGTCATAGCTTTCTGGATGGCCGAGCATCTGAATTTCGGTGAAGTGGGCTAACGATACAATTCGTAAATCAAGACCCGATTGATGATTAGAAAGGAAAGATCGTGAAGAACATGAGACGAATCCTGGTGGTCGCCGGCTTCGCTGTCGCCTTGTGCGCCCTGGTTGTCACGACCGGATGCGGCGGCGATACGGAATCCGCCGACATCTCCGGCGGCGCCGCCGACGCGTCCGCCGCCGTTCCCGCCTCCGTGGCGGCACCCGACTTCTCCCTGACGAGCCTCGGCGGCAAGACCGTGCGGCTCTCCGATCTGCGCGGGCAGGTCGTTCTGGTCGATTTCTGGGCCACCTGGTGCCCGCCGTGCCGTAAGGCGCTGCCTCATCTGCAGGAATTGCATGAGGAGTTCCAGGGCAAGGGCCTGCAGGTCGTCGGCATAGCCACCGACCAGCAGGGCGCCAAGGTGGTGGCGCCGTTCGTCGAACAGAACGGTTTGACCTTCACCGTGGTCCTGACCGACGGCAAGGTCGATCGCGACTTCGGCGGCATCCGCGGGATCCCGACCACGTTCGTGATCGATCCCGAGGGGAACATCACCGGCAAGTTTGTCGGTTATCAGGACAAGCAAGTCTATCGGGAAGCGATACTGGCGGCGATGCCGGGCCGGAGCTAGGCGGCGATGCCGGGCCGGAGCCGGCCGGCGATAGGCAAAAAGAAGTCCCTGGCCGGAGTATGAACCTTCAGCCAGGGACTTCATGCGTCTGATTTGATCATTTCCTCAACCACCATAGGATGTCGACGATGGAGAGTGCGACCAATAGCTCCGTCATATACATCGCTGGTCCCTCCTTGGCCTGGTTAAAGTGACTGCGAACCTGGTGACTTGTTATAAATCGTCACCCTTCGGGGTTCACCTTAGCCAGAAAAGTGCCGGAAACGGCTGGAATCCTCCAACTCGTTTACCTGTAGGAGCATGAGGGTCCTGTCGTCGGATTGGGTGGCTCCTCCGAATCGCTCCACACTGTCAAAAATCGCGTCACGCAGGTCTTCCGGTGATTTATCCGAATAGAGCCTGGCCGACTCCTCGAGGCGGTCTTCGCCGTAGAATTCGCCCTGGGAATCGGTTTCCTCGGTCAATCCGTCGGTGTACAGGATCAGCCGGTCGGTGGGCTGCAGGGAGAGGGTTCCCCAGGCGTAATGCTGGGATTCCTTGATGCCCAGGACCAATCCGCCCTTTTTCAGCGGCTCCGCCCAGGCCCGGCCCGCGCGCAGCAGCAGGGGACGGTTCATGCCGGCGTTGCAGTAGTGCAGGGTCCGGGTCGGGATGTCATATACCCCGTAGAAGAAACTGATGAAATGTCCCATCGTGGCCAGGCTGCAGATCGTGTCGTTCAGGCGCTCGACGACCGCCTGCGGCTCGCGGTGCCTGGCCGCGATCGAGCGGAAGGCGACCCGCAGCGTGGTCATCACCAGAGCCGCGGGAATTCCCTTGCCGGCCGCGTCGGCGATCGCGAAACCTACCGTTTCCGAGTCCAGCGGGAAGTAGTCGAAGTAGTCGCCGCCGACCTCCCGGCACGAGTCCATCCGGCCGCAGAGATCCGCCCCGGGCAGCTTCAGGGGCGCTGTGGGCACCAGGTTCTCCTGGATCTGCTTGGCCAGGGTCAACTCGGTTTCGAGTCTTTCCCGATCCATGTTGTCGCGGTAGAGCCTCAGGATCTCGAGCAGGGCCGCAGCCTGCTGGCCGAAGTAGCTGAGGTTGCCCACATCGGTCTGGCTGTAGAGGGCGCCGTCGCTCTTGGGCCCGAGGGTCAGCAGACCGCAGATGCGGTTGTGGGTGATCAGCGGCACGAAGAGCTGGACGTCCAGATCGGCCAGCAGTCCCGCGATAATGCGGTCGCCGGTGATCGAGGCGTCGGCCTGTTCGAGTTCCTCGGTGAAAAAGGGCCGGTTGGCCGCGGTCAGCAGCTTCATCAGCGGCTGGTCGGCGTGCAGATATTGGTCGCCGGCGACAGGCGGGACGCCGTCTCCCTGCTCGTGAGCCAGGCGCAGCCCGCCGTTCTCGGCCAGCATCAGGGCCACTCGGCGGGGCCGGTAGAAAGAGGCCATTTTGGCGACTATCGTGCGCGCGGCCTCGTTCACGCCGGTCATCCCCGCCAATTCCTGGCAGAGATCCTGGATCGCCGACCGGGTCGCCCGGCGGGCCGGGTAGAAGCGGTCTTCCGTCCAGCGCAGCAGCCACTGCCGGATGGGATTGGCGGCCAGGGCGCTGGCGAGAACGGCCAGCAGCACCAGCGGAGTGCTCGAAATGTGGAAGACGCGGGTCAGCTCATGGCCGATCAATCCCACGATCAGACCGTATCCCGCCGCGATCACTACGGTCAGCGCGCCGTAGATCAAGCTGTGGCGCAGCACGTAGGCCATGTCCAGAGCCCCGTAGCGCAGGATGGCCAAACCGAAGCTCAACGGGACCAGGATCAGCGAGAATCCCAGCCATTCCTGGTAGGGGACCGCCCGCGCGGGGGGCAGATTATGCAGCACGCTGCCGGCCAAAAACGGCACGAGCCCCAGGGCCAAGCCGATCAGCACCAGCCGCAGCTTGGAACGTTCCACCGGATGCCGCCGCCTGATAGCCTTCATGGCGAAGATCACCAGACCGGCCACGAAATAGGCCAGGAAGTAGAACGAAGCCAGGGCCTGCAGCGTCAGGACCAGGGGCGAGGCGGCCGGATCCAGCCGGGCCGCGTGGGCATAGAGGCTGATGGCGAAGAGGGGCGCCACCGGCAGCGCCAGCAGGCGATGACGGCGCCGGGTCCGGCTGTCCAATTTGACCCGCGACGGGAAATACAGGAAGAAACGCAGGAACAACAGCGGCAGCAGCAGGTTGGCCAGATCGCGCAGGATCTCCTTGAGATGCATGTAGACGGGCGAGGGCCAGTCCGGGATATCCATCAGGAAAAAGGCGAAGACGGTGCAGAGCCAGAAGAAATAGCGGGCCACCACGTCTGTGCGCCGGGAAAAGACCAGCCACCCCATCAGCAGGAAAGCCAGGCCGGCCACCGATGTGGCGTATCCCCAGATGATGCGGGCCCGCGGCGGGCGGGTGGCGCCGATCGCCGTTTCGCGTCGACCGCTGTCGCCCTCGAGGCGGTAGGTCCTGGTGGCGAGGTCGTAGCGGCCCGACACGGCCAGGTAATAGTCCACCGTCGTCTCGATCCGGATACCGTCGATGGCCCGGATGTGATCTCCCGGCTCCACCTTCGCCGCGGCGGCGGGGCTGCCCGGCGCCACCGACTGCACGACGAGGTTATGGACGGTCATCCCGGTGGTGGGGCATTGCGCGATGTGGATGATGACGGGGATCTCGAGGATCAGCAGCAGGGGGACGAGCAGATAGAGTCCGAAGAGACGCAGCAGCCGTTCGCTGCGGGTTGTCGCGCCGGGATGTCGTTCCCACATCCGGTCGAACCACCTTTCCGGAACCCAGGTTATGGTTCCGGACCGACTATAACCCAGCCCGGCGCTCCGGTGAACAGCGGTTTGCGGAGAAACGGATACGGGGCCGGAGTTGACCGCCCGCGGTGGCGGATGTAACATTTGCGGTTCAGGTCGTCCGTCGCCGCTACCCGGCGCTGGCGGTCCCACCGAATCGAACGTCCCCCTTGGCCTGGCCGGAAGCAACGACACCGGGATTCGTCCCGCCGTGAGGAGAAGCGAGTGAACGACATCAGGACGATGGCGCAGTACAGCCCCGCCGGGCTGGAGCAGAAATGGTATCGCTGCTGGGAGGAGGAAGGCCTCTTTGCTCCGGCTCCCGACGCTGAAGGCGATCCTTTCGTCATCACCCTGCCGCCGCCCAACGTCACCGGCGTGCTCCACATGGGGCATTGCCTGGGCAATTCCATACAGGACATGCTGATCCGCTGGATGCGGATGCGCGGCCGGCCGACCACCTGGATTCCCGGCACCGACCACGCCAGCATCGCCACCGAGCAGGTCGTCTCGCGCCGGCTGCGGGAGGCCGGGCTGCAGAAGTCGGACGTCGGCCGCGACGGATTCCTGGAGCGCGCCTGGGAGTGGAAGGAAGAGACCCACGACCGGATCACGGCCCAGCTGCGGCGTCTGGGCTGCTCGCTGGACTGGCCGCGCGAGGCGTTCACCATGGACGAGGCGAGGTCCCGGGCCGTCGCCCACGCCTTCGTCACCCTGCGCGAACAGGGACTGATCTACCGCGATCTCTATCTGGTCAACTGGTGCCCCCATTGCCGCACCGCCCTGAGCGACGACGAGGTCGAGCACAAGGAACTGCAGGGCACGATGTGGCGGATCCGCTATCCCATGGCCGACGGATCCGGGTTCGTGACCGTGGCCACGACCCGTCCCGAGACGATGTTCGGCGATACCGCCGTGGCCGTGCATCCCGATGATCCGCAGCGCAAGCATCTGATCGGCGGGATGGTCAAGCTGCCGTTGACCGACCGCGAGATCCCGATCATCGCCGATCATCACGCCGATCCCGAGAAGGGCACCGGCTTCGTCAAGATCACCCCCGCCCACGACCCCAACGATTTCGAGGTCGGGCGCCGTCACGATCTCGAGCAGCTAATCTGCATGGACGAGAGCGCGGTGATGAACGAGGCTGCCGGCGAATTCGCCGGACTCGACCGCTTCGCCTGCCGCAAGTCCGTGCTCGAGGCCCTGGCCGCCGCGGATCTGCTCGACGGCGAGGAGAAGAACGTCCATCAGGTCGGTCACCACGATCGCTGCGGCACG
>CAZYDJ010000163.1:2279-5018 GCA_964646035.1 uncultured Fibrobacteraceae bacterium | reverse complement strand
GGGCTACGTGGATCCGGGAGAACGGCGCAGCGGGGGTCCCGTCGGGGATCATACCGGCTTCTACACCCTGCCCGAGGATTTCCCGGTCTTCCACGTGACGGCGATCACATCGCGCAAGGAACCGATCTACGCGACCACGGTCGTCGGCGTGCCGCCGATGGAGGAC
Source organism: uncultured Fibrobacteraceae bacterium (assembly GCA_964646035.1). Classification (GTDB taxonomy): domain Bacteria; phylum Krumholzibacteriota; class Krumholzibacteriia; order LZORAL124-64-63; family LZORAL124-64-63; genus CAYLMM01. The sequence continues at coordinate 4,852 of CAZYDJ010000163.1, read as the reverse complement.
GGCCTGCTGGGGTGGGCCACCGAGCGCCTCTTCCTGCCCTTGATGCAGCAACCCCTGCCCGAGGTGATCGACTATCATCTTCCGGTCGAGGCCTGCTTCCACAATCTCGCGATCGTGAAGATCCGCAAGCAGTACGTCGGGCACGCCCGAAAGGTCGCCCACGCCCTGTGGGGGATGGGCCAGATGATGTTCTGCAAGACCATCGTCGTTGTGGACGAGGACGTGGACATCCACGATCCGGGCGAGGTGCTCTGGCGGGTGACCAATTCGATCGATCCGAAGCGGGACTGCTTCTTCACCGACGGCCCGGTCGACCAGTTGGACCACGCGGTGAACACCGCGTGCCTGGGCGGAAAGATGGGCATCGACGCCACCGCCAAGTGGGAGGGCGAGGAGGGCTTCCGCCGCGAGTGGCCGCCGATCGTCCGGATGGACGACGCGGTCGCCGCCGAGGTGGACGCCCGGTGGCGCGATCTCCTGGACCGGGCGCGACCCGCCGCCGGCGATTCGCGGTGAGCATCCACGGGCGCAAGGACGAGGACTGGACGGTGACCGATCCCGCGGCGCACGACCGCGCGGTCCGGACCATGTTCTCCCGCATCTCCGGCGTCTACGACTTCATGAACCATTTCCTCAGCTTCAACCGCGACAAGGCCTGGCGCCGGGACGTGGTGCGGCGGCTGGACGACGGGACCGCCGTGCTCCTGGATCTCTGCGCGGGGACCGGGGACCTGGGCCTGGAGGCGTTGCGGGCCGGGAAGGCGGAAACGGTGATCGCCTCGGATTTCTGTCCCGAGATGCTGCGCGCCGGCAGCGGGAAGGGCCTGGCCCGGCCGGGCGGCGTGCCGGCCGTGGGCGCGGACGCCCAGCGGTTGCCGTTCGGATCGAGGAGCGCTGACGCCGCGGTCGTGGGATTCGGCGTCCGGAACCTGGCGGACCTGCGCCGGGGCGTCGAGGAGGCGCGGCGCGTGTTGCGGCCGGGCGGGATGTACATGGTCCTGGACTTCTACCGTCCCGAGCCCGGAGCGCGCGGCCAGGCGCGGGGCGTTCCCGGATTCGTCCGATGGTACCTGGATACGATCGTTCCCCTGCTGGGCCGGATCTTCGGCGGGAGCGGTTCGGCCTACACGTACCTGGCCGCGAGCATGGGGCGTTTCGTGACCCCGAACCAGTATGCGGACCTGTTGCGCGCGTCCGGTTTCACGGACGTCTTCATCGCCCGCCAGACCTTCGGCATCGCCCATGTCGTGGGCGGCCGGGCGCCCTGAAAATCAGGGGCCGGAGAGGGTTGCGGTTTCGGGTATGTTTCCATATCGTGGGCCTGTTCACCTTGGCGATTCCCCCAACCCCCCCACGACACCCATCATGGAAAAACCACAAGCCTCCCATGATCAGATCGAATCCTGCAAGGATCGCAACTGGGCCTGTTACGACCGTTGCGACGTCCGCGAATTCGGCCTGATACAGCAGAGCGACATCCGCGGGTTGCTTCATTGCCATACCGCCTACGGGGACGGGGACCACGACCTGATCCAGGTCGCGGAGACCGCGTTGAAGCTGGGCCTGGAATATGTGGGCGTCACCGACCACATGGTGTGCACCCAGTGCCCCGCCGGGATAGAACCCCTGAGCCTGGAACTGCAGCGACGCGAGATCGCCCTGATCAACAGACAGACCGAGGGCTTCACCTTGCTGCACGGGATAGAACTCGAGTCCGAACCGGACGGCAGCCTGCCGATGGACGACCAGAACCTGGACCGTTTCGACTACGTGGTCGCCACCCTGCGGGACAAGACGGATATGGACCGCTCGGCGTTGACCGATATCGCCGTGCGGGCGGTCATGAATCCCTTCGTCTCGATCCTGGGGCATCCCTTCGACACGTACATGACCGGCGCCGACGATACGGCCTGCGACATGGAGGTCGTGCTGAAGGCCGCCGCCACCGCGGGCGTGGCCGTGAGCGTGGACGCCAATCCCACGCACGAGACGTTGGACCTGAAATATTGCCGTCTCTCCCAGAATCTGGGCGCGACCCTGGTCATCTCCTCGGACGCGCACAGGGCCGCCCGCCTGGGCGATTATCGCCACGGGACCGTCCTGACCCAATTGGCCGGCATCTGCTGCCGCCAGATCCTGAATACGATGGACGTCTCGGGCGTCCGGGCCTTTTTCAAGGAATCCCACCAGCGAAGCTGAAACATCCCTTTCCTTCGTACGTTGACATCGATGTCGCCGGAGACAACATCCGGCGACATTTCTTTTCGTGGAGATCCCGGCGATCCGGGGATCGGCCGCGATCCGGCGCGAATACGCGGATGGCCCGCGGCTTGCCATGTCCGGACCGGAGAACGCGCCCCCGGCTCTGGAATCGACGCGGACGGCGGGCAGGGACAGGTGGCAATTCGGCGCATATGATTATAGAGTGGTCCCGGGTGCGACGGGCCGACGCGGTGACGGTCCGGGGGCGGATCTCCAGACGGAAGGGTTGGCGGATGTCGAGACGCATGATGCTGGCGGCCGTCCTGGGCTTGACGCTAATGCCGTTGCTCGCGGCGCAGGTTCTGGCCCAG
>CAZYDJ010000163.1:0-2269 GCA_964646035.1 uncultured Fibrobacteraceae bacterium | reverse complement strand
TATAGATGAACTCCTGAAAGAGGGCTACGCGGTCATAACGACCCCCGAGGACACCGTCCTGATGTCCGGCGCGCGCGTGGATACGATCCGCGTGGCCGCCCCCAGGCTGCGGGTCAGCGAGGTGGTGCGCCGCGTCAGCGAGACGATGCGCCGCCAGGAGCTGTCCCTCGAATCCTATGTCGTGACCCAGATCAACAAGGCGACCCTGTACCAGGACAAGAACGACAGGACGCCCGACGCGGACCGGGACGAGGTGATCCAGGCCCGGCGGATATCGCGGGACGCCTCCCAGGAGGTGCGCAGCGTCCGGCTCTATTCCCGCCGCCGCGAATACCGGGACGGCGAGATGAAGGAAGAGAAGCTCGAGGAGGAGACCGAACAGGAATGGCAGCAGGAGATGGCCGAGGAGACCATGGCCATGCCCTTCGACCTGCTGAGCGAGGGACGGTACAGGTACGAAATCCTGGAGCGGACCCTGATCGGGGATCATCTGGTTTTCCGGATCGGTTTCGAGCCGACCAACCGCTTCGAGACGGCGCTCGAGGGCGAGGTGTGGATCGACTACAGCGATTTCACGATCCGGCGGATGGAGGGACGTTTGGCCGGACCGTCCCCGCTGCCGATCTTCATCAACTCGGTGCCGCGTTTCATGATGCGTATGGCCAAGCTGGGGGACCGGTGGTTCCCGGAGGAGTTCCAGGTCGAGATCGAGTTGAACGGCGCGATGCCCCGGATTCCCGACTGGGCGGATCTGCACGTGGTGATGCGCGATTTCGTGATCAACGGCGTGGAATACGGGACGGACCGGCCATGAGGCCCGTCGGGATTCTGCTGCTGGGTCTGATGGCGGCCGCCGCGCCGGCGAGGGCCGCGATCCCGGCCGATCCCGCGCCGGCCGATTCCCTGATCTGGGTCTCGGAGACGGCGGCCGCGGACTCGCTGCTGAACTACTGGCGGACCCTGGATAACGGCTGGTACGAACCGCTGACGATCGCGGACCTGGAGATGGACGCCGCCGGCTACGATTCCCTGGTCGCGACCGGCGATATCGAGTTGGGTGTGCTGTTCGCCGGCCGCCCCTGGAAATTCCGGCCCCTGCTGCCGCCCGGCCTGGGCTTCAACCGCGTGCAGGGCGCGGTGGTGGACGCCGGCGTGGAGATCTACCGCCCCGGCATGCATCAGCCGCACCTGGAACTGCATCTGGGCTACGGTTTCAGCTGGAAACGTTTTTCGCCGCGGATGGAATTCAGGCTCCCGCAGATCGTCGGCGGCGACCGGGACGCGCAGGGGCGGCTGATTCGCAGTCCCTGGCGGAAACTCGAATTCGAGCTGGAAGCGGGACGGGCGCCAAAGACCTTCGGCGGCGCCGAGGGCGTTCAATTCGACCTGCCGGCGCTGATCAGCGGCTACGATCCGAACAACTACTACGAATCGACCCACGTGCGGGTCGGGACGATCCTGAGGCCGCGCCCCTGGCTGGAACTGGACTTCGGTGTGGGCGGCGCCCGGCACCGGCCGCTGGGCATACGAACGACATGGAACCTGACCGGCGGCGAAGATCACATAGATGAGAACCTGCAGGTCGAGGGGCTCCGGCGGCGGACCCTGGACGCCGGCCTGCGGTTCCGCGCCCGCCGGCACGACCTGCGTTGGACGATCTCGTGGAACCGGCTGCAGGATTCGCCGCTGGCCTGGGTCGTGTCCGAGGACAGCGGCAACGCCTGGTATCGACGGGTCCGCCTGGAGGGCTGGATCACCCGTCGCGACCCCGGGGCGAATATCTGGATGCTGCGCGGCCGGTGGTGCTCCGTGGACCGGGCCGCGCCGCTGGAATGGATGACCTGGCTGGGCGACGAAGGGACCCTGCGCGGCTACGAGTTGATGGAGTTGGGCGGGGACCGGGGCGGATTCGCGTCGCTGGATGTGCGCTGGAATGTCGATCCCTTCGAGGCGATGAAGATACCGTTGCTGCGCGATCTGCACCTGCGCCAGATCCCCTTCGTGGACTACGACAGCACCCTGTTGAGCAACGGCTCGACCCTGCCGTCCGGCGAGACGGGATGGCGGGCGGACGCCGGCTTCGGCCTCGGCAAGATGGTGGGGATGATCCCCGAGCCGATGTATCTAAGGCTCTACGCGGCCCGGCCGATCGACGATGACCACGGGCGCACGGGGTGGCGCTTCCTGATGGTTTTCGAGATGCGGTAGGGTGGTCGATTTCCGGCCGTTCGGCCCCGGGCCCGGCTTGACACTCCCGGGCTGAACATCT
>CAZYDJ010000162.1:0-5018 GCA_964646035.1 uncultured Fibrobacteraceae bacterium | reverse complement strand
AGATCGAGTGGCTCTACGACTATCCGGTTATCGAGTCGATAGCCGATATTCCCGGCGATCAGGGCGGTCGGGTAAGCCTGCGTTTCGCGGCTGCCCACGGCGATGCGACTCCGGATCTGCTCGAAGAGGGCCAGGAGCCGGTCACTTCCTATGCCCTGTTCAGGCGCTACGATGAGGCCCTTCCCGCGGCCGGAGATGAAGGCCCGCAGGCCTCATACCCGCCCGGCGAATGGCATTATGTGATGGACATGCCGGCGATGACCGAGGACGGATACTCGCTGGTGGTGCCGACCCTGGCGGACAGCAACGAGGCCGGCATGACGCACAGCGTCTTCTTCGTCCGCTCCCTGACCGCGACGCCGGGAGTCTTCTTCGACTCGCCGCCGGACAGCGGCTACTCGGTGGACAACCTGGCGCCGAACGTGCCGGAGGGCCTGATCGTTGAATACGCCGGAGACGGCAACGATCTCGCCTGGCTGGAATCCGAAGCCGAGGACTTCCGCTACTTCAAGATCTATCGCGGCTCGACACCTGATTTCACGGTCGATCCGGACAACCCGGCGCACATGACCACGGCCATTGCCTGGACCGATCCCCTCGGCGATTTCGAGGTCTATTACAAAGTCGCTGCGGTGGATTTCGCGGGTAACGAGAGCCCGGCTGCTTCGCCGACCGGCCTGACCGGCGTCGGCGGGCCGCCGGTGCCGTTCGCGTTGCTGCAGAACGTGCCCAACCCGTTCAACCCGCGCACTGTGATCGCGTTCAGTTTGTCTGAAGCGGCCGCTGTTACCTTGCGCATCTTCGATCTGTCCGGACGGGAAGTGGCTAGGCTGCTGGATGCGGCGCCGCATGATCCCGGCAGTCACGAAGTGAGCTGGGAAGGCCGCGACGCTGGCGGCCGCCGGCTCGCCGCGGGCGCGTACATCTATCGCCTGGAGACCGCCGGGCGTATCGAGACCCGGCGGATGATGCTGGTGAAGTAAGAAAGGCGAGAGAAAGGAACAGGGGCCGTCTCTTCAGCGGGGTGGCCCTTTTCCCTGTCTTGGATCTTACGAGTATCCCTCTCGCTCCGCGCCGACTGTTCGACGGTGTCATTCGTATGCGCGAGCAGACGTTTGGCCGCGAGGGCGATGACTTGGCGGATGTGATGCCGGCGGCGTTTCAGTTCCTCGCTGACGTCGTTACCGCGGCGGCGGCCCACCTTCGGGCGGCCGCTGCGGTTGGCTGTGGATCGTCGGAGCGATCGTCGAGAATTTCAGGCGCTGCTCCGGAGTGAGTACGGCGGCTTCACCGACCAGCATCACGGCCGATAGGGAATCCAGCCGGGAACGAGCGGTGCTCGCTTCGGCGGTCAGCCGCAGGAATCCATCGGGATCGAACTCCGGCAAGGCGTAGGCTTCCGCCAGCATCCGACCCGCTTCCTCGGCCGCTACCTGCAGCGTGGTCAACTCCGCGGCATGGGTTTCCAGGACGCGGCGGATTGCCTGCTGCTGATCGGTATCCAGATCCAGATGCTGTGTCATCCCTCGCAGATGATCCTCCACCACGCGTCCGGGGTCGGGAGGCGGTCCGGGTTGATGGCCGGGGCCTCCGCCCGGTCCGGGCGGAGGGCTTCCGTGAGGACCGGCGGTCCGATGGACCAGGGTCGTGGCGATCATGCCCGCGTTCAATCCAAGGGATAAAGCCAGCAGAAGATAGATGATCCATTTCGACATGGTCTTGCTTCCTTAGTCCTGCGCGGATTGGTAGACGCCCAGCAGCGAAGTCGATGCTCCGCCGTCCCAGATCGTCACGGTTTCGGACCACGTCACCGGGGTGTTCGCCTTGTCTGCTCCGAACTGGACAGGCCCCAGCACAATGCCCAGCACGATGCCCGCGGCACAGGCGGCGAACCCGAAAGCGGGCTTGAACCGGGGTTCCTGCCGGCTTCCGGGACGTACGCGACGCCAGACCGAGCGCGGCAGCTCGGGCGTCGGGACGGCGGCGAGCATCCGGTTGATCCGGCCCAGGTCGGCCAACTCAGCCTCGCAGACCGGACATTGTTCGCAGTGGGTCTTAACCTCGGCAACGGCGGCCGCGTCGAGTTCGCCGTCGAAGTAGGCCTGCAGAACGTGTCCGGCAGGATGCTTCTCTCCGGTCATGATTCATCCCTCCGATAAGCGAGATCCCTGCGCAGCGCGGTCATCGCCCGGTGCAGCAGCATCTGCACCGACGGAACCGTGCTGCCCATGGCGTCGGCGATCTCCTGATAACTCATTTCCTGGAATTGCTTCAGCACGAGGGCCTGGCGCTGGCGTTCGGGCAGGCGGGCGAGGGCTTCCTGCACTTCGCGCTGCTGATCCTGGACGGCCAGGGTGTCGAGGGCGTCCGGGGCCGCGGACGGGGCGTTGTCGTAGTCGTTGGTCAGGGGCAGCCAGCGCAGGATCCTGCGCCGGCGCAGACGGCTGCGGGCCTGGTTGCCGGCGATGCGAAACAGCCAACTCTGGAACTTGCCGTCCGGCTGGTAGCGGCTTGTTGCTTGGATCAGCTTCATAAAAGATTCCTGACACAGGTCCTCGGCCTCCTCCGACGAGCCCAGCATGCGGAACAGGAAGGCGAAGACCCGGCGCTCCCACCGCTCGACGAGTATTCGCATGGCGTTCTCGTCGCCCGCGACGTAGTCGGTCATCAGCCTGTCGTCGGTTCGATCCGTCATGCTGTCGTTTCAGCCCTACGCTTGGGCCGGGGATTCCTTTCTCGGAAAATGGAATTGAAGATGCTGGTCCATATAAGCAGAGGCCGATCCGACTGTCAAAATACCACGTTCCGAAAAAAGCCGAAAGGATTCGCGAACCTGCCGGTTTGGCTGGGCATCGATAGACCGCCATCGGGGCGGCCCCACCGGAGCAAAGGAAGAACCATGAATAAAATCGAAAAAACCGGAGGATGGCTGGCGGCGATTCTGCTGATCGTCATCATGGCCGGGACCATGGGTTGTTCGGACGATTCCACTTCGCCTGTGGCCGACGACGGCGACAACGACTCACCGCCTGAAATCGCGGCCACCTATGTGATCGTCGATACCGATCAAAGCGTTTGCTACGACGATCTGGGCGAGTTGGCTGCTCCCGCCCCGGGTGAGCCCTTCCACGGCCAGGACGCCCAGTATGACGGCGCCCAGCCGAGCTACGTCGCGAGCGACGACGGGTTGACGGTCTACGACGAGGTTACCGGCCTGACCTGGATGGCCTCTCCCGATACCGACGGTGACGGCGTTCTCGTGTCGCCGGACGACAAGTTGACCTGGAGCGAGGCCCAGGCCTATCCGGACACGCTGAACGGGGTGGAATTCGGCGGCTACGACGACTGGCGCCTGCCGACGATAAAGGAGCTTTACTCCCTGATCATTTTCAGTGGGGAGGACGTATCCCCGGAGGCTCCGGCCGGCGGAGTGCCGTTCATCGACACCGACGCCTTCGAATTCGTCTACGGCAACACCGACGCTAACGAGCGTGTCATCGATTCCCAGTACGCATCGAGCACGCTTTACGTCGGCGACTCCGCGGAAGGGCAGTTGCTGTTCGGCGTGAACTTCGCCGATGGCCGGATCAAGGGGTACGGGATGTTCATGCCGGGAATGGGTGAGAAGACCTTCTTCGTCCAATGCGTTCGCGGCAACACGAATTACGGCGTCAACGACTTCGCCGAAAACGGCGACGGCACGGTTACGGACGACGCAACCGGCCTGATGTGGGCGCAGGATGACAGTGGGGTCGATGTCCCCGGAGGGCTGAACTGGGAAGAGGCCCTGGCCTGGGTCGAAACGCAGAACGCCGCCGGATACCTGGGTCATAGCGACTGGCGACTGCCCAACGTCAAGGAGCTGCAGAGCATCGTCGATTACACGAGGTCGCCCGCAACCACCGGTTCGGCTGCCATCGATCCGGTGTTCGACACGACGCCGATCACCAACGAGGCCGGCGCCGAAGACTACGCCTTCTACTGGAGCGGCACGACCCACGCGAACGCCATGGGCGGTCAAAGCGGCGCCTACGTGGCCTTCGGAAGGTCGCTGGGGTATATGAACGGTTCCTGGGTGGACGTGCACGGAGCCGGCTCTCAGCGCAGCGATCCCAAGGCGGGAGATCCCGCGGAATTCCCCACCGGACTCGGCCCCCAGGGCGACGCTATTCGGATCTATAATTATGTGCGGTTGGTCAGAGAGAAGGATTAGCGGTTCCGTCTGAAGTCGTACAGACCGTCCGGGCTCATTGGATCGATTGAGCCCGGACACGGTTCGCGGAGATACCCTCGCCGGTCCACCGGAGATTTCAGCGGCGGAAGCTCGCCTATGTATTATTCAGCCGCTACCCGCTTGACCGGAAGCTTGCGGCAGCCGCTGCCCCGGGGTCATATCATCTGTACATGGCCTTGACCATTCCCCAATGGATTTCATCATTTGCTGCTTTTTCGCAGGCGTCCCCGGTGCCGTCCATGTCGTCGTCCGCCTGGTCGTAATTTGGTATCTCCGGGCAATTGTCGCAGGGATCACCGCGGCCGTCCATGTCGCCGTCCGCCTGGTCGAAATTCGATGTCCCCGGGCAATTGTCGCAGGGATCACCGTGGCCGTCGTTATCCATGTCGTCCTGGTTCAAGTTTGATACCGAGGGACAGTTATCCAATTCGTCATCGATTCCGTCGCCGTCTCCGTCCGCTGCCCAGGCAAAGGTCGCAAGCAGCAAGGACAATACGATTACGGCAATTTCCCTGAGGGGAAATTCCCGTTTTTTCGACACGAGCATCATTTTCACACTTTCGCTGGAAAAACAGGTAGAAGATAGACTCACGGGTTCTGAGGTGGGGGCAATTATAACAAAACAGAAAATGAATAAGCAATAAACAATCTGATTCAGGTTTATCAGGATCAGGTTGCGGATCTTCAACCTGTCCGGAGGAAGCTTCCCGTGATGAATCCGTGCCGATCAGCGGAACATGGATTTGATCCGGCCCCAGGGGCTGGGCCGGACGTCAATCGCCGG
>CAZYDJ010000161.1:2087-5216 GCA_964646035.1 uncultured Fibrobacteraceae bacterium | reverse complement strand
TGCAACTATTTTCTTAGAGTTTGACCGGATAAACTCCAGCTCAGCCAGGATATCATCCAGAGTGAACCTGCGCACATTGTCGCAGATATAGGATCTAGAATCAATGGATTGTATGATCTCGTTATTTCCAATCAAATCAACGAGTTGACATCCGATATCCTCGGCCATCCGCTCGACCAGGGCGTACCGTTCCGGATGAACGGCCGAATCGTCGAGCGGATTTCTCCCTTTTATCCTGAGAAAACCCGCGGCCTGCTCGAAGGTCTTGGCCCCGAACCGGGGAACGTCGAGGAGGTCGGCGCGCGACTCGAATCCCCCGTGCGCATCCCGGTGCGCGACGATCGCCTCGGCCAGGCCCGGCCCCACGCCGGCCACGTATCCCAGCAGGGCCGCGGAGGCCGTATTGACGTCCACGCCCACCGCGTTCACGCAACTCTCGACCACCGTGTCCAGCTTCTGCTTCAGCAGCCGCTGATCCACGTCGTGCTGGTACTGGCCCACGCCGATGGCCTTGGGATCGATCTTCACCAGTTCGGCCAGGGGATCCTGCAGCCGGCGGCCGATCGAGACCGTGCCGCGGACGGTCACGTCCTGGCCGGGCAGCTCCCGTCGCGCCTGCTCGCTGGCCGAATAGACCGAGGCGCCGGATTCGTTGACCGAGACGACCACGGCGTTCCGCCCCCGGTCGCGCAGGTAGTCGCGCATGACCTGTTCGCTCTCGCGCCCCCCGGTGCCGTTTCCCGCCGCGATCGCCTCGACCGGGTGCCGCTCGAAGATACGGTCCAGGGCCGCCGTGGTGCCCGCGATATCCCGGCGCGGCTTGGTGGGATAGACCACGCCGTGCTCCAGCAGTTTCCCCGTCCCGTCCAGAACGGCCAGCTTGCAGCCGGTGCGCAGGCCCGGATCGACGGCCAGCACGGGCCGGTTCCCGAAAGGGGCGGCCAGCAACAGGTCCTTCAGGTTGGCGGCGAAGACCTCGACCGCCTCGCCGTCCGCCCACTGCTTCAGGTCCAGGCGCAGTTCGGCCTCGATCTGCAGGGACAGGAGCCGGTCGTAGCCGTCGTCGATGGCGCTGATCATCTGCGCGCGCCAGATCGATTCGCGCTTCGACAGGAGGCGCCGATGCAGCAGGCTCTTGGCCTGCTCGGCCTCGGGCGCGATGCGAAAGCCGAGATACCCCTCGGATTCGCCCCGCCGGATCGCCAGAAGCCGGTGCGAGGGCACGTTCCGGGCCGGCTGCCTGAAATCGTAGTAGTCCTCGAATTTCGATCGCTCGTCCGCCTTGCCCCGGGCCGCCTTCGAGATGAGATCCGCCCGCCGCTTGAAAAGGGTCCGGATCTCGTCGCGCAGCTCGGCCGTCTCCGCCACGCGTTCCGCCACGATGTCGCGCGCGCCCTTCAGGGCGTCCGACGCGGTCGGCACGTCCTTCTGCGGATCGACGAATTCTCCGGCGATGCGCTCCGGATCCCCCGAGGTTTCCATCTGGGCGTAGATGCGGTCGGCCAGGGGTTCCAGGCCCCGTTCCCGCGCGATCGAGGCGCGCGTGCGGCGCTTCGGCCGATGAGGCAGATAGAGATCCTCGAGGGCGCTTCGCGTCTCCGCGGCCCGGATCGCCTTTTCCAGGTCCGGCGTCAGCTTCTGCTGGGACGCGATGCTCTGCAGCACCACCTCCCGGCGCGATTCCAGCTCCCGGATCCGGGTCAGGGCGTCCTGGATGCCGACGATCGCGACGTCGTCCAGGCCGCCGGTCGCCTCTTTCCGGTAACGGGAGATGAAGGGCACGGTATTGCCCTGATCCAGAAGATCGACGACGGACTTCACGGCATCGGGGCGAAGACCGGTCGAGCGGGCGACGGAATCCAGAATCCGCGCGCCGTCGGCGGCGAACGGGGACGTCTCCGGGGATACGGACAAGAGCGGGCCTCCGGGTCTCGGGTTCATCGGGGTGCGTGTAGAGGAGATACGACGCGATCGGACGGTTTGTCAACCCGCAGCCTCGGGAGTGCGGGATCCCGGGCCGGGCGTTCCGCGTCGAGCGCGATATATCCATGGAAACCTATACAGAGACACGCGACACAGCGCATCGTGAAACGCTAAGCATGTGTCGCGTGTCTCTGGAATCAGGTTTTCTCAGATCTATTGCGCGTGCTCGACGCGGATACTCACCAGCCCGTCCATTTCGGACCGCAGATCCGGCTTCGCCTGCGCCTCGGTCTCGATCCAGTCGCCGGGCAGGATCATGCTCTCGATCAGGAAGTCGGACACCACCTTGGCCCGCGCCTCGGCCAGCTTCTGGGTCTCGGCCAGCACGAGCACGCGCAGGGGCGAATGGGGATGATCCTTGCGGATCTGGTCGGTGGCCATCGTCAACCAGCCACGGCCCGATTCCTGGAGCTTCGGCCCGTCGCGGAAGAAGACCTTGTCGCCCGAGAAGTCCAGACGCCGCTCCGTGCCCTCCATGTAGTCCAGGGCCGGCAGACGGAAGCTCTTTCCGGCGTAGTTGTACGTGTTCGTGCCCTTGTCCATGATGCTGAAGACGTAGCTGTAGGGATATCCCACCTGGAGCATCATGCCGCGATCGTCCCGCCCGTCCCAGGGCAGTTTCTCGGGAATCTCCTTCTTGCCCTGGAAGTGCCGGAACACGGACCCGCGGTAGTTCGTGACCGCCAGGGTCCAGGACTGCACCTTGTGGCCCTCCGGATTCTCGGGATAGAACCAGGCCACCGGCACGCTGGCCGGATCCGGCAGCCAGCAGTGGGGCGTCTGGTCGCTTTGGAGCTGGTCGGGATTGTTCAGGAACGGCAGCAGGCCCTTGACCGGACTGTGCGTCAGCACTTCCTCGTCCATGTCGGTGTAGAAGGTATCGATCAGCGCCGCATCGAAATTGAAATCGATGATCGTGCGGCTGATCTCCTGTTCCACCTCGTTCTCCGCCTCGACCACCATTTCCGGCATGGCGTTGTCCTCCGACGGCACCTCCACTTCCGTCCAGGCCATGGCCATGCCGTAAGTGAAGAAGACGATCAGGGCGACGGCCAAGACGCCCATACCCGCAAGTTTGAAACTGGTCTTCATGATCTCATCCTTGGACTCGGGTCAATTGAGCCTGAACACGATCGTAATCACGCC
>CAZYDJ010000161.1:0-2077 GCA_964646035.1 uncultured Fibrobacteraceae bacterium | reverse complement strand
GACATGCTGTCCAGCAGAGGCTCGAACTTGAATTGCCTGATGGCCTCCATCGCGGCCCGGTTCAGGTCGCGGTGGGCCGACGTCTGCTCGAAATACATGTTCGACTGGATGGTGCCGTCGAACTTGACCGTGAAATGAACCGCCACGACGCCCTCCCAGCCGCGCTTGCGCGCCTCGGCGCTGTACTCGGGCAGGACGCTGTGCACGATCTTGCGGTTGGCGATCTGGCCCGAGACGGTCATCGACACGCCTTTCTTCGGGACCACGGTCTGCGCGGCTTCCTCGGGTTCGGCCGCTTCCTGGGCCGCGATCTCCTCGACGATCGGCGTGCTGGCCGCGACCGGAGCCTCCGAACGCGCCCGGCTGCGCAGACTCGCGCCGCCGCCCGCGCCGCCCGCGTTCCCGTAGTCGAGCAGGGTCTTGCGCGCGTTCGGGTTCACGGCCTCGGGCGCATCCAGGTCCACGGTCATCGCGGGCTGGCGCATCCGCCGCTCCATGTCCGTCGGCAGCAGGTCCTCGACCGCGCCCTGATAGGCGACCTGTCCCTCCTCGAGTTGACCGCCGACCAGGCCGGCGTGGCCGTCGGCCGATCCGCCGGTGGCCAGCTGCAGGGTCAGCGCGCTGCCGGAGCCGGACGATCCCGAACCCACCTCGAAATCGACTTCGCTCAGGTCCAGGCTGCTCTTCTTGCCCACCAGCGCCACGTTGTCCGCCTTGAAGGTGGCGGTCGAGGGCGTGCGGGACGCCAGCTTGGGCGCGTTCACGTCCGCGCTCAGGGCGTTGCGGTTGCGCAGTTTGGACGTATCGATCTTCGGATCGCCCGCGTCGATGAAGCGTTTCGAATCCAGCCGCTTCGTGGTCGTCTCGAGGAACTGCCGCTGCTGGGCCTGGCTCAGCTTCGGGGCATTGATGTCGGTCATCGGCTTGTTCTTGAGCACCGACCGGGTCGCGATCTTCGGCTGCTGCGTCGCCAGGCGGGCGCGGCTCTGAAGCTTCGGCTCGTTCAGCTTGAACTCCGGGGTCTTGGGCTTGATCTCGCGCGCCTTGACCTCGACATCCTCGATCTTCGGCTTCTCGACCGGTTTTTCGGGCGTCTTCTCGGGCGCCTTCTCGGCCGTCTTCTCCACCGCCTCCGGTTTCGGCTCGGGCGTGACGACCGGCTTGGTCTTCATGCGAACCTGCTTGGCCACGTCCTCCCCGTAGCGGGCCTCGATATAGGCGATCTCCGTCAACTCGTCCATCACCCTCTCGACGCCCTGCGGTCCCATCCGCATCAGGAAGGCGATCAGCAGGAAGATACCGAGATGCACGGCGATGCTGACGCCGAAGCCGCCGCCCGTCTCCGCGATCCTGTAGTTGTTGCGCTGCAGCATCATTGCGCGGCCGCCCCTTCCTCCTTCTTCCCCGTGGCCAGCGATATGCGCGGCGCCTTGGACGCCTCGATCTCGGCCAGGAGCGTCTCGACCATGCCGTAGAGCAGGTTCTTGTCGGCGTTGACCACGACCATGCCGTCGGGGTTGTCGACGAACTCGGGCGTCAGCAGGGGACGCAGCTCCTCCAGGGCGTATTGCTGGTCACCGATGAAGATCTCGCCGTCCAGGGTGTAGATGATCTCCACCTTCTCGGTATCGTCCATCTGGCTGGCCCGGGCCTCGGGCAGCTCCACGTCGTGCTCGGTCTCGTTCAGGAACGGCGAGATGATCATCAGGGTCAGCACGACGACCAGCGACACGTTGATTATCGGCATGACGTTGGTCTTGGTTTCGTAGCGGTATACGTTCACGATGCGCCCTTCTCCTTGCGGTTCAACAGGGCCAGGCTCTTCGCACCGCCGCCCTTGGCCGCGTCCATCACGTCGACCACGCTGCCCAGCTTGACGAAATCGCTGGGAACGATGACCACGGTCTTCTCCATGCGCCCCTCCAGCTTCTCGCCGATCAGGCCCTCGAGTTCCGCCAGGTCCACGAACTTGTCGCCCATCCTGATGCCCTCGGGCGTGACCGACACCATCACCATCTCGTCGTCGTCGGGGCTCGCGGTCGTGACCACCGACGAGCTGGCCTCCGCCCGCGTGGAG
>CAZYDJ010000160.1:842-5232 GCA_964646035.1 uncultured Fibrobacteraceae bacterium | reverse complement strand
ACAAGGTGCTGTTCCTGCCCCTGGACGTCTGCCCGGTCTATTGCCGCTACTGCACACGCAGTTACGCCATCGGCGGAGACACCGCGACGGTCGACAAGGAGAGCTATCGACCGCAGGCCGAGCGTTGGCGCAAGGCGATGGCTTATATCGCCACGCGGCCGCAAGTTGAGGACGTTGTCGTCTCAGGCGGCGACGCCTATATGCTGCCGGCGCGGCGCCTGCTCGAGATCGGCGAGATGCTGCTGGCCATTCCCCACGTGAGGCGTATCCGCATCGCCACCAAGGGGCCGGCGGTCATGCCGATGAAGATCCTGCGCGACACCGCATGGACCAACGCGGTGGTCACCCTTTCCGAGAAGGGACGCCGCCAGGGCAAGGAAGTATGCCTGCACACCCACTTCAACCATCCCAACGAGATCACCGCCATCAGCGCCGAAGCGCTGGGAGAGCTCTTCTCGCGCGGGGTCACGGTGCGCAACCAGAGCGTGCTGATCCGCGGCGTCAATGACGACGCGGAAACGATGACCAGACTCGTGCGCCGCCTGTCCTACGTGAACGTGCAGCCCTACTACGTCTACCAGCACGACATGGTCAAAGGCGTGGAGGATCTGCGGACGACTCTGGCAGCCACCGAAGAGGTCGAGCGCAGCGTGCGCGGATCGACCGCCGGCTTCAACACGCCGACTTTCGTTACCGACGTTCCCGGCGGCGGCGGCAAGCGCGATCTGCACAGCTACGACCACTACGACCGGACGACCGGCATCAGCGTCTACCGCAGCCCGGTGGTGGATCCCGACCTGTACTACCTGTACTTCGACCCCTTGTACCTGCTGCCGGAAGAGGGACGCCGGCGATGGGGCGACGAATCCGAGCACCAGGCGATGATCGACGAGGCCGTGGCAGCCGCCGGACTGCAGGATTTGCAGCCTGCCGTGGAAAAAGCTCCGGCCCGGGGGAGGTGAACCGATAAATGTCCGCTTCCGGAATCTTCGACCGCGATCGCCTAGCCGACGACAGCCGCAGGATCCACCCGTTCGTCTTCGACGCCGGGCCCTGCACCGTCGAAGGAGTGCTCGACCCCTACAATATGCGGGTGAAGCTCTTCGACGCCGCTCCCGAGGCTCTGAGTCATCCCGAAGCCGAGTTTCTGACCGCCGGCCTAGGCGAGACCGATCCCCTGTATTCCAAGGTGACCGTCTACGCTCTCTCGGCCCAGCAGGAGGCCTGGCGTGATCAGGGTTTCCGCTACGAGGGCAGAATCCTGGGCTACTTCCGCGACGGAGACGACGCTACGGTCTGGGCAGCGTACGGCGACGACAAACGCGGCAAAGATCCGTGCGCCGCCAAGCACGATCGTATCGTCGATATCGCCCGCGGCAAGCAGCCCGCACTGCCGTCCCTGCCCGAGGGATATGTCAGCCACATCGGCGAGAAACGTCACGCCGGGGAGATCGCCGAATTGCTGAGCGGCACCTTCTCCGATTATCCCACGCCCCTGACCGCCGCCGATGTCGGCTACGCGATCGAGAACGGGCTGAACGTTTTCCGCCTGGTGCGCATTGAATCCGACGGAGCCCTGGTCGCGGCCGCATCAGCCGAGATCGACCGCCGTCACATGGTCGCCGAGTTGACCGACTGTGCCACCGATCCCGCCCACCGCGGACGGGGACTGATGGGCTGGATACTCAGCGCCCTGGCCGACGAGGTTTCCAGCCGGCTCGGCATCTCGGATCTCTACACCATCGCGCGGGCCGACGAGACCGGCATGAACTGCGCCTTCGCCAAGCTGGGCTTCCGCTACACGGGGCGTCTGGTCAACAACTGCCGCATGCCCAACGGCTGGGAGTCGATGAACCTCTGGTGCCGCGAGTCCCGCAAGTGATCCGCAATCCTACGGAGGCTCCGCGCCTGGCATGAGCATCATCGATTACGGAATCTTCGCTCTCTACATGGCCTGCGTGCTCGGCGTCGGGATCTATCATCACCGGCGCAACGCCGACGCCGAGGACTACTTCGTCGGCGGACGCGGGATGGGGGCCGGCCACATCGGGATGTCGGTGGTGGCCACCGACGTCGGCGGCGGGTTCTCGATCGGCCTGGGCGGGTTGGGCTTCGCCATGGGCCTTTCCGGCAGCTGGCTGTTGTTCACCGGCCTGGTCGGCGCCTGGCTCTCGGCGGTGATCATCATTCCCCGGGTCAAGGCCGTCGACCGCAAGCTGGGGCTGATGACCTACCCCGACCTGCTGCGCCACCGCTATGGCCGGTCCGTCGCGGC
This sequence comes from uncultured Fibrobacteraceae bacterium, assembly GCA_964646035.1. GTDB lineage: Bacteria > Krumholzibacteriota > Krumholzibacteriia > LZORAL124-64-63 > LZORAL124-64-63 > CAYLMM01. The sequence continues at coordinate 2,957 of CAZYDJ010000160.1, read as the reverse complement.
AACCGCGGCGATCGTCTCGGCCCTGGGCTACACCGGGTTCACCGGAGCCCAGATCCTGGCCGGGACCAAGCTGGCCAGCGCCACCCTCTTCGGCGGCCTGCCCGAGTCGATCGACGCCTGGACGGTCTCGCTGGTGGTGCTCGGCGGAGTGACCATCGCCTATACCGTCCTGGGCGGCATCAAGGCCGTAATCTATACCGACACCGTACAGTGGCTGATCCTGCTCTTCGGCCTGATCGTGGTGACCATCCCCTCCGCCCTGCACGAGGTCGGGGGGTGGTCAGCCCTGCGTGCAGCCCTGCCGGAGGGGCATTTCTCCCTTGCCTCCGCCGGCCCGGCGGTGCTGCTGAACTGGACGGTGGCCATCGTGCCGATCTGGGCGGTGGCGATGACCCTCTACCAGCGCATGTACGCCTGCGCCGACGCCCGCACAGCGCGCCGGGCCTGGTTCCTGGCCGGATTGCTGGAATACCCCGCCATGGCGTTCGCCGGTGTGCTGTTGGGAATGTGCGGAAGGGCCCTGTTCCCGGCCGCGGAACCGGAGATGGCAATACCGCTGCTGGTGCGAGACGTGTTGCCGTTGGGGGTGCGCGGAGTTGTGGTCGCGGCCTACTTCTCGGCGATCATGTCCACCGCCGACAGTTGCCTGATGGCGGCGTCGGGCAACGTGGTAAACGATCTGATGCCCGGCCGCGCCGGAGTGCGCCGATCGCAGCTGGCGACTCTGGTGGTCGGCGTACTGGCCATGGTGTTGGCCAGCCGTTTCGACGGCGTCCTCGACGCCATCCTCGGCGTCTACTCGTTCATGGTGGCGGGGCTCTTCGTTCCCACCCTGGGTGTCTTCTTCTCGCAGCGGGCAACATCAGCGACGGCCATGGCGTCCATGGTTTCCGGCGGCGGTGTCGTCCTGCTGGGCCGGTTCGCCGGGGTGGAGCTACCCTGGGGCCTGGATATCTCACTGGCGGGTATCATCGTTTCCGCGACGGTTTTCGCCGCAATGATCCGCTGGCGGTCGGGACCGGCGGCGTGATAAGTTGACGTCGAGATCGGGCCGAACCGCTTGACTGCCGGAAGCCCGCCGGCGGCCGGTGATCGAAAAGCTGGGGGTTGCGTGTGGAAATATTCTTCGGCGGATTGGGCGCCGGGCTGCTGGTGGCCGCAGCCGCGGCGGTGACATGGCGGATCGCCCGACGCGGCCGGGGCCGCAATCGCGTGGCCAAGGCCGAAGTCCAGAGTTTCGTGACCAGCATGCAGGCCGTGGGCGAGTTGAGCGTCTTCCGCATCATGACCAAGGAAGTCATTACCGCTTCTGATCATTGGTTCGGCGAATTCGGCCGCAAGTACCTTTCGTGGCTGTTGTCCTCGCAGAGGATGACTTTGATCATGGAGTTCGATGTCGATTTCCGCTACGACCTGAACGATCCGAGTTTCAGTTGCCGCTCCGCCGGAGAGCGGAAATACCGCGTCGTACTGCCTCCCTGCCGCCATGAAGTGTTGATCCGCGACCTGCGCATCCACAGCGAAGACAAGCCGGAACTGCTGCCCTGGCTGATGCCCGATCTGCTGGGCCGTTTCTTCACCGGAGGTTTTTCGGTGGACGCCAAGAACCAGCTGATCGCGGAAACCAGGGAGGAATCGCGACGCTTCGCCGGCGCGCTGGTCCGCAAGGCGAACTCCGAGGCCCAGGCTTCGGCGATCCGCACGCTGCGCACATTGGCTCAGGGATTCGGCGCTCGGGATATCGAAATCGAGTTCACGCCGGCGCCGAAATTCGCGCCGAAGGTGGATTCGTCCCGTCTGGAAGCCGTCGATCCGGAAAGCAAAAACATCGAAATTATCTAGTTCTGAACTTTACGTGAGCATCTCGCGTAACCATCTTCATCTTGACCCCCAAGATGGAGATTCCAGATGACTCGCCCTCTACGGACTTTCTTCTCGGTCGTCGCGCTGGCGTTTATCCTGCGCGCTCTACATGTGCTGTCCCTGGCTGATCCGGCGCTCAACCCCTTTTTCGGCCACCCTCTGACCGACGCCGGGGTTCACGCCTCCTGGGCGCGGGGTTTGCTGGACGGCTCCTGGCCACCGGCCGCGCCGTTCTTCCGGGCTCCCCTCTAT
>CAZYDJ010000160.1:0-832 GCA_964646035.1 uncultured Fibrobacteraceae bacterium | reverse complement strand
ATCCGTATTTTCTTGGCGGACTCTACGCGATCTTCGGTCCCGAAAACCGTTTGCCGGTCCAACTGGTCCACGCCGTCGTCTCGGCCCTGGGGGCCGGACTGGCGGCGCTTTGCGCCGGCAGGATCTGGGGATCGCGGGCGGCGTGGGCGGCCGGGATCGTTTTCGCGGTATTCTGGCCGGGCATCCATTATTCGGGCGAGTTGCTGGCCGCGTCGCTTACCGTGACGCTGGACCTCTGGCTGATCTGGCTGCTGCTGCGGGAAGACGACGCGGTTCCCGGCTGGCAGACGACCGGCGGAATCGGCTTGGTCTGGGGACTGTCGGCCGTGGCGCGGCCGACGATCCTGGCGCTGATCCCGATCATAGTCTGGTATCTGGCCCGCCATCGCGGCCTGGGCCGCGCCCCGGCGCCCTGGCTGGCCTTGGCGGCGGGTCTGCTGTTGCCGATCCTGCCGGTGACGGTCCACAACGTGGTTCGCGGCGGCGACACGGTGATCATCGCCAGCCAGGCGGGCGTAAATTTCTATGTGGGCAACAACCCGTCATCCGACGGCCAGACCGCGTTCGTGCCCGGCCTCACCGCCGGTTGGCGGGGAGACGGCCCGGGATCGCTGGATCTGGCCTGCCGTGAAACCGGCCGCGAACTCAGCCCTGCGGGCGCCGACCGCCACTTCATGCGCAAGGGCCTCGGATACTGGCTTCATGATACCGGCGACGCCGTCGCCCTGACCTTCCGCAAGGCCGGTTTGCTGCTGGCGGCCGGCGAACGTTCCAACAACAAGAACCTCGATTTCTGGCGGAGCCGGTCGCGGGTGTTGCGTCCGTTGGCCTG
>CAZYDJ010000159.1:0-5393 GCA_964646035.1 uncultured Fibrobacteraceae bacterium | reverse complement strand
GTCGCCCTTGGCCAACCGCTCTTCGATTGTGACGTGCCGCAGCGGGACGACCGGATTCTCGGATGATCGCGGCCAATCCACGGCCTGGGCGGAAGTCGCCGCCACGAGGATTCCCCACATCAGCAGAACCGGCAGAGCGGTCCGGTATGTTTTCGTCATCGGTATCAGTCCTTCGAGGATGTGGGTGCGCAGTCGCCGCCGGCCTCGATCCTGACCTTGGCGGTCGTGGCGATGGCCTCGTCGACGGCGGCGTCCATGTCCATCAGTTCGGAGAGCTCCAGCAATTGCGAAGCGCGGGCGTTGAGCACCGGATGCGGGGATCGGATCGAGCAGCAATCGCGATAGGGCTGGATGGAGGGCTCGAAGGCGCCCATCTTGCGCGAAATCGCCGTGATCTCCAGCTTGTCCAGGCCGACCAGCGGCCGCATCACCGGCATCGCGATGTCGGGCCCGATGGCGGCCAGGTTCGGCAGCGTCTGGCTGGCCACCTGGCCCAGGCTGTCGCCGGCGACCAGGGCCAGGCAGTTCTGCCGGCGGGCCAGCTTCTCGGCCGTCTTGAACATGTAGCGGCGGAACAGGAGCATGTCGTAGGGATCGTCGACCGTGCCGATGGCGCGGCTCTCGTAGGGGAAAGCCGGCGTCAGATGCAGGGTCAGCCGCGAAGGCGAGAAGCGGCCCAGCACGTTGACGATCTCCTCGATCTTGGCGGTGTCGGCTTCCTTGACGGTGCGTCCGGAGTAGAAGTGGATGAACTCGGCGCGGCAGCCGCGTTTCATCATCAACCAGGCCGCGACCGGCGAATCGATGCCGCCGGACATCAGCACCATCACCCGCCCGCTCGATCCCACCGGCAGGCCGCCGTAGGCCGTGATCCGCTGCGTGAAGATCAGCACCTCGTTCTTCAGCACCAGCAGATGGACCGTGAATTCGGGATGGGCCAACCGTACGGGCAGGCCGATCGCCTGCTGCACGTCGCCGCCCACCAAGGCGCTGATCTCGGGCGAGATCAAAGGGAATGTGTTGTCCGAGCGGCGCGTCTCGACCTTGAAATTAGCGGCGTCGCCGACATCGCGCAGCGCCATCTCGACCGCCGTGGAGCGCAGGGCGCCCAGGTCGTCGCCGATCTCGTCACGCGGCACCGGAGTGGCCAGCGACAGCCACTGCACGCCGAAAACCCGCTTGGCCTTTTCGACCACGGCCTCGGCGTGGGAGGCGTCGGCGAGGCGCACCAGCATCCGGCTCTCGACGTGATTTATCGATGTGACGTGCTCGCCCTTCAGGGCGATCGCCAGGTTGTTGCGCAGCCGTCTCTGGAAGAAGCGCCGGTTCTTGCCCTTGAGGGCGATCTCGGCGTAATGGACGGCCAGAACTGGTGCTGCCTGGGACAATTTGCGGCTCCGATGGCTCGATATGGATGATGTCGGGAAATCACATGGTCGTGCCGGGGGGGACCGATGTCAACGGGCCAGAGTCAGGCGCCCGCTCAATCGCATCGGAGCTCCGCCGTCGACGGGACGGCAGACCACTGAAAGCACGTAGACGCCCGAAGCGCAGGCCACGCCGTCGGAAGTGCGTCCGTCCCAGACGGCCTCGCGTACGCCGGCGGGCTGTTCGGCCAGCGAGAACGAGTCGATGCGGCGGCCGCGCAGGTCGAAGACGCCGATCTCGTCTCTGCTGGCCACCGGCGACGACCAGCGCAGGACGCCGCGGCCGTTGAAGGGGTTCGGATGCGACGGCAGCATGGCCAGGGTCGGCGAGTCGTCCGCCACGCCCACCACCTGCTCCAGCTTGAAGAGCAGCCAGCCGTCGGGATCGACCCTGACCGACTGGATGTATCCGTTTACCGGCACGGTGAAGACCTGTTCGCGCTCGGTCATCTCCAGGTCGACCCGCTGCGTCGTTCCGGGCCCGCTCAATTCGACTTCGAGCGGCAGTACGAAGGGATCGTCGCCGGTCACCGGATCCGAGGGCTGGGTCTGGACGAATCCGAGACGGACCACGTTCTGGCCTTCGATCACGTCGTTGCGGACGGTCATCCGCAGGATCGGATTGGTGATGCGGTACAGCCACTGGTGGAACCAGGAGTCCAGATCCTCGCCGGTGACCGAGTTGCAGACCTCTATGAAATCGTTGGAATCGACGTTGCCGTAGCGCAGCGCCGGGTTGTCCAGATAGGTCCGCAGCGTCTCGAAGAAAAGCTCGTCGCCGATCTTCCGCCGCAGCATATGCAGCACCCAGGCGCCCTTGTAATAGACGGTGTTGCCGAAGTAGTACATCGGATCGCTGCTGAATCCGGCGCCCACCAGCGGCCGGCTCCACCAGGTGAAATCGTCGCGGGCGGCCATGAACCATTTCAGCCCGGAGGGCCCGTGCAGATGTTCCTTCCAGAGCGCCTCGACGTAGGTGGCGAAGCCTTCGTTGAGCCAGATATGATCCCAGTCAACCGGCGTGACCAGGTTGCCGAACCACTGATGCGACAATTCGTGCATGATGATGGTGTCGTACCAGTGATCGCCGGTCAGGAACTGCGAGCCGTAGGACGTGGCGGTGGGATGCTCCATGGCGCCTTCCCACTCGAAGAGCGCCATGCCGTACTTCTCGCCCGGGAAGGGATAGGGGCCGAAGCGCTCGATGCAGAAGTCGAGCATGTCCGGCAGGGGGGAGAAGTCCTCGGCGGCCGCCGCGACCAGATCGGGATAGACGAAGTGGCGCAGATCCAGGGTGTCGCCGTCGGCCGAGACGTAGACATCCTCCATGATTTCATAATCGGATATGGCCAGCGAGAAATGGTAGGTCGAGATCGGATAATTCTCCTCCCACCACACCCAATGCGATCCGGTCGACTCCTCGGTCTCGATCGCCGCCAGCATCTGCGTGTGATCCGCGATTACGGCGGATTCAGTGGATTCAGGAGAGGAGTCCGGAGCTTCGGTCATCTCCCGGCCGTTGGACACCGCGGTCTGCCCGTTCTTGACCTGGACGCCGGTCGTGAAGGTGGCCTTGTCGCCGGGAATATCCTTGCAGGGCCACCAGGAGCGCGCGCTCCACGGCTCGCTCAAAGAGGCGATGACGTTGCCGCCGCCGGGCAGGGTCTGGAATTGGAATCCGAACAGGCCTTCGGGCTGGGGCATCCCGTAATAGCTCACCGTCACGCCGAGGGTATCGCCGGCCGCGTAGATTTCCGGCAAATAGACGCGCAGCACATCGTCATCGTGGGTCCAATTCAGGGTGGTCCGGGCGGCGTCATCCATCTTGGCGCTGTATACCGTCATCGAGTTGCGGAAGTTGAGAACCACCATGCCCAGGTAGCCTTCGGCCTCCAGGGTGACGGTCGTGGATCCCATCAGCAGGCCTTCGTTGAAGTAGGCGCCGAACAGGTTTTCGTAGTGGATGACGTCGAAAAGATCCTGACCCGGAATCAGGTCGGGCGAATCGGGGAGAACGGCGGCCGTCTTGTATTCCAGCAGATATGCTTCCGACGGGTAGTGGACGGCGGCGGGCGCATCGCAAACAACAAGGCATGACAGAAGAAGGGCGGCCAGCCCCGAAGTAAGGCGCGGAAGGAGAGAGGCGAGTCGCTGAATCATCTTCACCATTTGGATGCCGAGCGCAAGAAGCAAAGCCCATGATCAAAAAACAAGTTCACGGGGCGATTCACACGGAGCGTTCCAATTGCTATCTTTGGGACGCGCCGGGGACCATCATAACACAATTCAAACCCGTCTACACCTGTATCGGGAATCATCGAATCCCGGTCGGCGGCGACGGGAAGGAGCCGGACATGACTGCAAGTCCAATTATCACTCTAGATACAGCGGATGCCGAGAAGTTTTTGGCTCCGGGGGCTGTTGACGCTCTTGCGGGTGATACGGCGAGGATCGCCTCGGATCTGGCCTCCCGCCGGGGCCCAGGGGCGGATTTCCTCGGCTGGATGGATCTGCCGGTTTCGATGTCCGGCGCTTCTGTCGATGCCGTCACCGAGGCCGGGGCCGAGGCTTCCGGCGCCGATTTGCTGGTGGTGATCGGCATCGGCGGCTCGTACCTGGGTTCCCGGGCCGTTCTCGAGGCGTTGGCCGATTCGGTGAAAGGCCCGGAGATCCGTTTCGCCGGCACCGATCTCTGCGCCGTGGGCCTGGCGCGCCTGTTGCGGGATATCGAGGGGCGGGATGTCCGGCTCTGTGTGATCTCGAAGTCGGGCACGACGCTCGAACCGGCGGCGGCCTATCGCATCCTGCGCCGGTGGCTGGTCGATCGCTACGGCCCCGCCGAAGCGGCCCGCCGCACGGTGGCCGTGACCGATTCCACCCGGGGAGCCCTGCGCCGGCTGGCTGACGAACAGGGCAGCCGGTCGTTCGTGATTCCCGACGACGTGGGCGGCCGGTTCTCGGTACTGACCCCGGTCGGGCTCTATCCGCTCGCCGTGGCCGGGATCGACGTGGCGGCCCTGGTCGAAGGCGCCGCCCGGATGCGCGACATCTGCGGTAGCGGGGACCAGAGGGACGATCCGGCCCGGCTCTACGCGGCTACCCGCCACGCCCTCTATCGGGCAGGCTTCACCACCGAGGTCCTGTCCACGTTCCACACCGATCTGAGGTATCTGCAGGAATGGTGGAAGCAGCTTTACGGTGAGAGCGAGGGCAAGGGAGGCGAGGGGATATTCCCCGCGGCCTGCGGCTTCACCACCGATCTGCACAGCCTGGGCCAGTATCTCCAGGACGGGCGTCGCGACCTCTGCGAAACCTTCCTGCACGTCTGGAAGAGCGGCGCCGATGTCGCCGTTCCCGCCGATCCGGGTCCCGACGGCGCTGATCGCGACGAGGACGGGCTGGGCTATCTGGTCGGCCGTTCGTTCGACGACATCAACCAGAAGGCCTACGAAGGCACCCGCGTGGCGCACGTCGCCGGCGGCGCTCCGGTGATTGCGCTGGAGACCGATCGGCTGGATGCGTCAACGGTCGGCGGGCTGATCTATCTCTTCGAATACGCGGTGGCGATAAGCGGGCGCCTGCTGGGCGTGAACCCCTTCGATCAGCCCGGGGTCGATACCTACAAGCAGGAGATGTTCAGACTGCTGGGACGTCCGTGATCGTGGATCGGTTGACTCGCACGGGATGAATCCGGAGTTTCATCCTGAATCGTATCGGAATCGAATCCTGTGGAGGCAGCCATGTCATTTCCCGGTCGCCGATTCACCGGCCCGGCCTGCGCCCTGGTTCTGGTCGTGCTCGCGGCTTCCTGCGCGGGGGTTTTCCAATATTCGTTCGAGGCGTTCGGCCGCCATCCCGAACCGGCCAGATGGTGGTTCGCGTTCCCGGAAGAGATCCATGTCCTGGATCGAAGCACCCGGCCCGACGCCGCGGCCGACACCCTGGTTTTCTTCATCCTGCCGCCGC
>CAZYDJ010000158.1:1450-5421 GCA_964646035.1 uncultured Fibrobacteraceae bacterium | reverse complement strand
GCTGCTGGCGTAGACGTACTCGACGTCCTCCGCCTCCCAGAGTATCTGCTCCAGCGGCCTGGAGATGAGATTCTCGATCTCTTCCGGGGTTGCTCCGGGATGCATGACCATCACGTCGATCATCGGCACGATGATCTGGGGCTCTTCCTCGCGGGGGGTCAGCGACAGCGAAAAGAGGCCCAGCAGGATCGTGGCCAGGATCAGCAGCGGAGTGATCTTCGAATCGATGAAGACCTCGGAGAGCCGTGTGGCGAAGCTCTTCTTCTCCATGTTAGTTCACCACCCTGTCGCCCTCGACCATCGGCCTCTCGCTCGACAGCACGATCGTCTCGCCGCCGGCAAGACCGGAAAGAACCTCGACTCCGGCGGCGGTCTCGCGACCCAGGCGGATCCAGCGCAGGCCGACACGGCCTTCGGCGTCCACGATATGCACTCCGCGCAGTTGGCCGCGCTCGACGATGCTCGTCGCCGGCACGACGATTCCCTCGCGGGATCCGGTCGAAAACAGCACTCGGGCGAACATTCCCGAACGCAGCCGGCCGTCGGCGTTGTCGACCAGAGCCTCGATTTCGTAGGTGCGGCTGCCGGGATTGGCCGCCGGCGTCACGCGGGTGATTTCGGTCTCGTAGACGGCTCCGGGCAGCGATGTCACCGCGACGGATATCTCGTCACCGACCGCGATGCCGGCCACGTCCTTCTCGCCGACGCTGGCGGTGATCTTCATCCGTTCGGTCTGCTCCAGGACCAGCATGGGCATGCCCGGAGTGGCCATGTCGCCTTCCTCCAGCATGAGGCGCCCGACCACGCCGTCGATCGGCGATTTGATGTCGAGATAGCCCAGATGCACCGCGATCTCCCGCCGCGCCGCCAGGGCCGACTCGTATCCCGCCCGGGCCCGGTCGTGACCGGTCAGCACATCGTCCAGCTGCTGCCGCGAAACCGATTTTTCGTCGTAGAGCTTCTGGAAACGGGCCGCGGTCTTCTCGGCGTTCTTCATCACGGCCTTCGCTTCGGAGATGCCGGCCTCGACCTGGGCCTGCTTGGCGATGATGTCGGTGTCGTCGATGGCCAGCAGGGGATCGCCCTTGACTACCTTGTCGCCCTCGCGGGCGTGGAGGGTGCGGACCCAGCCCATCATCCGGGTGCTGACGTTGACCCGGATCTCCGGCTCGACGCTGCCGGTAGCGGCTACGATCACCGGCAGCACTACCTTGGCGGCGGTCGTGGTCTGGGCGCTGATCTCCGCTCCCGCTGGCCTGACTTCAGGTTTTTCCGGGGCGCATCCCTGGACCAGGGGAACCATCAACAAGGCCGCCGCCGCGGTGGCCAGGTGTCGTCGGATATTCATTTTAAGAGTCCTCCCGATAGCCGTCATTTCCGGTTCACTCCTCGATCGTCGCCGCACCAACGGCGCCGGCTGAATAGCGCAGTTCGGCAAGGCTGACCATGTAGTCGTAGCGGGCCTGGACGAGATCGCCCTCGGCCATCGTGGCCGCGGCTTGGACATCTAGCAGATCCACCATCGAGGCGAGTCCCTCGCGATACTGGTTCTCGACGATGCGCAGCCCTTCGCGGGCGGCGGCCACGGCGTCGCGCGCCACGCTGACTTTTTCCGCGGCTGCCCGCAGGCCGAGGTGGGCCTGGACGGCCTCCATGCGCGCCCGTCGCTTTTCGAAATCGAGCATATGCGAAGCGGCGCGGCTCTCGGCCCGCGCCTTCTTCAGGCCGCCGATGTTCTCCAGACCCGAGAAGATGTCCCAGGTGGCGTAAAGACCGACCGTCCAGGTGCTGGAGTCGTTCCGGAGGAACTCGTCACGGCTGAAGAAATTCTTTTCGGCGCTCATGTTCAGATGGGGCAGCAATCTGCCGCGGGCCACTTTCACCATGTTCGACGCGGCCGCGGTGCGTTCGCCGTGGGCCTGGATATCGCTGCGGTACTCGGCCGCCCCGCTGTCCACTTCCGGAATCTCCGGATCGACCGGCGGGTCCTCGGACCCGGCCGGAGCCATCGGCAGCGGAGTGTCCACCGCAGTCAGCAGCTTGATGTTCTCGGTGGCGATGTCGGCCATGTTCCGCACCTCGATCAGCCGCTGAGCCAGGGAACTGCGCCGGACCCGCGCCTGCAGCAGATCCGCTTCGGTCACCATTTCGGCTTCGTACATGGCCCGGGCCTGGCGGACGTGGCCGTCGGCCGCAGCCAGCGCGTCTTTCATCACCCGCACCCAGGAGTGGGCCAGCACGAGTCCCTCATAGGCCTGCACCGCATGGAATTCGATCGTCTCGGCGGCGCGCTCGTGATCGGCCTCCGCGGCTCGGGAGGCCGCGTTTGCCGCCTTTTTGCCGTAGACGGACATGCCGGCGTTGAACAGGGGCATTTCCGCCCGGACCTGCATGATGTTGTTCTCGCTGGGGCCCGGGTTGTTCAGCAGGTCCGGATTGAAATCGGCCTGCGTCGCAATCCGCTGGTTGAGCTTGAAGCCGAAACTATACAGCGGGTCGTTGCTGCGGATCCGATAGGCGCCGAGACTGACGCGGGGCAGGAACCCTCTCCAGGCCCCGAGTGCTTCGGCCGCAGCCGCGTCGCTCATGGCGCCGGCCGCCGCCAGCATCTCGTTGTTGGCCAGCGCGGCCGCGATGATGCCTTCACGAGTGACAAAGAGGGTGTCTCCGCGGGCAACCCCCGGTTCCGTTTGCACGGTGCTGCCGACCATGGGCGTTGCCGCCTCGTGCGCGGGAGCGGGCGGCGCGCCAAAGGCCAATGCCGCGGCGACGGCGATAACCGCAAGCAGATAATGTCTGGATCTCATCGCAGAACCTTTCGGCTGTCGAGGTCCGGGCAGTCCCCGGGAGCGATTCAACTGGTGCGGGTGGTCTCGGGAAAGCCCATCTTCTTCAGGATCGTGATCAGCGGGCACCAATCCGTCAGCGCCGACTGGAAGAGATTGAGGCCGACGAAAGCGCTCAGCCAGAGCCACTTGGGGTCGACGAGTTGGGAGAGGATCAGGCCGGCCAGAACCAGAAATCCAGCCACCAGCCTCAGTATTCTGTGGATCGTCATCGCCATTCCTCCTGCGCGGCGGTCTTCCCGAGTTCATTCCGGGCCGCCCGTAAGCATTAAAACAATTAACTGCGAATATTCTAATATATAACCATCCTTCTGTCAAGACACGAATTACGCAAAGATTGCCGGACCATGAAATACTGCTTATTCTGAACCCCTGCTCTGATTATAGGAGGAATCGCATTTGAATATGAACAGAGAATCTCGGCGTTTGCTGATTGCACGTCCGCGCGGTTTCTGCGCCGGCGTGGATCGGGCGATCGCCATCGTCGAAGCCATGCTGGAACAGGTAGAGGGGACTCTCTATGTGCGCCGTGAGATCGTCCACAATCGTTCCGTCGTGGATTACTTCTCGGAGCGGGGAGTCGTGTTCGTCGAAGAGCTGGACGAAGTGCCCGCCGGCAGCTCGGTGATCTTCAGCGCCCACGGTGTTTCGCCCGCGGTGAGGGAAGACGCAGAGCGCCGGGGATTGCAGGCGGTGGACGCAACCTGTCCCCTGGTCACCAAGGTTCATCACCAGGTCAAGACCAGGTCGGAGGCCGGCAACCACATCCTGCTGATCGGCCACCGCGGCCATGACGAAGTCACCGGAACCATGGGTGTCGCTCCCGGCAGAATCACCCTCGTTTCCAGTGCCGCGGAAGTGGAAAACCTGGAGATCCCGGACGGGAGCCGACCCTATTATGTCACCCAGACCACATTGAGCGTGGACGAGACGAGTGAGATTGTCGAAGCCCTGCGCGTCCGCTTCCCCGATCTCGACGGCCCCGTCCGCAGCGATATCTGCTACGCGACCCAGAACCGCCAGGACGCGGTCAAGTCGCTCGTCGCCGGCGGCATCGAGTTGTTGCTGGTGGTGGGATCACCGAACAGCAGCAATTCGCTTCGCCTCTGCGAGGTCGCCAGGGGT
>CAZYDJ010000158.1:0-1395 GCA_964646035.1 uncultured Fibrobacteraceae bacterium | reverse complement strand
ATTGGCATCCCGGACCAGCCTGGGACTCACAGCGGGCGCATCGGCTCCCGAGTATCTGGTCCAGGAAATTATCGCCGACTTATCTGGTATGGGTTGGGTATCCCAAGAAATCGTTGTGATGGAAGAGAATGTGAAATTCAGTCTCCCTCCGTTGGACTATCCGAAACAATACTAAAATCTCTTTGTATTGAATCTACGCAGGGAATTGATTTTGACATGACACGGGCCTCTCACTATGTTTGTGCTCCGGTAAACACTGTTAAGTTATTGGATATGCCGGATCGAATTCTGTCCCAGAGGTCACATCGTGGAAAAGAAGCTTTATGAGATGCAGGCCGAGCTTTGCAAGACTCTCGCAAATCCCAAGCGCCTGGAGATCCTGGACATCCTCAAGGATGAGGGTGAGATCTGTGTGAACAAGCTGGCCGAGCGCCTGGAGATTCCCAAGGCCAACACCTCGCAGCATCTAGCAGTGCTGCGTCAGGCCGGAGTCGTGAACACGCGCAAGGACGGGATCAACGTCTACTACAGCCTGCGCTCCAACAAGATCACCGAGGCTTGCTGTCTTACCCGGGACATCCTGCTCGAGCGCCTCGAGGATCAGATGGGTTTGACCAACCTGATCAAGAACGGCGACTGATTCCGTAAGCTCGCGGTGACTTTGCGGCGGCGCCTTGGGGCGTCGCCGCTTTTTTTTCACCATCGAGTCGCAGGGGCGGGCTTGCACGTCGTCCGGGGGCGGGTTACGGTGGCGCGGTCATCAACAATCTATCGGGAGAGTGTATCGGATGAATCTGCTGATGTTGGCGGCCGGCCTGATCGCCGGCCTCGCTTTCGGCTGGCTGCTGGGCATGGTCCGCAACCGGAGCCGCGAAGCTGAGAGCGCCGGTCGGATCGTACGCCTGGAAGTCGAACTGGAACAGGTGCGCCGGGAAACCGCCGAGAGGGCAGCCAACCTGGAACGGACCGCCGTCGAGTTCCAGAACGCCTTCAAGGCGTTGGCCTCGGACGCCCTGAAGGATAACAACCGCAGCTTTCTCGAACTCGCGCGCGAGTCATTCGCCAAGGAGCAGGCCCAGGCCAAGGGCGAACTCGAGAAGCGGGAGCAGGCGGTGGCCGGAATCGTCAAACCGATCTCCGAGTCGCTGGAAAAAGTCGACCGCAAGATCGGCGAGCTCGAAAAGGCCAGGGAGCAGGCCTATGGCGCCCTGCGCGAGCAGATGAACTCCGTGAAGACCAACAAGGAGTACTCCGCGCTGTTGATTGAGGTGAACACGCTCAAGGCGGACAACTCGAAGCTGGAAGAGCAGGCGCTGGAGCAGCTCGGCCTGATCGACACCATGCGCACGGAAGTGCAGTCGCTCGAAACGCAACTCACCGACGTGATGAAAGTCA
>CAZYDJ010000157.1:0-5463 GCA_964646035.1 uncultured Fibrobacteraceae bacterium | reverse complement strand
GTGATGAAGGGAATCAGCGCCTTGCGGCCCTCGCCGTTCAGGCGTTCGAAAGCTTTTTGAATACGCGACATCAGAACTGGATCCCCGACTTTTCGGCCACGGTATGCATGTCCTTGTCACCCCGGCCGGAGAGGCTGACCAGCAGAATCTTGTCCTTGCCCAGCGTCGGCGCCAGCTTCGCGGCATAGGCCGCCATATAGACGAACTGGTCACGCCCGGTGACGTCCCCGGCTGCGTAGACGCCTGGGGCCGTGGTCTCGAGATGGGCATCGACGACGATCCCGGTCGACAGACGGGAGAAGATCGGCTCCAGCAAAGGCAGTCCGGCCATCACGCCGCGGCTCCTGGCGACAACCGACGCCACGGCCCGGCGCCGGGGGTCGATCGCCAATTCGGTGGTGACATCGCCGGCGGCGACATCCTCCTCGATGCCGGCGTCGATCAATGCGTCCAGCCAAGGGCAGAACGGGAAGCCCGGATCCATTCGCTTATCATCGATCACTGGAGGAACCTCCTGACCCGCGGCCGCTGCGTCGCCGGGAATCTCCGGCTTTCGGTCTTCCGGGAGCGCCGCCGGTCTGCAATGCCGGCAGACCCCACTGGGCGCGCAGATCCTCGATCCGATCGCGCAACAGGGCCGCCTTCTCGAATTCCATATTCCCGGCCGCAGCCTCCATCGCGTCGTGCAGCAGGGTGACTATCTCGGCGGGGGATCCACCCGCGGCGATGACAGCCTCCCAGGGCCGTTCGTCGGACGTCGCGGCAGCGGCCGCGCCGGCGCCGCGGGACTCGCCCGCGGCCATGGTGGCCTGCATGATCTCTTCGCGTGTCTTGTGGATGGTCTGCGGCACGATCCCGTGTTCCTCGTTGTAGGCGATCTGCTTGGAACGGCGGCGCTCCATTTCGGCGATCGCGCGGCTCATCGAATTGGTCATCCTGTCGGCATAGAGCACCACCTTGCCGCCGGCGTTACGGGCGGCGCGGCCGGCGGTCTGGATCAGGCTGCGCTCAGAGCGGAGAAATCCTTCCCGGTCGGCGTCGAGGATTGCGACCAGGGCCACTTCCGGCATGTCCAATCCCTCGCGCAGCAGGTTCACCCCGACCAGGATATCCGACTCCCCGAGCCGCAGCCCGCGCAGGATCTCGACCCGGTCCAGGGCCGCGATGTCGGCGTGCATATAGCTGACACGCAAACCCAGCCGCTGCAGGTACTCGCTGAGGTCCTCGGCCATCTTCTTGGTCAGAGTCGTCACCAGCACCCGCTCGCCCCCGGCCACCACCGCGCGGGCCCGGCCGATCAGATCGTCGACCTGACCGCCCACCGGCACTATCTCGACGACCGGATCGACCAGCCCGGTGGGCCGGATGACCTGCTCGACGAATTCGCCGCCGCACTTCTCCATCTCGTAGTCTCCGGGCGTGGCCGAGACGAAGACAGCCCCGGGAACCAATTCCTCCAGCTCGCTGAAGCGCAGGGGACGGTTGTCCAGGGCGCTGGGCAGCCGGAAACCGTGCTCGACCAGGGTCTCCTTGCGCGAACGATCGCCGCGATACATGGCGGCCAACTGCGAGACGGTGACGTGAGACTCGTCGATGAACAGCAGGAATTCGTCGGGGAAATAGTCCAGCAGGCAGGCGGGCCGTTCACCGGGCCGCCGCCGGTCGAAGTAGAGCGAGTAGTTCTCCACCCCGTTGCAGTAGCCGACCTGCTTGATCATCTCCATGTCGTAGCGGGTGCGGGACGCTAGCCGCTGGGCTTCCAGCGTCTTGCCGGCATCGTCCATCTCCGCGAGGCGCAACTCCAGGTCGTGGCCTATCTCGTCGAGGATCGGTCCGACCATCTCCTTGTCGGTGACGAACTGGCGGGCGGGATGGATATGGGCCTCGTCCGCCGCGTGGAGCGGCTTGCCGCTGACTCCGTCCACGTAGAGCAGGCGGTCGATCTCGTCGCCGAAGAACTCGACGCGCAACACCCGTTCATCGAAGGCCGCCCGCACCTCGACCGTGTCGCCCCGGACCCGGAAAGTGCCGTAGCCCCCCTCGACATCCTGCCGCGTGTAGTGGATGTCGACCAGACGCTCGAGCAGTACGTCCCGCTCCAGTTCCTGGCCCGGCTTCAGGTTGATGACCTTGCCGTGGAAAGTCTCCGGATTGCCGAGACCGTAGATGGCCGAAACGCTGGCCACGACTATCACGTCGGGACGGGTCAGCAACGAGCTGGTGGCCCGCAGGCGCAGCCGTTCGATCTCGTCGTTGATGCTGACGTCCTTCTCGATGTAGGTCCCGGTCGCGGGGATGAACGCTTCGGGCTGGTAGTAGTCGTAGTACGAGATGAAGTACTCGACGGCGTTCTCGGGGAAAAACCCCTTGAACTCGCCGTAGAGCTGAGCGGCCAGGGTCTTGTTGTGGCTGAAGACGAGAGTGGGCAGATCGAGTTCAGCGATCATGTTGGCCATGGTGAAGGTCTTGCCGCTGCCGGTCACGCCGAGCAGCGTCTGCCATTTGCTGCCGCCGCGATGGGCGCGCAGCAATGCGGCGATGGCCTCCGGCTGATCACCGCGGGGTTCGAATGGAGCGTGCAGCTTGAACCCGGCCACGGTGGCCTCCCCATCGGTCAGGGTGCGGCCTTGTCGGCGTTGAGTTCCCATTCCCGGCCCACGACGCCGGGCGGGATGTCGATCGATCGGCCGTTGAGGGAAATACTCACTCCGGCGTCGTCGGCGAGGCGGACGAAGAAATAGTCGTCTCCCGCCCAATAGGCCACATAGCGGTCGCGGGCGCGATAGAGTCGACCGCTCTCGATGCCGTGATCGGGCAACGAGGAAATCGCCCCCCTGCCCGGCACGGAAAGGGGCACCAGTTCGTCGCCGTCGGCGGCGACGGCCACCGCGAGCGGCGAAGGACCGACTATCCGCAATACCAGGGAGCGGCGACGACCGTCGGCGAAGATCAGGGTGGAATCCCCGGCAGGCATGGCGGCGGTGACCGCCGTGGAAGATCCGGACACGGCGGCTGAGACATCCTCGGCCAAGGCCTGGCCGCCGGGTTCGTCGGGAACCGATTCGCCGCCGGCGTCCGCATCCGCGACCTCAACGGCGGCGGCGACGGCCGGATCCCCGGTCGGGGCATCGTCCGGCACGACTACGGATTCTCCGGCGCCGGCGCCGGCAGCGGCCACGGCGACGGTGTCCGACGCCGCGACGGTGTCCGAAGCGGCGACGGAATGTGCCTCGGTCAAGACGGGAGTCTGCCCGGGATCCGCAGCGCCGCGGTTGACGATCCGAACGACGACCATGGCGATCAGCACGACCGCAACGACCACGCCCGCAGCGCGCAGAACAGTCGCCCAGGGAATTCCGCCCACCCGTTCGACGGCCACTTCGGCCTCCCAGGTGGGCTCCCCCACGGCTTCGGTGGCCTGCTGGGCGTTGATCCCTTCCTGATAGAGGTCGATCAGGGCCTGGGGATCCAATCCCAGCTCCTTGGCGCAGGAGCGCAGAAAGCTCCGGACGTACAGGTCCCCCGAAAGCTGATCGTAATCGTCTATCTCGAGAGCGGCCAGCAGACGCAGGGGGATGCTGGTCCTGGTCGCCATTTCCTGCTGATCGATCCCCCGGGCCTCGCGCACTTCGCGCAGGATCTGTCCCGGAGTCTTGAACGGGCTCCCGTCCACGTTCACCACGCCGCCTCCTCCGTCCGGATCATCGGCCACCGTAAGCTGCCAACCTCTGGCGCAGAGCTTCCGCCTGGGCCTCGTTCTCTGTCAACTGTTCCCGCTGCTGGGCCACTACTTCGGCCGGAGCACGCGAGACGAAATTCTCGTTCGAGAGCTTCTTGCGGGCGCCCAGGATCCATCCCTCGACTTTTTGCAGTTCAGCGGCCAGCCGCTCCATTTCGCGTTCGACGTCGACCAGTCCCGCCATGGGCAGGAATATCTCGACCGCTCCGGCGACGCCGGCGCCGGCCGGGCTGGGGTCGTCGCCTCCGGATACCACCGTGACCTGCTCCAACTTTGCCAGCAGGGAGATGAGAGCGGAATCCGACTCCAACTCCGCGCGGAGCCCGGCATCGGGGGAACGCAGGACGACCCGACCGCGCAGCCCCGGCTGGACGCCGAGTTCGGTGCGCAGATTGCGGATCACGCCGACGATCTCCATCAACCGCGAAAACCGTTCGACCCGGGCCGCGAAAGGCGCCGCACCGACGCAGACCGGGAAACGGGATGTCATCAGATAACCCGAGGCGGGCGGCAGCTGCGACCACAGTTCCTCGGTGATGAAGGGCATCACCGGATGCAGCAGCTTGTAGCAGATCCCCAGGTTGAGCATCGCGATCATCAGGGCGTCGCCCCGCTGGTCGGGATCGCGCAGGCGCGGCTTGATCGCCTCGAGATACCAATCGCAGAACTCGTGACGGAAGAAGTTGTAGGCCGAATAGGCGGCGTCGTTGAGACGCCGGCGCTCCATGTTGCCGTTGACCTCCTCGACCGTCGCGCAGAGACGGCCCAGAATCCACTCGTCCTCCAGACGGAATCCCGAAGAGTCCGGACGCACGGGCGGTTCACTGCCGAATACGGCGCGCCACATGGCCGAAACCGTACCGGGGAGATCATCCGCGGCTGCGGCGGCGACGGCCGGAGCCAGATCGCAGCCGGCGCCTTCGCCGGCGCTGGTTTCATAGCCGGCCTGGTCCCAGAAGTTGAGAACCAGCTTCGTGGCCTGGAAGATCTTGTTGCAGAAGTTGCGGCCGACCTCCAGGGACTGCTCCGAGAAGAAGATGTCCTGGCCGGTGGGCGTGAGCATGACCATCGAGCAACGCAGGGCGTCCGCCCCGTACTTGTCGATCAGATCTATCGGGTCGGGGCTGTTGCCCAGCGACTTGCTCATCTTGCGGCCTTCCCCGTCGCGGACGATGCCGGTAAACAGCACCTCGGTGAACGGCGGCTCGCCCAGGAAGTGGTACGACGCCATCACCATGCGGGCCACCCAGAAGAAAATGATGTCGGCCGCCGTTACCAGCAGGCTCGTGGGATGGAACCGCTCCATATCCGCAGTACTGTCGGGCCATCCCAGCGGCGAGAAGGTCCACAGCCAGCTGCTGAACCAGGTGTCCAGCACGTCGGGATCCCGGGTCAGGGCCGCGCCGCCGCATTCGGGACAGACAGTCGGGGTTTCCGTCGCGCAGATCTCGTGGCCGCAGTCGTCGCAGGTCCAGAACGGAATCCTGTGCCCCCACCACAGCTGGCGCGAGATGCACCAGTCGCGGATGTTGCGCATCCAGTTGTGGTAGACGCCGACCCACCGGTCCGGGTACAGGCGGATGGTGCCGTCCTCGACCGCCTTGACCGCCGGAGCCGCGAGATCGCCCATGCGCAGAAACCACTGGCGCGACAGATAGGGCTCGATGATCGTGCCGCAGCGATCGTGGTGACCGACCTGATGGACGTTCTTCTCCTCGCCGTCG
>CAZYDJ010000156.1:0-5559 GCA_964646035.1 uncultured Fibrobacteraceae bacterium | reverse complement strand
GGCCGGCTGCCGCGCGTGCGGACCGGGAGGAGGCGCGGCCAGGAACGCATCCCAACCCGAAACCAGCGAGCGATAGGCTTGCGAGCCGAGTTCGCGGCGGACCCGGCTCAATTCCGATCGTCGCCTTGCAGCGAGGCGGCTGAAGAGGCCGTCCAGCCCCGGCCGCAGTTCCTCGGGCAGCATGGCCCGGTAACGTGATTCGTCGAGCAGATAGACATCCAGATCCCGCAAAGGCCCGGTGACGCGCCCGACAGACGCTAACCTCCCCCGAAACCCGGCGACCGGATCGGCGGCGAAGATGCCGCGGAAATGTTTGAGCATCGAGCGCGTCCGCCGGATCGAGACCCGGAAATCATGCAGGAAATCGGTGTCGACGTCGGCCTTGAGACCCGGCTCGTTGACGCGCATGGTCCGCAGCAGCTCCCGGCAGATCAGGGTCGCCGCCTCGATCGCCGACGCCGCGGGATCGAGTTCGGCGCTGAACTTCGAGGAGTAGGCCTCCGGCTCCAGACCCGCCGACTCCAGGATCAGGTCCAGCGGCGGGCGGGCCGGCGGTTCGACGCCCAGGGCGGCCAGTGCGGATTTCGCCCTGCGGACCCTCGCCGCATTGGCAGCGCGGTCGGGCGACGGCCGCAGACGCAGCAGCCGCAGAACGGCGCCGGCCGCCGGCTGCTGCGGCAGCAGTTCACAGAGCTCCACATCCATCACTATTCGGCCGCCCCGGTCCCGGATCCGCCACGAACTCGAAACGGCGCCGACGGTCAGCAGACGGATCAGAGCCCGCCGCTTGATGAGCGGGCCGAGTTCTTCACTCATGGCGCCGCCGGCGGGAAAGTCGGCGGCGAATCGCGGCCACGGCCCGGTCGCGGTGGGTGCTTCGGCCAAGTTGCCGCCCAGGCCGGAATCGACGAGCCGGTAGCGCCCCGCCTCCCGCAACAGGGTCGAACCGGCCCTGTGCAGCCGCCAGTCGAAAGTGTCGTGGAAACGGATTCGATCGGATCGGGATGGATCCGGTTCGCTGGACATGCCGCGGGACAGGCAGGCGATCAATTCACCCGCAGCCACGGTCTGCGGAACGACGTACTGGTTTTCGATCACGGATTCCGATCCCATTCCAGATTCCCGGACGAGGGCCGCCGCTGCAATTCCACTTGCTCTCATACTAGCACGACCGCGGCGCCGAACCGCGGCCCAGGATAGGCGCCGGGTGATATTTATGGTTAATATGGCAGCGGACAAGCCGGGCGGTGATTCCGCGCGCCATCGTGACCCCGATCCGGGAGACCTGCAATGAGTCCGTTCCCATCCCAGGCCCGCTGCATCGGCATATTGACCGCAGGCGGAGATTGTCCGGGGCTCAACGCGGCCATCCGCGGCATCACCAAGGCCGCGATCCAGGACTACGGCATGAAGGTCGTCGGCGTGCTGGACGGGTTCCGGGGACTGGTCGAGAACCGCACCATCGATCTGAATTTCGAAAACACCAGCAACGTGCTGACCCTCGGGGGCACCATCCTGGGCACCTCGCGCGACAAGCCGCATAAGATGTCGATGGGCGGCAAGGTGCTGGACATGACCGATACCGCGGTCGCGAACGTGCGCAAGCTGGGCTTCGATTGCCTCGTCTGCCTCGGCGGCGGCGGCACCCAGCGCAACGCCTACCATCTGCACAAGGCCGGCGGCCTGAACGTGATGACCCTGCCCAAGACCATCGACAACGACGTCGCCGGCACCGACGTCTGCTTCGGCTTCGACACCGCGATGCAGATCTGCACCGAGGCCATCGACCGGCTGCACACCACCGCGACCAGCCACGACCGCATCATCATAGTGGAAGTGATGGGAAACAACGCCGGCTGGATCGCCCTGGGAGCCGGCATCGCGGGCGGCGCCGACGTCATCCTGATGCCGGAAATCCCCTACGACATCGACGCCGTGGCCGGCTACCTGAACGAGCGCAAGCGCCGCTACGGAAAACGCTTCTCGATCGTCTGCGTGGCCGAGGGCGCCAAGTCCCGGACCGAAGC
The DNA here is from genome assembly GCA_964646035.1 of uncultured Fibrobacteraceae bacterium. Taxonomy (GTDB): domain Bacteria; phylum Krumholzibacteriota; class Krumholzibacteriia; order LZORAL124-64-63; family LZORAL124-64-63; genus CAYLMM01. The sequence goes on along the minus strand of CAZYDJ010000156.1, from coordinate 3,532 downwards.
GGCAGAGCTGCAGGCCAAGGCGGAAAACGAAAAGCTGGAGAAGAAGCTCCAGAAGCTGGCGAGCAGCGCCGAAGAGGCGGCGGGCCCCGGCGGATTCCGCCTGGTCAAGGAAAGCCTGGCCAGCCGGCTGGCGCGCAATCTGCAGAGATTGACGAGCACCGAGGCGAGGGTCACCAGCCTGGGCCACGTGCAGCGAGGCGGCGTGCCGTCGGCCTCCGACCGTCTGCTGGCGACCCGGCTGGGCGCCGCGGCGGCCGGATTGATGGCGGAGGGAACGTACAACGTGCTGGTCGGGATCCAGGGCGGAGAATGCGTGGCGGTGCCGCTGGCGGAAGTGGCCGGCAATCGGCGCCTGGTGCCGCTGACCCACCCGTGGCTGGACTCGGCGCGCCTGATGGGCACCTGTCTCGGAGTGGACAACGCGGAACTACTGAGGTTGATCGGATCCTGAAAACCCCGCCAGCATCATCCCGGGCTGCATCAGCCAGACCAGGGATCCCTGCAGGACGTCGCCGGGAGAAAGATCGACCCGGGCCAGGGCTCCCTTCTTCATGACCACGTCGGCGCCGCCGACCAACTCGCCGATCATCCAGCTGAAATCAGGCTCGTGCCCCACCAGCATAATCCGCTCCTGCTGCGAATCCAATCCGCCGATGATCCCGGCCAGGCTCTGCAGGCCGCAACCCGGCCCGAGGCGATCGTCGAAGTACAGGGCATCGAGCAGGCCCAGGCGGTCTGCCATGATCTCAGCCGTCTGCGCCGCCCGCACCAGCGGACTGGAGATGACCGCTCCTATTCCCGGGCCCATCGCGGCCAGAATCTCCGCCTGCCGGCGCAACCGGCGGCGGCCCTCCGGCACCAAGGGGCGCAGATCGTCGTCGAAGCCGTCGTAGCGATCTCGATCCGCTCGGCCGTGGCGCAGGAAAAAGAGCTGCATAGCCTCGCGCATGATGGTCATCCTTCTCTCGAGTTGCCGCGCTCGAGGCGCGGGGCCGATCCGGGCCGGGTACCGTTGCGAAGACGCCGACCTCGTTTACCTTCTTGGTATCGGCCCCGCGGCCGGTGGCGCCTGCTTGCGCCGCCGCCGGGATTTCCACCGGGTCGGACGAGTCATGACACAGTCAACCATCAGCGCCCCCTGACGCAATCAGAAATGCCTGCGCCACCGGAAAGGCCTCGAATTGGGTGATAAACCGAAAGAGCTCTGCAAGTGGACGCGCGAGGAGTACGTGCGCGAGATGGAGCTGCTGTGCAAGGCCGTCAAGGATCCGAAATACGTCTGCTCGAAATGCGGTCGCGCGGCGCGCAAGAAGAAGTGGCTCTGCAAGCCGGAAGACCTGAAGTGAGGCGGATGCGGGATATCGCGATCGAGTTCCTTGGAATTTCAGACAAGAAAAAAGACTCACGACAATCGCCGTAAGTCCTTTTATTTCTTTTGGTACGCCGCCAGGGAATCGAACCCCGAACCTACTGATTAAGAGTCAGTTGCTCTGCCAATTGAGCTAGCGGCGCACCCGATGTCTGTAGCACTCCGGCTGGAGCCGTGATATCTTCTCCGGCTCGGAGCGGATCAAAAGCTAGCACCGGCCTTGCGGCCTGTCAAGCCGACCGGTCCGGTTTTCGTCGATGGGACCAGCAGTTCGCCGGTTCCGAACCGCCGCCGGCCCCCGACACGGTCGCGCCGGCCGCATATGCCGGCAGTCTCCGAGACGACCGCGACCGCATTCCAATCTCGAAGGAGCCCCCATGCTCGACTTGGCAGCCCGCAAGCGACGCGCCCGCAACGTCATCCGCATCCTGGGCAAGGAATATCCCGACGCCCGCTGCTCGCTCGACCATCGCGACGCCTTCGAGCTGCTGATCGCCACCATCCTCTCGGCCCAATGCACCGACGCGCGGGTGAACATGGTCACGCCCGATCTCTTCGCGGCCTACCCAACCCCGCGGGCCCTGGCCGACGCCACCCAGGAGGAGATCGAGGAGGCCGTCCGCTCCACCGGATTCTATCGCAACAAGGCCAAGTCGATCCGCGCCTGCAGCCGCGGCATCGTCGAGAAGCACGGCGGCGAAGTGCCGCGCGACATCAAGCAGTTCGTCAAGCTCGCCGGCGTGGGCCGCAAGACCGCGAACGTGGTCCTGGGCAATGTCTTCAACGAGCCCGACGGCGTGGTCGTCGACACGCACGTCGGCCGCATCGCGGTGAAGCTGGGACTGAGCGGCCACGGGCCCAAGGACGCGGTCAAGATCGAGCGCGACCTCAACGAATGCGTCCCGCGCAAGGACTGGGTCGCCTTCGGCCACCTGCTGATCGATCACGGCCGCAAGATCTGCAAGGCCCGCAAGCCCGACTGCGACGCCTGCCCCATCTACCGGCATTGCGAAGCCCGGGCCTGATCGGGCCCGGGCCTCGTCGTTCACAACCTGCGCGCACTTCGCAGCCGCGCATAGCACCTGCCGTCGCGGCTCAACGAGCCCGGTAGCAGATCACCTCCAGGGGCACCGGCGGTTCGTCGTCCCCTCCCTCATCCTCGTCGCCTCCGTACATGCTGCCGCTGACTCCGTCAAAGCCTTGGATGACCAGGAATACGTCGTCGTCCACGCGCACCATCCGGTCGCGATCCGGATCGCCGGGGCACATCAGCTTGACCTGGCGGACGAAGATTCCCTCGGTGTCGAAAACGTCCCAGACCTGGTAGACGCCTTCCTCTTCGGGCCGGCTGCCCACGCTGCCCAGGGCCCAGAGTTCGCCGTTGTCCGCGACCTGCAGGAAGCTGATGCAGGGATCGCGATCCTCGATCTCGCATTCGATCTGGATCCGTTGGCCGTCCACTATCATCCGCACTCCGGCTGCGATGTCGTCCTTCTCTTCCTGCGTCCGCTTGCGGCCTTGATAGGGCCTCGAGATGATCCGCTCGAGTTCGCCCTCGGGGCTGTAGACCTCGATGGCGAAGTTGTCGCGGTCGGCGGCCAGGTAGCAGCGTCCGTCCGGTCCCATCGCCCACAATCCGCCGAAGGCGAACGAGAAGTCCTCGCGCTCGACGAACCGCCGGCGATTCACATCCATCTTTCGGGTTTTCTCGGCCAGTCGTCGTATCTCGTTGCCGGAAGGATCGAAAAGACCCAGGAAATGGAGCATCGTGATGCCGTCGGCCGTGTCGAAACCCGAGAACACATGGCCCGACACCGCCATCCTGCCGTTGCGGCAGAAACCCGAGACGGCGCTGATCATCCCGCCGCCCTCGGTATCGACCAGGCTCAGACGCTGCGATCCGGCAGGCTCGCCGTCCGGTGTGACCGTGATGAAGGTGCCCGGCATCCGCTGCAGGAAGCAGACGTCGCCGCTCGGCGACATGAAGATGGAGTTGGGTTCGCGCAGTTCGCCCGGCCCCTCGCCCTCACGACCGACGTTTCCCTTGAACTCGCCGTCGGGGCCGAAGACGTGCGCGGTCGAGAGCTGGATGTCCATCAGATAGATCGTGCCGTCGGAGTCCATGGTCGCGGCTTCGGGAACTCCGAAAAGAACTTCGGTGTC
>CAZYDJ010000155.1:0-5618 GCA_964646035.1 uncultured Fibrobacteraceae bacterium | reverse complement strand
CACCCAGTATTCAATTTCCGATTCGTCTTCGTATTTCACCATCAACTGGATTTCATTGCGTTCTACCGAAACCACACCCGGACAGTCGCGGACACGCTCGGCAATCGCCTCGACAACTTCATCATGGGTATAACCGAGAGCTATCATATCGCACTGGAGATCTGCGAAGCCTTCGCGACACAAGTCGAACTCCGACCTGGGAAAGGCCGAAATGCCTTTGCGCCTACGAGGATTGGGTTGAATTTGGATCCCGTTGATATAGATCGTCGCCGTCCCGTCGATGACTTCCCCGGTCACTTCGTAGGGCGGCGGAACATCCCGGTTCGGCAGGAACACCAAGACCCGGGTCGGATCGACCGGTTCCTCGTTATGGATTACCTGCTGCGCGGCGGCGGGAAAGGACAGGCAGATCAGCGTCAGGATCAGCGGGATAATCTTTCTCATACGAGTCTCCTTGGCTCCGGCGCGCACAGTTATCGCCTGCGGCCGTTGTCGTGCTTGGCCGCAGGATGGAGTCGCGCCTGAAACTGGAATTACGGTGAAGTCCGGATAGGGAAGAAATCGGGAAAAATCTATTATGGTTCGAAATCGAAAACGGATCTGGCGGCATGGCTAACCTCCACATCTAAATCCTTCTGATCATATCCTGTTTATAACATACCCCCCCCATCGATCAAGGGGGTAATCGCTGAGCGGCCTACGGCCCGTGGTGCGGATAGTCGTGCTTGCGGCCGATCCTGCCCGAACCGATCATCTGCGCTCCGTGACCAGATCGGCCAGGAAATCCGGCAGATCCTCCGGATGTTCCCGTTCGGCCAGCACCGCGTGGCAAAGATCGCAATCCTGGCTGACGGCGTCGCCTTCGTCGCTGATATGCTCTTCGTCGTGACAGCGGAAACATCCCCTGGGAACCAGCTCCCCGTCCAGATCGTGATGCGAGAGCAGGCTGGCATAGGTGCCCCACTCGATAGCCATGCCGGGAAAGACGTTGCGCTCCAGGATGGCAGCCAACTCGACGGCGGTTTCCGACAACGCCTCGCGCAGGGCCGCCAGGTCGTCGGGATGATCGGCGGCGTAGATGTCCTGCAGCCGTTGGGCGATGACCGCGGCGGTGTCGTCGCCGGGACTGACGTCGCGCAGCACCGCTTCGGATTCCCGGCGCAGCCAGGGCACCGAGGAATCGAGGGCGCCGACGACGAAGGCCGCGTCCAGGGCCTCGGCGGGAGTCTCGAAGATGTGGGTCGGGCGGTTGTGGCAGTCGATGCAGTCCATGGTCCGCCACAGGCCCTCTTCCTGCCCGGAGTCTTCCTCCGGCGACTCTCCGTCGAGCAGATACCGGACCTCGCCGGCGGGAGTCTTCTGCAGGATCTCGAGAATCTCGGACCGGGACTTGTCGCGCGACCGGTACCGCAGTTCGTTGCCGGGATCGACGTGCCAGTGGACGCCCGAAGCGGGGGCGCCGGCCACCGAAGGGCCGCCCACCTTGACCAGCATCGCGGTCACCGAGGGAGTATTCTCGCGGTCGGACTCGACGTGCTCGCGCAGGAATACCTTCGATCCGTGGAACTTGCTCGGATCGTGGCATCCCTCGCAGGTATCGCGGGCCGGTCGCAGGTTCTCGACCGGAGACGGGATGGGACGCTGATAGGTGTTGCCGATCACGGCGAACACCTGGCGCACCCCGGATATCTTCGAGCGCACGAACCAGTCGGCGCCGGGCCCGATATGGCATTCCACGCAACCGACGTTCGAATGCGGCGAACGCTCGTAGGCCACTCCCTCGGGCTCCATGACCTGGTGGCATACCTTCATGCAGAAATCGGTGGAATCGGTGTAGTGATAGGCCTCGTAGCTGAACGTCGCCAGCACCGCCATGCCCGCCACGGCCAGGATCAGGACGCCGGCCAGCTTGCGCATGAACAAGGGCCCGCCCACTTCCACGGCCACCGGCGCCGGGCCGGTCCGCTTCTCCCGGCGGTGACGGACAGCGTTGCCGATCACGACCAGGACCAGTCCGCAGATCAGGACGATCGGCAGCACCATGAACCCGACCAGATCCACATAGGGGTTCGACGGCCGATCGACGACTACCTGATAGATGTGGACCAGCAGGGCGATCACCAGCAGGCCGGCGCTGGACAAAGCCATCAGGCTGCCCAGGGTCGAGATCCAGTTGGCGTAGAAGAAAGGAAGACGGCGGGAAAACCAATCATTGAAGGCGGATATCGAAAAACGTCGCGACTGGCCCATGATCCCCCCAAAGCGAAAAGCCGAGCAATCGACATCACATCGGCGGCCAGTCTAGCACCAGTCCCCGGTGGAGACAAGAAGCTATACCCTACTGATTTACGGGCTTTTAGTGGTTGAATCGGTTCGGCGATCAGGGCAGGCGCCGGATGACCACCAGGGTGATGTCATCGCTCTGGGCCACTCCGGCGGTGAAATCGTTGACTGCCCGCAGGATGGATTCGCGCAGCGCGACGGCGGAGAGCCCGGCTCCGGCCCGGACGACATCCAGCAGCCGCTCTTCGCCGAACATGGAATCGGCGTCGATCTCATCTTCCAGGGCCCGCTCGCCGGAGTCCCCTTCGCCGATCAGGTCGGGCCCCACGGCTTCGGTGATGCCGTCGGTGTAGAGCACCAGCACGTCGCCCGGATCCAGATCGACGGTCTGCTGCTCGTAGCTGCGGTCGGGCAACATGCCCAGCAGCAGGCCGCCCACTCCGAGTTGCTCCACCTGCCCGTCGGCCCGAACCAGCAGCGGCGGATTGTGGCCGGCGTTGGTGCAGGTGAAGGTGGCGGCGCCGCGGTCGATCACGCCGTAGAAGAAGGTGGCGAACATGTGGGTGTCGGTCGAGTGGACCAGCAGGTCGTTGACGCAGGAGACGATGTCGGAAACCGAGTTGGGGTGGATGACCTGGCCCTGCAGGCTGGCCTGGAGATTCGCCATCAAAAGGGCCGCGGGCATCCCCTTGCCCGAAACATCGCCGATGGCCACGCCGGTGCGGCCGTTTCCCTGGTCCAGGAAATCGAAGTAGTCGCCGCCGACCTGGAGGCTGGGCACGCTCACTCCGGTGACCTCGAAGCCCGGCACCTCGGGAAAATCGTGGGGCAGCAGATGCTGCTGGATTTCGCGGGCGGTGGAAAGCTCGCGCTCGAGACGTTCGCGTTCGACCGCCTCTTCCCGTCCCCGCTGGATGGCCGCGGTCATGTCGTTGAAGGACAGGGCCAGATCGCCCAGCTCGTCCTCGTTCGGGATGTCGATATAGACGGACAGGTCCCCGGCGGCCAGGCGGCGAGTGGCTCGTTGGAGGCCCTGCACGGCGCTGGTGATGCCGTTGGTGATGCGGACCCCGAAGAACAACGCCAACGCCACCACGGCCAGGAAAAGACCGGCGACGACGGCCAGCCCCACCAGGACCACGTTATTGAACTCGTTGACATCTCCGCGGAGGAATTCACGCGCCAGATCGTCGGGACAGACCGACAGATGCAGCAATACGGTCCCCGGCTCGAAACGACCGTCGACCAGCCGGAGAACTTCGACCATCGACCCGCCGAACCCCAGCGGACGCTGCAGGAACGGTACGGACACCGAATCCGGTACGGCCTCCGTATACCGCCCGCGCAGATCCAGATTCAGTTCCGGGACATCGCCTCGGGAATTGCCGAAGTTGAAGTTGGCCGAAGAGAAGAGCCCCACGTCGGCCCGCAGCAGATGCGCCATCCGGGTCAGGTCGTCCTCGCCGATCGGCAGCCCCCGCACTTCGATATCCGGCGAGTCTGAACCGCGCAGCTGCATCAGCCAGACTTCACCGCCGATAACGAAATAGGCGGTCGTGTCGGCCGGGAAGGACGCCGTGCGCAGGGTGACTGCGGTGACGGTGTCGGCTGAGGCGAAGGTCGCGGAGACGGGGCCGGCCGCATCGATCGCGGCGGCGAAAATATTCATCCAGTCCGGAGTCGCGGGCCCGGCGACGACTGCGCCCTTTTCACGCCGCCAGACGAATCCCTCGCCGTCTCCGGCGAAGTCCATATCACCGGCTTCCATCCGCTGCGACCATTCCAGCAGGATCTGCCGACCGGTGGTGGCCCGGCCGCCGCCCAGGACTCCGTAACTGGAAATGATCGCCATGGCGATCACCAACAGGGCGGGCACCAGGGCGATGAACAGACCGCTGACCGCCAGCTTGGGCCGCAAACGCAAAAAGTGCAGGCGCATGCCGAAGAACAGTCGCACCAGCACCAGGAACCAGAAGAACCGCAGCGACCACAGGGAGATCCAGGCGAAGGCGGCACCGAGGCGCATCGCCCCGGTGGATTCCTCGGTAACGGCCGGCGGATCGACCAGGGCCAGCAGGATCAGGATCAGGAAACCGGAAGCGAAAGCGAAGGCGCGGCGGCGGGATCCGATATGATGGAAGGGACGGTAGCGGCGCAGAACCAGGAAAAGCAGGGACATCCCCAACCCTATCGCCCGGCTTGTCTCGCCGGAGCCGGCGTAGAGCGGAGCCGCGAATCCTATAGCCAGCCACACCGGCCAGAACTGGAGCCAGCGGATGTCGATCAGCATGAAACGGATCACTGCCGCCCAGGCCAAAGCGCCGATCACGGCGGATCCCCAGGCGGATGCCGAGCCGCCGCCGGACAGGACCGTCCAGGCCAGGGCTGCGACCAGCGAGAGTATGACGGCGAGATTGAGACGCCGCGAAGCGGGAGCCTGCAACTCCGACTCCATGCGACGCCAGCCGACTATCGTGACTTCGGCGTCGGGAGTCAGGGACAGCCCGTCAGCCTGATTATCATTTTTTTTCCTGAACATTCCGGGACAGTAACGGGACAGCGACCGGTGTGCAAGCTTTGCCGCCGGCCGCGGGATCCGTCCTTGCTTCGCCGGTCGAATATCGGTAGTTATGCGGGATGTGGAACGCACTTGAACGGAGGCCGGATCACCGATGAAGATGAACCCGCGCCGAACGGCATCGGCCCTGATCCTGCTGGCTGCGCTTGCCGCCGCCGGCTGCGCCTGCGTGAAATGCCGGGCCGATCCGCCGCGGCGGATCGGCGATGACGCCGGACTGGTCCGGCTGGCCGAATGGCTGACGGGATCGTTCAGCAGCGCCGCCCAGGCCGCGGCCGATCCCGATTATCGCGACATCCGCCTGCACATGGCCCCGATCTGGACCTGGCGCAATGACGCGATCTGGATGTACGTCGAACAGGCAGTCGCCGAGAGCCCGGAAGCCCCCTACCGCCAACGGATCTACCGGCTGACCCGGGGCGCCGACGGGATCCTGCTCAGCACCGTCTATTCCCTGCCCGAGCCGGACAAGTTCATCCTCGCCTGGCGGGATGTCCGTCTCTTCGGCGCGCTCGGGCCCGGCGATCTGCTGCTTCGCGACGGTTGCGCCACGGAACTGACTTTCGCGCAAGACCGCTTCGTCGGCGGCACCGTCGAAAGGGAATGCGCCAGCGACCTCTACGGAGCAGCCTACGCCACCAGCGAGGTGCTGCTGACCGCCGACCGGGTCGAGAGCTGGGATCGCGGCTTCGACGAATCGGACGTTCAGGTCTGGGGAGCCGAGAACGGACCTTACGTCTTCGATCGCCTCGACGAC
>CAZYDJ010000154.1:2378-5620 GCA_964646035.1 uncultured Fibrobacteraceae bacterium | reverse complement strand
CGCCGACCGGCTTCATGCCGGCCAGCGCCATGCCGACAGACGTGCCGGCGATGGCAGACTCGGCCAGCGGAGTATCCATCACCCGCTCGGAGCCGAACTTGTCGATCAGACCGTCGGTGACCCGGAAGACGCCGCCGTCGACGCCCACGTCCTCGCCGAGGATGACCACGCTCTCGTCCTTCTCCATCTCCTGGGCCAAGGCCAGGTTGATCGCCTGGACCATGTTCAGCTTAGGCATCGCCCTTCTCCTTCCGCAACTCGTCCAGGAAGGCGGCGCGCTGGTCCTCGATCACCGCGTGCTTGGTGCCGAAGACATGATCGAAAGGCGCGACCGGATCGAAGGCCGGAGCCTCCTCGAATTCCTTCACTTCGGCGTCCATCTTCTCCTTCAACTCCTGCAGCAGCTTCGCTTCGAGATCGTCGTTCCAGTACTTGCGCCCTTCGAGGTACTTGCGGAACCGGGGCAGCGGGTCGCGCTTCCACCAGATCTGCTCCTCCTCGCTGGTGCGGTACTTGGTCGGATCGTCGGCGGTGGTGTGCATCATCAGGCGGTAGGTCACGGCCTCGATCAGGGTCGGGCCCTCGCCGGCGCGGGCCCGCTGCAGGGCCTCGCTGGTGGCGACGTACATGGCCAGGACGTCGTTGCCGTCGACCTGGATGCCGGGCATGTCGTAGGCCAGCGCCTTCTGGGCCAGGGTCCGCGACCGGGTCTGCTTCTCGCGAGGCACCGAGATCGCCCACTGGTTGTTCTGGACGATGAAAACGACCGGGGTCCGCCAGACCGAGGCGAAGTTGAGGGCCTCGTGGAAGTCGCCCTCGCTGGTCGCGCCGTCGCCCATGTAGCAGAGCACCGCGGTATCCTTCTCACCCTTGAAGCTCATGGCGCGGGCGATGCCGACCGCGTGCAGCGCCTGGGCGCCGACGATCACCGAGATCGGCAGGTTGCGGCCCGGGCCGTCGGGGTTGACGTTCCCCTCCTCGAAACCGTTGTAATAATGCAGTTGCTTGACCATGGTCTCGCCGCGCATCAGACGGGTGCCGTGCTCGCGGAAGGCTCCGACGAACCAGTCCTTTTCGGTGGCCGCGAAAATCGAACCGCATTGCGCAGCCTCCTGGCCGGTGCTCGGCCCGAAGGTGCCGATGCGGCCCTGGCGCTGCAGTTTCAACATTCTTTCGTCGGTGACGCGGGTCCAGGACATGTGGCGATATAGTTGAAGTAGTTCGGCCTTTTTCAGTTTCGGCTCGAGTTCCTTGTCAAGATTCCCGTCCTCATCGAGGATCTGGAGGTAGGGAATCGACCAGCTGGCTATTTCGGTCCTCGGCATGCTTCGATTTCCTTTCCGCTCCGTCCTGCGGCCCGGTCTGAACTTCCCGGGGCGACTGCGGATGCATCGCGCCTCAGTATCGTTGAAAACGGATTTCATCGCCACAGTTTGTCCTGTTTCCCGCCCCAAAACGCTGCCACGCTCGGATTTTACGCCGAAACGCTCTCCCGCGGCGGAGGCGATTCGGATTCCCGAACTTGCCTTGCTCCTGATGTATGTGTTTAATCCTCTGCATGAGAAGGTTCGGGCGGGCGCCGGCAGGGTGAAGAAACGCCCCCGTTGCCGACTTATCAGCATGCAGACAAAGGAGTCCGATGTGATCAGCGAAAAGATGCAGGCAGCACTCAACGATCAGATAAAAGCCGAGCTCTACTCGGGTTATCTCTACCTCGCGATGGCCGCCTGGAGCGAGGACAAGAATCTTGAGGGATGCGCCAACTGGATGCGGCAGCAGGCCAACGAGGAACTCTTCCACGCCATGAAGTTCATCGACTACATGAACATGGCGGGCGGCCGGGTGATCCTGCAGGCCGTCGAGGCTCCGCAGTCCGAATGGGATTCTCCCCAGGCGATCTTCGAGGCATCGCTGGCCCACGAGCGCCACATGACCAAGCTGATCAACAATCTGGTCAGCCTGGCGATCGAGGAGAAGGATCACGCCACCAATACCATGCTGCAGTGGTTCGTCAGCGAGCAGGTCGAGGAGGAGTCGTCGGTCGACGCCATCCTGCAGAAGCTGATCATGACCAAGGACAGCGGCGCGGGCCTGTTCATGATCGACCGCGAGCTGGTTGCCCGGCCCGCGCCGACGCCGCCCGCGGCGGAGTAGCCGCAGTTCGATCGCAACGACCGCATGCGACCGACGGCCGGACGGAGCATCCCGTCCGGCCGTTTTCGTGTCCCGATGTCGCGACCCCGCTGCTTGACCGGCCGAAGCAGCATCCCGGCCCGTGCGGCGATCCGAATCTGTCGCGAATCCTGGTCTTCCTGCTTATCCTGCAACTCGTACTCGGGACGGTGCTGCGCCACTTCGCCGGCGACCTGCAGCCCGGCCTGGGCACCGCCGCCCCGGGGCTGAACCGGGTATTTGGCTGTCCATCATCTGGAGGGAAACGGACATGACCACAATCGCCGATATCCTGGAAGGCAAGGGCAAAGCCGTCCATTCCGTAACCCCGGAAGACAAGGTCTACGACGCCGTGGCCACCATGGTCGACAACAACGTCGGCTCGCTGCTGGTGATGCAGAACGACGCGGTGGTCGGCATCGTCACCGAGCGCGACTACCTGCGCAAAGTCATCCTGCAGGGCAAGTCTTCCCGCGAGACGCCGGTGCGCGAGATCATGTCGTCGAAGCTGGCTTTCGTGCGGCCGGAAACCTCGATCGAACAGACCATGAGCGTGATGACCGAGCAGCGCTGCCGCCATCTGCCGGTGCTCGACGGCGAGAAGCTGGTGGGGTTGGTGTCGATCGGCGACTGCGTCAAGCAGATCAGCCGCGACCGCGAGTCGCACATCGAGTTTTTGACCGACTACATCAACGACAAATATCCCCGTTAGGGGCCCCGGAGGACCGCAATGAGCACCGTCACCGCCCGGTTGGCCGAGTGGGCCGCCGGACTCCGCCACGATGACATCCCGCAAGCGGCCTACACCGCCGCCGTCCGCTTCCTCTTCGACAGCGTCGGCTGCGCCTTCGGCGGCCTGGGACAGCATGACTGCCGCATCGCGCTCGATGTCCTGGACGAGATCGCGGCGCCGGGTCCGGCGGCGATCCTGGGCGTGGGCAAACGCGTCGATCCGGTGTCGGCGACGCTGGCCAACAGCCTGCTGATCCGGGTGATGGACTACAACGACATCTATTGGAAACAGGATCCCAGCCATCCCAGCGACCTGATCCCCGCCGCGATGGCTGCGG
>CAZYDJ010000154.1:0-2368 GCA_964646035.1 uncultured Fibrobacteraceae bacterium | reverse complement strand
GGAATCGTGCTGGCCTACGAGATGGAGCAGAGGCTGTGCGAGGCTTCGTTCCCCGGCATCCGCGAGATCGGCTGGCATCACGCGACTTTGACCGCGGTCGCCGCGCCGATCGTCGCCGGCAGGATGCTCGGCCTGGACGCCGCCGCCGTCCAGCACGCGATCGGCATCTCGGCTTCGCGCCATCTGACCACCGGTTCGGTCACCGCCGGCAAGCTGACGATGATGAAGAACACCGTCGATCCGCTGGCAGTGCAGTCGGGGATGCTGGCCGCGTTGCTGGCCGAAAAGGGCTACACCGGGCCCGAGCACGTCCTCGACGGCAAGGAGGGTTTCAGCCACGTGCTGGACACCGAGTGGAAGTGGGAAGTGCTGACCGACGGCCTGGGCGAGAGCTGGCGCATCCTTGATTGCGGCATGAAATCGTTCCCGACCGAGGCGCTGACCCACGCCCCCATCTCGGCCACCCTCGATCTCGTGCGCGAACACGATCTGGCCCCCGACGACGTGGTCGAGGTGCGCATCCGCAGCCTGGCCCGCGCGGCGGACATCCTGGCCGATCCGTCGAAGTACGATCCGCGCACCAAGGAGACCGCCGACCACAGCCTGCCGTATGTGATCGCCGCCGCGGTGGCCGAACGTCAGGTCACTCCGCGGCAGTTCGAGCCGGACAAGATCGCCGACCCGGTCATCCGCGCCCAACTGCCGAAGGTGAAAGTCACCGCCGACCCGGAGATCGAGAAGGATTTCCCCGAGTTGCAGCGGGTCGTGGTGACCATCGTCACGGCCGACGGCCGCGAATTGGAGCGCCGGCTCGACTATCCCAAGGGCGATCCGCGCAACCCGATGACCGACGCCGAACTGATCGACAAGTTCGACGCCCTGGCCGCCCCGGGCTGCTCGCCGCAAAGGCTGGAGCGGATCAAAGACCGCTTGTGGAACGTGGCCGATTATGACAATTTCAGCGATGTGACAGGAGAGCTGATCGCCGACCGCTGATCGGGCCGCCCGGCCCGGCGTCACGACGGCGATTCCAGACGGCGCGGCCGTTCTCTCCGGAGGCCGGCCGCCGTTTTATCAGTGCCTGATTTATCAGTGCCTGAGACGAAACCGCGGGCGCCCGCGCCGCGCCCGCCGCGGAGGAACGAGATGGCCCAGACAGTCGTCGAGAAGATCGCCCAGGCTCACGCCGTGAACCTGCCCGCCGGAGCCGAACTGCACGCCGGCGACTTCGTCACCCTGGTTCCCGATCACGTCATGACCCACGACAACACCGCGGCGGTGCTGCTGAAGTACGAGAAACTGGGCGCGGCCAAGGTGCACGATCCCCGCCAGCCCGTATTCGCCCTGGATCACAACATCCAGGACACCAGCGAATCCAATCTCGCCAAATACGCCAAGATCGAGGGCTTCGCCGCCGGCCAGGGCATCGTCTTCCATCCCGCCGGAGCCGGCATCGGCCACCAGCTGATGCTCGAGAACGGCTTCGTCAAGCCGGGCGCGTTCGTGGTCGCGAGCGACAGCCACTCGAACATGTACGGGGCGGTCGGCGCGGTCGGCACCCCGGTGGTGCGCACCGACGCCGCCGCCCTGTGGGCCACCGGCCGCACCTGGTGGCAGATCCCGCGGACGGTGCGCGTCGAGCTGACCGGAGAACTGCGCCCCGGAGTCACGGGCAAGGACGTCATCATCACCCTCTGCGGCCTGTACAACCAGGGCGAGGTGCTGAACGCCGCGGTCGAGTTCGGCGGCCCGGGCGTGGCCTCGCTTTCGGTCGAGGCCCGCATGAGCATCAGCAACATGACCACCGAGTGGGGCGCGCTGGTGGGCTGGTTCCCCTGCGACAAACTCACTGTCGCCTGGTTGCATCACCGGGCCGACAAGCTGACCGCGGCCGGCAATCACGACCGGCTGCGCGCCGCCGACATCGCCCGCTGGGCCGAGAATCCGCCGGCCCCCGACGCCGACGCTCCCTACGCCGGCGTGATCGAACTGGACCTGGACGCGGTCTCGCCCCACCTGTCCGGCCCCGACTCGGTGCAGAAGATGACCTCGCTGGTCGATATGGCCGGCGCGGGCATGAAGATCGACAAGGCCTATCTGGTGTCGTGCGTCAACTCGCGGCTCGAGGATCTGGAGCAGGCCGCGGCGGTGGTCCGCGGCGGCAAGGTCGCCGACGGCGTGGAGTTCTACATCGCCGCCGCCAGCGAGGAAGTGCAGACCCTGGCCGAACAGAGCGGCGCCTGGGGCGACCTGCTGGACGCCGGCGCCCGCCCCCTGCCCCCCGGTTGCGGTCCCTGCATCGGTCTGGGCACGGGGCTGCTGGAAGCCGGCGAGGTGGGCATCTCGGCCACCAACCGCAACTTCAAGG
>CAZYDJ010000153.1:0-5689 GCA_964646035.1 uncultured Fibrobacteraceae bacterium | reverse complement strand
TTCTCGTTCATCGCCTGCATCTCCTCCAGCGCGGAGAGCTGGGCGAGTTGATCGATGAACGCCTGGTTATCCATCGGATCCATGGGGTCCTGGTACTGGATCTCGGTCATCAGCAGCTTGAGAAACATGTCGGATGTGGTTTGGACGCTGCTGGACTCGCTGGCTCCGTAAAGCGCGGTTCCACTGCTGACAGGATCGATGATGCTCATGATCTGTCTCCTTGTTCACGATCGCCTTCACGACGCCGATCCGGATCGCCGTCCCTGCCGTTGCCGGAATTCGTTTCGCTCCCGGATTCCCCGGCATCCTTATCGGATTCCTCGCCCTCTTTGCAGTGGACGATCACCTCGGCCCCCCGCCAATTGCCGCCGCGAGCGATGATGGCCTCTCCCAATTCACCGGCTCCTTCACGCAGGGCCTTGGCGGCGGCCGCGGTTTCGGCGTGCAGGGTCACCTGCAGATTCTGTCCGTTCCGATCGAAGATCACTTCGACCCGGCCGAGTTCGCGCGGGTTCAGTTCGAGACTCAATCGGCCCCGGCCGATCAGCGACGCGGCGTTTCTGTCGATGCGCGAGGAGACCTGGCTGCGAATAGCGGCGGAACGCTCGGCCGCGGCCTCCGCATCGGCGGCGACAGCGGTGGCGGCCGAGTTGTCCGCGGCCGTTGTCTGCGGCAAATCCGCGAAGACGGCCTTGTTTTCCGTCACGGCGGCGAAGATCGCCTGACGAGCAGCGGCGCTGTCGGCCGCGACGCCCGGGCCGGTTTCGAAATCTGCGTTGCGGAAAGCTTCAGCGGGCGCTTCCCGGAGCTTGCCCGCCAGATCGAACGTCGCCATCCGGTTCGGCTGCGCGGCAACAGCATCCGCCTGTGTCGCGGTACCGACGGCCTGCTGCTGAGTCATGCCGGCCTTCTGATCACCGCCGGCCGCGACCCGGGGCTGATAGCCGAATGCCGGACCGGCTTCGGGCCGGCCTTCCCCATACGACGCTCCAGTCTCGACGTCAGCCACCGCCGGTGCGGTCGAAACGTCGGTCGGCGGCGTCGCGCCCCGGCCGGACGTTCCGGACACATTGGCGTCGACGTCAGCGGCGAGGGCAGCGCTGAAAGGTTGTCCCATCCCCAGAGCGGAATTCTTCATGAGCGTCGAGGATGCCGTCACGACCTTCCCTGGGCTTCCCGAAGTTCCCGAATTTCCCGCGAAGCCGACGCCCTGGCCCGCCGGTTGGGCGTCCGCCGCAGTCGCCGCACCGCTGTTGCCGGGTGCGTTCATGAGTTCGGCGAATGGGGATTGAGCCCCGATCAAAGAGCCCATCCCCTCGGGAATTTCGCCTTTGTTCTTGGGCATGCCGGGCGAGGTCTTGCCCTGCGTCGCCATTCCGCTACCGCTGGCTTGTCCTATGAATGGAATCATCCCCGCTCTCCCTTGATACTCATTCGTTGACTGATCTCGGCAGCCAGACCGGCGTTCATGCCGGCCATGATCTTGGCCGCCTGCCGGTCCTTCATCCGCCCCAGAACGTCCATGATCACATCCAATTCGAGTCCGGAAAGAATCACCGCAGCCTGGGCCGGCTTCATCGATTCATATACCTTCGCCAACTTCTGGGCGGAACGTTCACGCTCCTCGCCATAGGTCTTCTGGGTCGCGGCGAGGGTGTCGACCATGGCCGCCACCCTTTGATAATGTTCCTGTACGGTCTGCTCTTCGGACTGCAGGCGTTCCCGCAGGATGAGCAGCCGTTCGGTCTCGCGTTGCACGCGATCCCGCTCGGCGGCGAGATCGGCGAAAAGCCGGTCCGCGTTGGCGGTCTGGTCATTTCCGACCTTGATATCGGCCGTCTCCTTACGGCTCAGATCCCCGACCAGGCCGCTGGTCAGAACGATCAATCCGAATATGACCGCGAAGGTGATCGTCGATATGATCGCGACGGTCTTCACGCTTCGACTCCCCCCGGCTTGGCTACAACGTCCGAAAATCTTCCGCGTCTCCAGAACGCCCTGCCGCCGACATCGTCCAGTTCCTTCTGTTCACTTCGCCGCTGTTCCTCGGACCAGGAAGCGAGCTGCCGGTCCCGGAGCTTCTCCAGGACCTCGCATTCACGCTGGGCTTCGCACAGTTTTCGGCGTTGTTCGTTTGCCCGTTCTAGCATTTCCCGTTCCGCGCTCAAAAGTTCATCGCGACGCCTGCGCAAACGCTCCAGATAATCGGAAAGCCGGCGCCATTGCTGGATGTCGACACAGCTATCGCGACCCGGCCCGCCGGAACACGAAAGCTGTTTCCGGCGTGATTCCAGCTCCGAGCGCCGAGCCCGCAAATCCAACAGGGAAGCCTCGATACGGCGAAGTCGCCGGGCTTCCTCCTCCACCTTGCGGGCCCTGTGCTTCAGGACGCTTTCGAGCCGGAACACGAACAAGAGCTAGTCCTCCCCGACCAGGGTCAGAAGTTCGGCGGCGGATTCAGTCCAGGCCGCCGGGTCTTCGACCGCCTGACATAAAAACGACCGGACGCGGTCCCGCCTGGCCAATGCCTTGTCGACCAGGGGATCGGTGCCGGACGCGTAGGCGCCGATGTTGATCAGGTCCTTGTTGTCCTCGAGCGCCTTCAACCAGCGCAGCACTTCGGCGCCGGCCTCGATCTGTTCGGGCTCGGAAATCTGGTTGCGCAGGCGGCTGATACTGCCGAGCACGTCGATGGCCGGGTAGTGGTTGTCGCGAGCCAGATCCCGGCTGAGCATGATGTGGCCGTCGAGGATCGAACGAACGGCGTCGCCGACCGGATCATGGATGTCATCGCCTTCGATCAGCACCGTGTAGAAGGCCGTTATGGCGTTCACTGCCGACCACCCGGCCCGCTCGCAGAGACGCGGCAAGGCGGCGAAGACCGAAGGGGTGTAGCCCTTGGTCGTGGGCGGTTCCCCGGCGGCCAAACCGATCTCGCGCAATGCCATCGCGTAGCGGGTGATCGAATCCATCAGGAAGAGCACGTTATGATCGGTAGCCCGGAAGTACTCGGCGATGGCGGTCGCCGTCTCGGCGCCCTTGGCCCGCAGAACCGCGCTCTCGTCGCTGGTCACGACAACCACCACGCTGCGCGCCAGCCCCTCGGGACCGAGATCCCGCTCGATGAAATCGCGGACCTCGCGGCCACGCTCGCCGATCAGGGCGACGACGTTGACGTCCACCGCGGCGTTGCGGGCCAGCATCCCGAGCAGGACGCTCTTGCCGACGCCGCTGCCGGCGAAGATCCCCATCCGCTGGCCGCGCGCCACCGAAACCAGTGAATCGATCGAGCGAACGCCGGTCGGCAGCCGCTCTTCGATGCGTTTCCGTTCCAGAGCGGCGGGCGGAGCCGCGCTCGTGGGTCTCATCAACTGGGTATTCAAGGCAGGCCCGCCGTCGATCGGGCGGCCGAAACCGTCGAGAATCCGTCCCAGCAACTGGCGACCGACCGGGACCGAGAGATCCTGTGAAACCTGCCGCACCTTCTGGCCGGGCATCAGCCCCACCATCGAGCCATAGGGCATCAGCAGCGCCGTCACGTCGCGGAAACCGACTACCTCGCATAAAACCGGCGGCCGGTTGCGGCCGATATCGATGCTGCAGAGAGCTCCGATCGCTGCGGCGAGGCCCTCGACCTCGACCACCAGTCCCACCAGCTTGGCGACCCGGCCCACGGCCCTGATCGAATCAGTGCCCCTGACCCTGTCCGCCGCCTCTTGCCAGAGGCTATCCATCGGAATCCTCCCCGGCGCTTCCCTGCAGACTGGTTCGCACGACATCCCCCAGAACGGCCAGGCGGCTCTCGAGGGTTAGATCCCATTCGCAACCGTCGGCCGCGACCAGGCATCCCCCCTGCTCGATCCTCGGATCGGCGATCACCCGGGAGATATTCAGTTTCTCCAGAGCTTCCGGATGTGCATTCAGGAAATCGCGATCGGCTGGATTGGTGGTGACGGTCAGATCGGAGCCGCTGCGTACCTTGTAGACGATGGTCTCCAGGCCGCGGATCAGGACATCCCGGTCGACGCTCACGGTGGTGCGCAATATCTGCTCGGCCACCGCGATGGCCAATTCCGCAGCGCCCGATGCCATGGTCAGGGCCTGCTCGGTCAACATCTCGCCCATCCGCACCGAAAGTTCTTCCAGGAATCCTTCCTGGACCCGCAGGCGCTCCTGGTCGCGACGCTCCTGGTCCTGTTCCAACTCCGCGCGGATCCCGGCGGCGATCCGCTGATGGATCTTTTCCCGCTCCGCGGGGTCGAGACGCGCGAGCACGTCGGCGGTCGTCTCCACCGAATAGTCCGCACGGAAACCGTCGGCGTCGACGCAGGCCACGGCCTGCGCCTCCTGCGAAGCCACCGCCGGTTCCCAACCGGCCGCGGAAGTCACGGCGACTGCTTCGCCGAAGAGTTCGTCAGGAGACCATTTGTGCACTTGCGCCCCCCTTGCCCAGTACGATGGTGCCGGCCTCTTCGAGTGTCCTGACGACCGAGACGATCCGCTGCTGGGCTTCCTCGACGTCCTGGATGCAGACTGGTCCCATGAATTCCATATCCTCCCTGATGCCGACCGCGGCCCGCTTGGACATGTTCTTGAAGATCTTGTCCTTGATCTCGGATGTGGAGCCCTTGAGGGCCAGGCCGATTTCCTTGCCGTCGACCTCCTTGAGGATCTCCTGGATGAACCGGTCATCGAGATGAATCAGGTCCTCGAAGACGAACATCAGGTTCTTCACCTCGACGGCGCATTCGTCGTCGATCTCCTGCATGTCCTCGATGATCTCCTGCCAGACGTCCTTCTCGATCTCGTTGAGCACTTCGGCGACCTGCTTCTTGCCGCCGAACTTGCGGTGCGCCTGGGAGAACTCGCCCTGGACGGCCTCGCCGATGACCTTCTCGATGGTCGCGAGGGCCTCGCGATTCGGTCGGTCGAGAGTGGCCATGCGATAGGCGATGTCACCCTGTTTGTCGTGAGGCAGCAGGGCCATGATCGGCCCGCTGTGGCGGGGATCGAGATGGGCCAGCACCAGGGCCACGGTCTGCGGATGCTCGTTCTTGAGATAGTTCGCCACCGTCAGCGGATCGATGTTCTTCAGGCTCTCGAAGCTCTTGATCTCGCTGAAGCCGGTTGCGCGGTTCAATATCGTAGTGGCCCTGCCCCGGCCGAGCGCCGCCTCGAGGATGGTCTTGGCGGATTCCTCGCCGCCGAACTCCATGCCGGCCGCCTTGCGCCGCACGTCGATGAAGTCGTCCAGGGTTTCACGCTTCACTTCCGGCGTGACCCTCTCGAGTGTGGCTATCTCGGAGGTGATCTTCTCGATCAAGTCCTCCGGCATGCCCTTCATCACCTTGCCCGCGATCTGCGGGCCGAGGGAGATCATCAGGATTGCTGCCTTGCGAATGGAATTGCTCACTTCAGTCCTCGCCTCCCGGCGCCGGTTCAGCGCACACCCTCGGATTCCTCGATCCAGGCATGGACCAGGTCCGCGACCTCATCGGGGTTGTCCCCGGCGAAATCCTTGATTTCATTGAGCATCTGGGCCGTACCCAGTTGCGTCGTCGTCTCTTCATGGATCGAAGGCACCGACTGCGGCGACGCGGCATGGTTCCGCGCCGCACGCCGTCCGTTTGAGCCGGCTGCGGCGCCCAACATCCCGTCGAGGCTCTTGCGCAGGCGCAGCACCATCACT
>CAZYDJ010000152.1:0-5751 GCA_964646035.1 uncultured Fibrobacteraceae bacterium | reverse complement strand
TGGCCCAGTTCCCCTGGTTTTTGACCAAGATGCTCGTGCCTCTGTACTCGGGCGTCATGATGCAGCGCTTCTGCCCCGCGGACGGCGCCCGCGATCCCCAGTCGATGTGGATGATCTTCGCCTTCGTCGCGTTGCTCTCCCCGTTGCTGCTGATCGTGGCCCGCAACAAGGTCGGCAAGGATTTCAAGACGCAGTCCTGACCGCGCAGATGTTCAGGGCATGAAAAAGGCGGGCGCCGCGAGGCGCCCGCCTTCTTTTCGCTTCCGGTTCGGCTCGCCGGCGCCTAGCTGCTGTTGTGCGACTTGCCCTGGGTATAGCCGTAGTACTTGCGGTCGTAGTAGTAGGGCAGCACCTCGGAGAGGTTGTTGGCGACAACGCCGAGGATATTGGCGCCGACCCCGCGCAGAATCGACACTCCGCGCACAGCGACTTCCTTGTCGGTGCGTCCGGCCATCACCAGGTAGATGATGCCGTCGGCGTGATCCACGTACTGCAGGGGATCGCTGACCGGAACCACCGGCGGCGAATCCAGCACCACGATGTCATAATCCTTTTTCAGGATATCGAAGGCGGCCCTCACCCGGCCGGTTCCCAGCAGACGGCTCGGCTCGGATCCGGCCAACCCGGCGGGCAGGACGTCGAGATTGGGCAGATGGGTCCGGCGCGGGCTGGCTTCATCTCCCTGCAGGCATTCGGCGAATCCGGGCGCCAGCGGCAAGCCGAAAGCCTGGTGCTGAACGGGGCGGCGCAGATCGCCGTCGACCAGCAGCACCCGCTTCTGCAGATGATTGGCGAGCACCAGGGAGAAACTGTAGGCGAAGAGACTCTTGCCTTCGCCGCGCTCGGAACTGGTGATCATCAGACAACGCTTGCGGTCCAGGTCCATCTCGCGATTGAGACGGATCATCACCCGGCGCAACTCGATCGCCAGCGGGGATTCGATATCCAGGAGGCGCTTCGCGCCGTCGTTTCTTTCCGCCATCGGCAAAGTCTCCCTAGGTGATCCGCGGGTAAACGTAGAGCATCAACACGGCGGCGACGGCCACCACCAGCAGGATCAACACCGTCCAGATCAGCCAGCGGCGGCGGTGGATTCCGGGCAACTCCAGCCCCTGGTCGACCACCGGCAACGAGCCGATAACCTTCAGGCCGAGCAACGACTCGATCTGGGCCACCGACTTGAAGGATTTATCCAGGATCTCGGCAAGCAGGACCAGGCCGAAGCCCAGACCCACCGCCAAGGCGAAACCGAGCATGGCCATCCGGGCGGTATTGGGTTCGATCGGCGAATCGGGCAGCATCGGATCGCGCCTGACTTCGATCCGATAACCGATCTCGGACAGGCTGGCGGCCAGGCGCAGATTCTCCTGGGTGATGTCCCTGTCGATGTCCTGGATCATTTCCTGGGCCCGCTCGACATCCTGGCGCAGACGGGTCAATTGCGCCGACTGCCCGGGTTGGCGGGTCATGAAATCGCGCCGCTCCGCGATGTCCCCGCTCAGGCGCTGCAGCACCGCGCCGTTGACCTGGCCATAGACCAGGGCATAGACGTAGCGGGAAATACGGCTCCGCTCCAACGTCCCCATCCGGGGATAACGCTCGGCCACGATGGTCTCGATCCGGGAGTCCAGGCCCATGCGGGTGCCTCCGAGCAGGGCCTGGTTCTCGGTATCGCGGGGATGAGCCCCGATGTCGGCCAGCAGATTCTCGTATTCCATGTTGACCAGATCACCCAAATAGCGGGCGATCTCCGGGTCGTTGTTGAAATCGGTGATCCGGGGCAACTCTCCGACGAGCACCTGGCCCGCGGCCGTTGACAGATCCGACAGCTCCGCGACGTCGGCCATATCACGCTGCTGGCGCAGGTCCACGACGGCCAGCGATGCCGTGGACAACAGTTCCTCGGTGATCGGGTTGCCGGCCAGGGATTCCGAGAGCAGGGAGCGTTGGAATGCCGTGAGCGCAGCCTCGGCGTCCTGCAACTGCTGCGAATAGACCAACCGCTGTTCGGAGAGGAAATCGCGGGTGCTGGTCGTCGGACGCAGGCGGCTGGCCAGTTCCTCCTCGAGAAAACAGTCCAGCACCTTGCGCGCGATCGAATGCGCCAGCCGGGGATTGCTGTGCCTGACACCGATGCTGAAAATATAGGTGTTGTCGTTGGTGATCCGGATCTTGCCGCCAAGACCGTGCGCCACCCGCTGGATCTCCATCTCCTCCTGCTCGGGTCCCTTGAAACGGACCGGAGCGCCGTCCTCAACGCCGTCGCGCGGTATCCGATGCAGGTTCAGCTCCCGCACCACCCGTTCGAGGAACTTGGGGCTGGAAAGGATGGTCTGCAGCGAAATCATTGTTTCGGCGTCGGCGTCGCGGGGGCGGCGATAGCGGCTGGTCTCGTCCGGGATGCTGCGCGTCGTCGTTCCCTCGCGCTTGATCTCGAGCTGGCAATTCGAATAATAGACTGGGGTCAGGGTGCTGATGGCTATCGCGGCCACCGACAGGCAGATGATGAACGGCGCCAGGAACAACCAGCGCCGCCGCAGAAACATCCGCAGGATCGACATCGGGTCGAGCGCGCGGCCCGCATCCTGCTCATCATCCCTGAAATCCATCCGTCCCCCTCCTGCCGGTCGTTATCCGGGAAGTGCAAGTCAACAAGAATGCGCAAGATACAAACGATCGTCAGCGTTCCGCAATCCAGGTGCGGTACCGGGACCGTAATCTACTGTAGTCATGATCAGATGCATCAGTATCGTCGCGAAGTCGCCGCGGTTCAACGAATTTCCACTCCACAGCCTCCCTGAATCGGGTTTCGGATGTCGCGCAGGCTTATCGTTTCGGCAACTCTCTGCTATCTGCTGGTTAGTCTCGCCGCCGGTTGCGGCGAGGATGGGACCGCCCCCTGCGCCGGCGAACCGGTCCGGCACCGGGACGGCGGTTATCCGGAAGCCCTGGCCGGGTTCCTGCACCCGCCCGCCGGAGATTCGATCTGGACCTGGACATCAGCCCACAGCGGAAGCGGCCAAGCCGTATTGACGGTCAGAGGCCGGGATTGGCGGTGGACGCTGAGCGACATCGGCCCCGCCGCGGCGAACGACACTCTCCACCTCGAACCCGCGGCTCCGGAGATCTGGCACGGCATGAACGCGGCGATCGACGACAGCTGCGTCGGCGGCTGGACTCCGCTGCCCAGGGAACCGGTAATCTCCGCGTATTACGCCGATCTGCTCGACCTGCTCAGACGGCTGACCAGGGAACGCTTCGACTCGATAGTATCGCACTGGCCGGAAAATACGGTGCCGGTAGCAGCCGACTCCGCCGTCAGCGGCGCGGTGGATCTGAGGGCCTGCCTTTACGAGGCGGTGGAGTTATGGAACAGCGGCGAAACCGTGCCGTTCTTCCGCTGGGAACCGCACGCGGCGTGGGGCGTGAAGCTGTCACATCGAGCCGGGCGCAACTTGCAGCCGCCGCTGGGCGTCCGGATGCTGCGCCTGATCGACGGCGACCCGCTGGTGATGATGCTGCTGGCCGGCGACAACTACAGCGATCCCTGGGACCGGCCCTACGCATTGCGGGGCATGATCCACGAGCTCGCTCATACGCTCTGCCTCTGGGGTCATAGCGAAGACCGCAACCACATTCTTTGGCGATGCGGCCCGATCGTGGACCGGCCGTCCGCCGATGAGAGGCGGGCGGCCGGTCTGTGGAGAGTGCTGCCGGACGGGTTCGACCTCAAGCGCTACACCCGCTCAGTGGAGCTCGATCCGTAGCGGCATCATGGCCAAGGGCCTGCCGTCGAGCATCGAGACGGTTGCCAGCCAGCCGTCGTCGGCCAGGATCGCCAGGGCATCGGTGAGCGGCGAATCCATCATGCCGGCGAACGAACCGGAGCCGCGCAGGCTGCGCACCAGCAGCCTTTCCAACAGCGAGAGCTTGTGCTCATAGCTGACGAGACTCACCGGGGCTTCCGGATCGAGGTCGAGCATGGCCCGCACCGCGACCAGCGTGCGGTCGAAACCACCGAGCCCGTCGACCAGGCCGATCCCGACCGCCTGTTCCCCGGTCCAGACCCGGCCGCGGGCGACCGAATCGACACCGGCGATGGTCATGCCGCGTCCGTCCGCGACGCGTCCGAGGAAACGGTCGTAGAAATCATCGAGATGGCCCTGCAGGATCTTGCGTTCATGCTCGGAGAATCGACCGGCGTCCGAGAACATCAGGGCGTTGTCTCCCCTGGTCACGAATTCCCTCGCTACGCCGATCTTCTCGTAGAAGCGATGGCGGTCGATCTTACCGGCGTAGACGCCGATCGACCCGGTGAGGGTGCCGGGTTCGGCGAATATCGAATCGGCGCCGCAGGAAACGAAATAGCCGCCGGAGGCGGCGAGGCCGGCCATCGAGACCAGGACCGGAATCACTTCTCGGGTGCGGGCCACTTCGTGCCAGATCAGGTCGCTCGCCAATGCGGATCCGCCCGGACTATCGACGCGCAGGATCACCGCGCCGATCTCCGGATCCTCGGCGGCGGTGCGCAGCCTGTCGATGATCGTGGCGCTGCCGGCGATCCTGCCCTGCAGCCGATCACGCCGGGATTCGCCCTCGGAGATGATTCCGGAGACGTTCACTACAGCCACCCGGGCCGTACCCCGGCGGGCGCGGCGCCCGACGGTCGTGGCGACGTAATCCTCCATCTCGGTCGTCTCGTCCGTGACGAAATAGAAGTCCCTCGCCTCGTCCTGGTAGAAAACGGTATCGACCAGTCCCTCGGCCAGCGCCAGGGGGGCGTCGAAAAGACCGCGGTCGATCCAACCGGCGGCCCGATCGGCTTTGACATCCCGTCCGTCGGCGATCATTTCAACCAGCATCTGATAGCGGCTGTCGACGAGATCGGTGGTCATCTCGCGGTTGGGCTGCGTGGGATCCTCGCGGGTCATCCGCTCCGGAGCGGATTTATACTCGCCGACATGGAGGAAATCCGCCTCCATGCCGAGCTTGCCCAGGGTGCCCTTGAGAAAGCTCAACTCGGCGCTGATGCCGATGATCGACAAGCTGCCTTCACGCGGCATGGCCATCCGGTCGGCGGCCAGCGCCAACGCGTATTCCTTGTTGCCGGCGGAGCTGACCCAGGCGACGGCTGGTTTGCCGGAAACGGAGAAATCGGCAACGGCGTCGCGCAATTCCTCCACCTGCGCCCAGTCGGTCGGCAGATAATCGATCTCCATGAAGAGACCGTTGATGCGGGAATCGGTGGCCGCCCGGCGCAAAGCCTCGACAACTTCCCTGGTCACCAACGGCCGTCCGGAAGTGATCAGCGCCAAGGCGGAATCGCTTCTTTCTTCGGGATAAGCACCCGCCACCTGCCAGTGCAGGACCCCGCCCACATCGGGCACCGCCACTTCGAGGGAACGGAGCAACTGGCCGGAAATCAGCACGGCGGCGACCGCCAGGCAAGCAATGACACCGAAGACGATCCAGAACCTCTTCATCGATCCTCCAGATTCAGCGCAATAATGTGATCTTGGCTTTTTTGCGGATATCCGGCTGTTCCACACTCAGCAGATACATGCCGGACGCCGCCGGACGACCGTTACGGTCGAGGCAATTCCAACTCAGGGTGCCGTTACCTCCGGGCAGGATCGAATCGGCGCGGTGAACCAGTCGTCCGCGCAGATCGTAGACCATCATCCGCCATGGCGCCAGATGGTTTCCGGAAACATCCACCGACACCGATCCGTTGGCCGGATTCGGATAGGG
>CAZYDJ010000151.1:0-5819 GCA_964646035.1 uncultured Fibrobacteraceae bacterium | reverse complement strand
ACCATGAGAAGGCTCCCGTCCCCGCCCCGCCAGCGGAGCGAGCCGACGATGCTCCGGAGGCCCAGGAGGAGGCCGAGCGGCGCGATCGTCGCGGGGTGGAGGTGGAGGACGACGTGCCGCCGCGTCACGAACCAGTCGCCGGTGGCGACCATGAAGTCGTCCTCTATCGCGTCGACCCACTGCAACTGCTCCTGGTTCCAGGTGTAGTCCGGGCCGAACTCGAGCCGCAGGGCGGTGCTTGGACGCACCGTCAACCGCAGATGGCCGTTTGCGCCACGGCCGTTGCCGCGGGTGTTCCAGTAGCTGCCCCAGGCGCTGGCCCGCACGGATTTGCGGTAGTCGCTGGCCACGCCGAACTGCATGCTGCGCGACGAGGGCAGTGTTACGTTCGGTCCGCCGCGCAGGGCGGTGGTGCTGTTGTGGCGCGGGTTGTAGGAGAAGTTGCCCCATACGTTCCAGTAGTTGTTGAACGTGGCGTCCCACATCGAGTAATAGCCCTTGCCCGATTCGGTGCCGCCGAAGTCCCAAGAGTTCCACCGGGCCGCCGACAGGAAGACGCTGCGAAACACCTTGCCCGGCTCCATCCAGCGCCGATTCAGAACGAAGTGGCTGTTGAGCAGATCGCTGCGGTAGTGATAACCCAGGTCGTTGACCTCGTAGTCCGGCGAGATGGCCCCGACCGCGGTGTTGAGCGTCCAGTCGCCCTTCTGCTTGTTCAGCATCAAGCGGCTCGCCCAGCCGGACATGCCTGTGCGCTGCGGGTCGTAGTCGATGTGGTCGGCGTCCATCCGGTCCATATAATGCCGCGACGAACGCTGCACCCGGTCGATGGCCGCCGCGGAACCCTTCAGATGACTCGAAGTGAAATACCCCTTCAGGGCCCACATCTCGTCCGAATCCAGATAGGTCCAACCGTCGACGCCCACTGTGTATGCGTTGCTCGCCAGCGTCTCGCGGGCCAGGCCGTCGTCCAGATCACGGACGACTCCGGTCGCCATCGCGCCGATCATGCCTTTGCCGCCTTCGCGCTCGTGCTTCATGCGTAAGACCGTATAGTTGGTCATCGGCTCGACAGTCTGGCGCGAGTTCACGCCGTCGAGGTTGATGTCGGCCCGCTCTTCGGCGGTGGTCGCGTTCATCACTCCCACCGACATGCCGCCGAGCTGGCCGCTGAGCTTGCCGGCGCCGAGGATGGTGGCGCTGCCGGGCCGGTCGGAATAGTCACTGTCCGGCCATAGCTGGGGCGAACGGCCGACGCGACGGCTGTAGAACTGCGTGGGTTCTCCCCAGTTGAAGCCCCAACTGCTGCTCGTGCCCTCGCGACCGAAGTTGTAGATGGTGGCGTCCTGTACGAAGAACGGCCGACGCTCCTGGTAGTAGGTTTCTGAATCGGAAAGGTTCACAACCGCCGGATCTACTTCCACCTGGCCGAAGTCGGGGTTGAACGTGGCGTTGAGGGTCAGGTCGCTCGACAGGCCCCACTTCAGGTCCAGGCCGGCGTTGCCGTCGAAGTCGGAG
Source organism: uncultured Fibrobacteraceae bacterium (assembly GCA_964646035.1). Classification (GTDB taxonomy): domain Bacteria; phylum Krumholzibacteriota; class Krumholzibacteriia; order LZORAL124-64-63; family LZORAL124-64-63; genus CAYLMM01. The sequence goes on along the minus strand of CAZYDJ010000151.1, from coordinate 4,301 downwards.
CCGTCGGTGAAGGGATTATCCGGATCGACTTCGACGTTCTCGGATCGCGCCACTCCATAAGCCAGGGCTTCGAAGCGGGATCCGCCGCCGATATTGTTGATGCCGATCAGATCGGGGAAGCGACCGCAATAACCCGACTCGCCGCGCGGCCGGTAGATGATGTCGTCGCGGCCGTCATAGCGCAGGATGCGGCGGCTGAAATTGACTCCCCATACCTGCTGCTCGACATCGGGAAAATTCATCTGCGAGAAGGGGATGCGCATCTCCACGGTCCAACCGTGCTCGTCGACGGTTGTTGCGCAGTCCCAGACGCCGTCCCAGGTCGAATCGCTCCAGCCGTCGTTGTACAGGCGCGAATCGCCTATCGAACCCGACGGGTTGACCGAGAACGAGTAGGCGTTGCGATCGTCGTTGAAGGTGTCGAGGTTCAGGTAGACCCAATCCGCGTTGGGGCTGGTGTCGCGGCGGCCGAGACTGCCGACGATGCTGTCGGGCGAGCTGTCCCACAGACGGCTGGCCACGTAGAGGGCTTCGTCGTCATAGGCAACCCACCAGTCGGTCTTCTGTCGGGGCAGATGTCCGCATTCGGGATCGTATTGGATCAGAGGCGCCGCCGAGGCTCGCTGCCAGGTCGATTCATCCAGCTTGCCGTCCAGCACAACGGGTTCGGCCAGACGCTCGGCGATAACAGTGTCGGACAGCTTGAGGCCCGCCGCTTCGGGCGATTCCAGCAGACGCTCGAGAGCCGACGCATATCCGGTGAACGATGCCAGTACGATCAGTGCAACCACCGATACGGTTGCGGCCAGATATCCCGATCCCATCTTCATATTCAATTTCCCCTGGATGAGTTTTTGATGCTGGACCCGACTCGTTAGACATCTCTCACCCGATAATGGTTGGTGCCTGTCTGGAAAATTTTCTCGTGACCGATGGTGGGGTTAAGCCGGGCCGCACCCGACGGGCAACCCGGGATTTACGGAAATAGGCGCAGGTGGTTGCCGAAAAATAAACCGCCCGTCTCGGTAGACGGGCGGTCGTTATGGAATCGGTTCCGGGAGGCGCTAGAAAACCACGGTCATGCCGCCGAGGAAGTAGAGATCGCCGTGATCGCCGCGGATCATGCCGCCGGTGATCCGCGCCTGTGAGATCTCGACCTCCAGGCCGGCTGCGTAGTGGCCGCTCCAGCGGGTGCCGTCGTTCTCGACCTTATCGACCACGTTCAGCAGCGCCTCATCCATCTCCGCGCCGGCGACATTGTAATCGGAGACCTTGAAGCCGATGTCGAGAACGGGATGGATGTAACCGAGATCGAATCTCGCCACGGCGTGGCCGAAGAAGTGGTTCCAGGAAACGTCCTGGAGCAGCGTGTAGGGAGTCTCCGCGAAGGAATCGCCGTTCTTGGGGTCGATCCTCATTGCCACTGAACCGGCCTCGGAATCGCGCATCTCCTGGTGGGATCCCGCGACCTGCAGCATCAGCGCTCCGCGGCTGCCGGAGATGATCCGCCGCTGGACGTTGATGGCGATCAGCCAGGTCTTCAGGTCCGCGTCCAGCGAAGAGTAGAGGATTCCTACTTCCAGGGGCGTGTGGCAGGTCTGGATCGAGAACGAGCCGCCGGTATCGATGATGTCGTCGCCGCCGATGAACAGCGAGCCGCTGACCGAGGTGCGGCTGCGGTCGAGGAAGGCCTGGCCGCCGAAGTATCCTATTTCCAACGCCATGGGCTGACGCTCGATGACCGCGTCGAAATTGTCGCCCAGCAACTTGATGCCCTGGGCGCCCGCTCCGGCTGCTATTCCCATCAGCACGATCAGGGCGGATAATGCGAAAACTTGCTGCGGGCTGCGCTGCATCGAAATCCTCCGGGTGGTGTGGCGCCTGCGGATCTGACATCCGCGGCTGTTGGTATCATTGTAAAATCGGGCCGAAAATGCTAGGATGAATTCGCTGACTTGCAGACCCCACCCCCCTCATCCATGCAGATGTCGATGTCGTGCTCGCCCATCAACAAGCCCCTTCAAGGGGCATGCCCACCGGGGAGACACAACATGAAGACATTGAGCCTGATCCTGATGTGCTGCTTTGTTGTCCTGGCTTTCACCGCAGCATCCGCCCAGGAAATCGACCTGTCGGTCGCCAACATCTCGATCGATGTCCAAGGTGGCGGGATGTACGTCAACCCGACGATCGGGCTGAAGGCGTTCGGCGACGTCCCGGCCATCAACTCCACAATCGACATCTATTTCGACGGCGTGTGGGCCGAATCATTCGCTTGGCAGATCGTACCCTTCCAATCCGGATCCTGCCCTCTGAACGTGTACCCGGACTGCTCGGGAAACTGCAACGACCTGGTGTTCGGCGGAGTCATCTACTACGGCTCCTGCTACGATGAATACATCGCCGCCCAAACCCTGTGGCGCTGCGCCTGCCGCTGGTACACCTACGGCGAAGGCCAGATCCTGCACCCGATCACCGATCAGGCCACCGTCACGGTGAAGATCGATCTGGCCGGCACCGTTCCGGAATGGGATGAGACGAACAACGAGATGACCATGGATATCATGGCCGTGGCGGACGATTCTCCGACCTGGTCGTCGCTGAAGGCCATGTTCCGCTGAACCGGATTCGTGATCGGGATGCGCCTTGCGCCTCTCCTTCGGTTCACCATAGGTTCTTGGTGGAGGTGCAATCATGAAACGCCGAGTTATGCCCGCCATCGCCATGCTTGCTTTCGGCTTGCTGTTTGCCGGATGCGATGATTCGGACACCGTGAAGCCGGATCCCGACGATCAGGTGATCGGCGTCGTCGGTTCGGATCTGCCCCGCGACACGCAGCCCGATGTCCCGGCCGGGAACCTCGAGGCGCTTGTCGCCGGCAACCACGCCTTTTCCGTCGACCTCTATCACGAGTTGAGAGACGGCCAGGACGGCAACCTGCTCTTCTCGCCCACGAGCATCCGCATCGCCTTCGCCATGGCCCACGCCGGCGCCAAAGGCGAGACCGCGGCCCAGATTTCCGAAACCCTGAACTTCGGTCTCGCGGCCGCAGACGTTCCGCCGGCGTTCAACGCGCTGGACCTGGCCCTGCTCTCGCGCAACATGCCGGAGACCGAATTCGAGGATCCGGTCGAACTGCTGCCGGCCAACTCCTTCTGGGGCCTCAAGGACTTCCCGTTCAAGGACGACTTCCTGGACGTGCTGGCGACCGACTTCGGCGCCGGCGTACACGTAGCCGACTTCCAGAACTTCCCCGAGGAGTCGCGCCTGGCCATCAACGAATGGGTCGAGGAACGCACCCGAGAACGCATCGTGGATCTGCTGCCGGGAGGATCCATCAGCGATTTGACCATCGCCACTCTGGTCAACGCACTCTACCTCAAGGCTCCCTGGGTCGAAGCGTTCCCACCGGAGGGCACGAACGACAACAGCTTCACGCTGATCGACGATTCGGTCATCCAGACTCCGACGATGCACGGCACCATGAGCGGCGGACTTGTCGAGGGCGAGAATTTCGTTGCGGCCGAGCTGTATCTGCGCGGCGAGGATCTGTCGCTGGTGATCATCATGCCGGATAGCGGCCAGTTCGCTGCTTTTGAAAACGGGCTCGACGCCGATCAGCTATCGACCATCCTCGGCGACCTGCATCCGACCATAATGGATGTGAGCCTGCCCAAGTTCACTTTCCGATCGAAATTCAAGTTGAACGATGCGATGAATGAGCTGGGCATGGTCCTGCCCTTCACGGGCATCGCCGATTTCACCGGCATCGCCGACGCCACGCTCTTCATCAGCGGCGCTTATCACCAGGCGTTCATCGCCGTCGACGAGAAAGGCGTGGAGGCGGCGGCCGCCACCGCCATCGTCGTCAACCTGACTTCGATCAACCTGCAACTTGAAGTTGACCGGCCTTTCCTGGTCGGAATCCGCGACCGGCCGACCGGGGCTCTTTTGTTCCTGGGCAGGGTGATTGATCCGCGTTCCTGATATTGTTCGGCCGCATCAGATTATCCGATATGCACTTCCGACGGCCGTCCCGACCCCGGGGCGGCCGTATTTCTGCAATGTCAACTGCGTTAACGTATAATCGGTTATCAAGATTATATTTTTATTGACTGTTTGAAATCCATAGTGATATGATGCCAAATCGCGAACCAGGGCGACCAACAAACAGAGCGACGCTTCGCCCGATCCCCCCTTAATAGCGTCGCCGGCAACACGGAGCGCGGTCTTCGATGCGTTCCCGAGGGAGAATTCAGATGAAGATTGTGACGGCATTGCTTCTGATAGCGTGCATCGGC
>CAZYDJ010000150.1:3698-5857 GCA_964646035.1 uncultured Fibrobacteraceae bacterium | reverse complement strand
CGAGATCGAGCGCTACCATCTCTACCGCTGGACGATCTTCGACGACGCCCCGGTCGAGGTGCTCGAGATCTTCGATTCGCTGCTCGGGGCCATGCTGCGCCAGTCGGGCGTGCCGGCCACCAACCTGGTCGCCCTCTCCGAACTGCAACGCTCATTGCGCAGCGACGGCCTGCGCGCCGCCTTCGTGCGGATGGTCTTCCCCCACTCCCCGACCGCCCAGAGCCCCGAGCTGCTCTACGTCGGCGAGGAGGAAGGACGCCAGGTCATCGTCAGCTCGCATATCGTCGACAAGCAGAACAGGCGGTTCACCGTGCGCGAGCCGCTCGACCCTTCCGAGCACGGCCGCCTCTACCGGCTCTTCTTCAAGGCGGGCTATTACCGGACCATCTCGGAGCAGGACCGTTTCTTCGTGATATCCGACGACGCGGAACGGATCATCGGCGGCATCAGCTGGAAGGAAGTGGACTCGGATGTGGTCCATCTCAACGGCATCGTCGTGACCACGTCCCTGCTCGGCCGCGGCATCAGCAGCGCGTTGATCGAGGATTTCTGCGTCCGCATGGCCAACCTGGGCTATAAGGCGGTCAAGACGCTGTTCGTGCTGCGGCCTTTCTTCGAGCGCCACGGTTTCCGTCTCGACCGCCGCTGGGGCGGTCTGGTCCGGCCTCTGAACGACTGATCCACACCGGGGGGTTGTGATGAATTTTCCTGTCTGGGAACTGGAGATGGGCGGCGGCGTGCTGATGGCGGTCGTGTCGGTGCTTCACGTCTTCATCGCGCATTTCGCCATCGGCGGCGGCCTGTGGCTGGTGGTCACCGAGGCCAAGGCGCGGCGCGACAACGACGCCGGCATGCTCGAATTCGTCAAAAGCCACAGCCGCGTCTTTTTGCTGCTCACCCTGGTGTTCGGCGCCGTTTCCGGAGTCGGCATCTGGTTCACCGCGGCGCTGATCTCGCCGGCCACGATCACGGTCCTGGTCCGGGCCTACGTCTGGGGCTGGGCGATGGAGTGGGTCTTCTTCGTGGTCGAGATAGCGGCCGCGCTGGTCTACTGGTACGGATGGGACCGCCTCAGCGCCCGCGCCCACCTGATCACCGGCTGGATCTACTTCGTCGCCGCGTTCATGAGCCTGGTGGTCATCAACGGCATCGTCGCGTTCATGCTCACCCCCGGCGGCTGGCTGGAGAACCAGCAGTTCTGGACCGGCTTCTTCAACCCCACCTACTGGCCTTCCCTGGCGATCCGCACCTGCGCCGCCCTGGCGCTGGCGGGGTTGTTCACCCTGCTGAGCGCATCCTTCATCAAGGACGGCGGGCTGCGCGACCGGCTGGTACGTCACAACGCCGGCTGGGTGCTGGTGTCGGTGATCCTGGCCACCGCCTGCGGCTATTGGTACCGCGCCCAGTTCCCCGGCTGGTCGGACGCCATGCTCGGCGCCATCCCCGTGCTGCCGACCGTCGGCAAGCTGCTGCGCTGGTCTGCCGCCGCGCTGATCGTCCTGTCGCTCTGGCCGCTGATCTTTCCCCGCCGCTGGCACGCTGTTTCGGCGACGCTGCTGCTGGCGGTCGCCCTGGGCGCTTTCGGGGCCGGAGAATGGGCCCGCGAGGCCGGCCGCAAGCCCTACACCATCCACGGCTATCTCTACAGCACCGGAGTCCGGGTCGGCGAACAGGAAGAAGCCCTGGCGGCCGACGGCGTGCTGGCCCATACCAAATGGGCCGATCCCGACGCGATCGCGTCCGGCGATCCGGTGCGGATCGGCGGCGAGCTGTACCGCAACTGGTGCGTCCAATGCCATACGATGGACGGCTATAACGGATTGCGGCCCTATCTGCGGCATTGGGACGAGACGACCATCGCCGGGTTATTGCCGCGGCTGGGCTCGATGCGGGCCCTGATGCCGCCCTGGTACGGTAACGAATCCGAAACCGCTGCGTTGGCCGCTTATCTGGCCGATGTCGGCGGCGGATCCGCCGCGGAACCGTTCCCGACCGACGATCCGGCAGCCGCCGGCGAACTGGCCTGGCGCATCTCCTGCGGCCTGTGCCACACCCTGGACGGATACCGGCCGCTGCGCGAAACCCTGGCCGGCATGAGCCGCGAGGATCTGGAGGAACTGCTCGACACGCTGGAGGAATACACCGAGCAGATGCCGCCC
>CAZYDJ010000150.1:0-3688 GCA_964646035.1 uncultured Fibrobacteraceae bacterium | reverse complement strand
CCCAGACAATGCCGCAATACACCGCCGCCGAGACCGAGCGCGAACCTCTGCTGGATCATCTCGAAAAAGCGGCCGGCGGCGGCGCTGAATCGACATCCCCGGCGGAAAGGAGCGCGCGATGAATCCGCTCATCCCCTCCCCCGATCCCTTGCCCCTGCCCGGTCCGGCGTCGCTGTTCGCGGTCCTGCTGCATCTGACGCTGCTGGTGCATCTGCTGTTCATGAACGCGCTCTTCGGCGGCCTGGTGCTGGCGCTGATCAACGTCTGCCGCCGTCGCGAACCCGGCGACGTGCACGACCGTCTGGCCTCCGCGATCTCGAAGCTGATCCCCACGCTCTTCGCCGGAACGGTCACCTTCGGGGTGGCGCCGCTGCTGTTCATGCAGGTGCTCTACGGCGACTTCTTCTACACGTCGAGCATCATCATCGCCTGGCCCTGGCTGGCGGTGGTCGGGATGCTGATCGTGGCCTACTACTCGGTGTACCTGAACGCCTTCCGCAAGGGATGGAACCGCGGCGGGCGCCTGACCGTGCTGGCTATAGCGACGATCCTGGTGGCCGCGACCGCGTTCGTCTTCAGCAACAACCTCACCCTGATGCTGCGGCCCGAACGCTGGGGCGAGCTCTACTTCGCGCGGCCCGGCGGCGGCAGCCTGAACCTGGGCGAGATCACCCTGTGGCCCCGCTATCTGCATATGGCCCTCGGAGCGGTGGCGGTCGCCGGAGCGTTGCTGGCGGTCTGGAGCCGGTCGCGGCGCGGCGATCCCGAACTCTACTTCCTGGCCCTGCGCCAGGGCACCGCGGTCTGCGGCTGGACGACCATGGCCAACGTGATGATCGGGCTGTGGTTCCTGTTCGCGCTGCCCCGGCCGATCCGGATGCTGACCATGGGCGATTCGATCTACGCCACGGCCCTGTTCGGCGTCGGGTTCCTGCTTTCGCTGGTCATGATCGCGATCGCGATGCGGATGAACGCCACCGACGTGGCCCGGTCGCCGGCCCCGCTGGCGCTGGTGACGGTGATAATGGTGGCGGCGATGATTCTGCTGCGGGATGTCGTGCGCGGCGGCTATCTGGCCGATCACCTGGCGGCGACGGCTCTTCCTGTAAGCACCCAATCGCTGAATCTTGCCATTTTCGGGGTGCTGCTGGCCGCGGGGGCGGCAACGCTGGTCTGGCTGATCCGCTCTCTCCTGGGGTCCCGGCAGGGCTGATCCGCAACGAAAACGCCCATTCAACGGGGGTCTTTTCCGGTTTCTGGACCCGGAGGCCCCCGTCTCCTATGTTTGCCGCACTCCCCTCGGAAAGACTGGAGTTTTATCCCGTGCGTATTTTCGCGCGGTTCCTGGATAGGAAGGAGACGCCATGCAGCGCAAAATGGTCACGGTAGACGGCAACGAGGCTGTAGCCTCTGTCGCCCACCGCACCAACGAAGTCATTGCGATATATCCCATCACGCCTTCATCCCCGATGGGCGAGCACGCCGACGCTTGGTCGTCCGCGAAACGCACCAATATCTGGGGACAGATTCCGGATGTCGTCGAGATGCAGTCCGAGGGCGGCGCCGCCGGCGCGACCCACGGCTCGCTGCAGGCCGGCGCCCTGACCACGACCTTCACCGCGTCGCAGGGCCTGCTGCTGATGATCCCGAACATGTACAAGATCGCCGGCGAACTGACCCCGACGGTCTTCCATATCGCGGCGCGCACCGTGGCCACCCACGCCCTGTCGATCTTCGGCGACCACTCCGACGTCTACGCCTGCCGCCAGACCGGCTGGGGCATGCTCAGTTCGGCCTCGGTGCAGGAAGCCCATGACTTCGCGCTGATCTCCCAGGCGGCGTCGCTCGAGTCCCGCATCCCGTTCCTGCACTTCTTCGACGGCTTCCGCACCTCGCACGAAGTCGCCAAGATGGAAGAGATGACCGACGACGATCTGCGCGCGATGATCAGCGACGACATGGTCCAGCACGCCCGCGAACGGGCCCTGACCCCGGACCGGCCCGTCCTGCGCGGCACCGCCCAGAACCCCGACGCCTTCTTCCAGGCCCGTGAAGCGGTCAACCCCTTCTACCTGGCCTGCCCCGAGATCGTCGAGCGGCAGATGGCGGCCTTCGCCAAGCTGACCGGCCGCGAGTACAAGCTCTTCGACTATCACGGCGCCCCCGACGCCGACCGCGTGATCATCGCCATGGGCAGCGGCGTCGACACCCTGCACGAGACCGTCGACTGGATGAACGCCCACGGCGAGAAGGTCGGCGTGCTGAAGGTGCGGCTGTACCGGCCGTTCTCGGCGCGGCATTTCCTGGCCGCTTTGCCCGAGTCGGTGAGCACGATCGCCGTGCTCGACCGCACGAAGGAACCCGGCTGCCCCGGCGAGCCGATGTACATGGACGTCATGACCGCCCTGCTGGAAGCCAGCCAGGCCGGCCAGTCGCCGTTCCGCGAGGCTCCCCGGGTCATCGGCGGCCGCTACGGCCTGTCGTCGAAGGAATTCAACCCGGCCATGATCCGCGGCGTCTTCGACGAGATGTCGAACGAGCAGCCGCGCAACCACTTCACCGTGGGCATCATCGACGACATCACCGGCACCTCGCTGGACTGGGACGGCGACTTCGACATCGAGCCGGACAACGTGGTGCGCAGCGTCTTCTACGGCCTGGGTTCCGACGGCACCGTCGGCGCCAACAAGAACAGCATCAAGATCATCGGCGGCGAGACCAACAACTTCGCCCAGGGCTACTTCGTCTACGACAGCAAGAAGGCCGGCGCGGTCACGATCTCGCATCTGCGCTTCGGCCCCGACCGGATCCGCTCGGCGTATCTGATCAACAAGGCGAACTTCCTGGCCTGCCACAACTACACGTTCCTCGAGCAGTACGACATGCTGGAGAAGGCGGCCGAAGGCGGCGTCTTCCTGCTGAACGCGCCTTTCGGCGCCGATGAGATCTGGGACAAGCTGCCGCGCGAGGTGCAGGAGCAGATCCTGGCCAAGAAGCTGCGCTTCTACGTCATCGACGCCTTCAAGGTCGCCCACGAGGCCGGCATGGGCACCCGCATCAACACCGTGATGCAGACCTGCTTCTTCGCCATCAGCGGCGTGCTGGAGCGCGACGAGGCGATCGGCCGGATCAAGGACGCGATCCGCAAGACCTACGGCAAGAAGGGCGAAAGCGTGGTCGCGAAGAACTTCGCCGCCGTCGACCAGGCCCTGGCGCATCTGCATCAGGTCGAGTTGACCGGTCATGTGACCGCCGACCACGGACGGCCGCCGATCGTGCCCGACTCGGCTCCGGATCACGTCAAGAGCGTGACCGCGATCATGCTGGCGGGCAAGGGCGACACCCTGCCGGTCGGCGCCTTCGCGCCCGACGGCACCTGGCCGGTGGGCACCACCGCCTGGGAGAAGCGGAACATCGCCCAGGAGATCCCGGTCTGGGAGTCCGACCTCTGCATCCAGTGCAACAAGTGTTCGCTGGTCTGCCCCCACGCCGCCATCCGCGCCAAGGTCTATCCCACGGCCCGCGTCGAAGGCGCCCCGGGCACCTTCAAGTCGGTGGCGTACAAGGGCAAGGACTACCCCGACTCCGGATTCACCATCCAGGTGGCTCCCGAGGACTGCACCGGCTGCGGCCTGTGCGTCTCGGCCTGCCCGGCCAAGGACAAGACCGACCCCGAGCGCAAGGCCAT
>CAZYDJ010000149.1:0-5873 GCA_964646035.1 uncultured Fibrobacteraceae bacterium | reverse complement strand
GCCGGTCTGGACGAACTGGTGGCCTACGCCCGCGCCGACCGGCCCGATCTGCTGATCGAGGTCGAGGTGGATACCATCGCACAGTTGCGTACCGTTCTGCCCCTGCGGGTCGATTGGATCATGCTCGACAACTTCGACCCGGATCTGGCCGCCGCGGCGGTGGCCGAGCGCGATCGCGAAGAGGGGCGCAAGGGCTGGCGGACCCGGTTGGAGGCCAGCGGCAACATCGACCTGGCGACAGCCGGTCCGTTCGCGCGGGCCGGCGTGGACGCGGTTTCGGTGGGCCGTCTGACCCATTCGGCTCCGGCCCTGGACCTGGGCCTGGACATATCGCCCGGCGACGCAGACCAGGAGTGACAGTAGTGGACGGGCAAAGCCCTGCCTGGTTCGATCTGAACGAATTCGCGCCCGGCTTTCGGCGTGAATCGGCGGGCGTCTATCTGCTCGACGAGGTCGGCTCGACCAACGACTTCCTGCTCGGCCGCGGCGATCCGGCTTCGGGAATCCTGCTGCGCCGCGAGAGCGGATCATGGCTGCGGGCGGCGAAGGGCGAACTGGCACCGCCGCCGGCCGGGAACGACATGCTTTGCGCCGCCGCGCGAGTCCAGACCGCCGGCCGCGGCCGACGCAGCCGGGGTTGGTTCAGCGGCGGGCTGCAACTCTCCTGGCGTCTGCCGCCGCCGCCGCCGGAAACGGCTGCGCGGCTTTCGGTCTGGACCGGGCTGATGGTCGTCCGCGCCCTCGCCGAAATCTGCGACGCCCCGGTGCGGATGAAGTGGCCGAACGATCTCTACCTCGGAGGACGTAAACTGGGCGGGCTGATCCACGATCTGATCGGATGCGGCGACTCCCCGATCCTGGTCGGCGGCCTGGGCTTGAACCTCGATCCTTTGTCGGCGGGGATGCCGGCTGATGTCCGCGGCGGAGCCGCCACCCTGGCCACGGCGGAAAACCCGCCATCGGCCGCGGCGGCGGCCGGCAGGTTCCTGTCCGTCCTCGACGCCGAGGTTCCGCGTTTCATCGCCGAAGGATGGCAATCCTATCGGGCTGAATTCGATCGACTCGACCATCTCGCCGGAAAGATAGTGGAACTGGAAGACGGCGGCCGGAAGGTCGGCGGGATCGCCGCGGGCATCGACGACGACGGTGCGTTGTTGCTCGAATCCACGGAGGGATTGGTGCGCCGGGTGTTGGTCGGCGACGTGCACATACTGGATTTCCGGGAGCGGGCTGCAGACGGCGGTTCCGGTGATGAAGATCAAGGAGAAGCGGATGCTGATCATCGACGTGGGTAATAGTTCGGTCCGCATCGCGGCCGGTTCGTTGGCCGGGGCCGCGGATCCGGAAAGCCGGGCGGCGTCGGACAGCCGGTCGACGGCGTCGGGCAGCCGGGCCGTGGCTGAGATCCGGCGTATCGAGAGCCATCCCACTCCCCGCAGCGAGTCCGTCCGCCGCGCCCTGGCCCGACGGGTCTGCCTGCTTGCCGATTCCGAGCCGGGCCGGCCGGTGGTCGTCTCGGTTGCTCCGGCGGTGACCGAATGCCTGGGTGTCGCTCTGCCCGGCTTGAAGGTCATCGACCATGACTCGCCCTTGGGCTTCGCGATCGACATCCCCGACAAGAGCGCCGTGGGCGCCGATCGTTACGCCAATATCGCGGCCGCTGTCGGGCGGGGATGGCGCGACGCGCTCGTGGTCGATATCGGCACCGCCACCACATTCGACCTGTTGCTCGACGGCGTCTTCGCCGGCGGATTGATCGCTCCGGGCCCGGCATTCGCCGCCGACAGCCTGGGCAAGAAAGCCGCCAGATTGCGTCCGGCGCCTTTCAAGCCCTGCCCGCTGACGGTAGGCAGGTCGACTCCGGATGCGATGCAGGCCGGGGCCTGGCACGTGGGCCTGCGCGGTATCCTGCACACTGTCCGCGACCTGCTCGCGGTATACGGCCCGCGTCCGGTGGTGCTGACCGGCGGCCTGTCTGCGGTCATCCACTCCGAACTCGGCGCCGCCGATCGCGAGGCCTGGCTCTGTGATCCGGAATGGACACTCGAGGGAGCATGCCTCGTCGCCGCCGCCATGAAATGAGCGGATTTCCGGCGAAGTGACTTGATTTTTCTGCAATATCGACAAAATCCGATTGACACCTGTTTCGGTTTCCTATATAGTCCTGTCTTGCTGAGCGGCGATTATTGTCGAATCGCCGTTTTTTTATAGGCACTACAAGGAGCGATCATGAGCAACGAAACCAGCCATTATATGAGGCCTTTCGCCGACGGAGTGGTAGCTTCGGAGCCGGTGCGGGATTCCCTGCTCGAACGCATGAAGAAGGATCAGGTCCGCTTCCTGCGGCTGATGTTCACCGACATCATGGGGCAAATCAAGAACGTCGAAGTGCCGGAGAGCCAGTTCGCCAAGGCCCTGCGCGGGGAGATCATGTTCGACGGTTCATCCATCCAGGGTTTCACCCGGATCGAGGAATCGGACATGCTGCTGGTCCCCGATCTGGACAGCTATGTGATCATTCCCTTCGAGGGACGCCACGGCAAGGTCGCCCGGCTGATCTGCGATATCTACAACGCCGACCGCACGCCTTTCGAAGGCTGCCCGCGTTTGACCCTGAAAAAGGCGATCGGACGTCTCGCCGCCAACGGCCTGCAGCCGGTCTGCGGCCCGGAACTCGAATTCTTCCTCTTCCAGAAGGATCCCGAAGGCAATCCCACCGTCCGCACCCACGACGCCGGCGGATACTTCGACCTCTTGCCGGTCGATCGGGGAGAGGACGCGCGGCGGCGCATCGTCAATGTCCTGGAACAGATGGGATTCGAGATCGAGGCGGCGCATCACGAGGTGGCGCCCGGCCAGCACGAGATCGATTTCCGCTACGCGGGCGCCCTGCGGTCGGCCGACCAGGTGATGACCTTCAAGCTGGTGGTCAAGAAGATCGCCCTGGATTTCGGTTTGCACGCCACGTTCATGCCCAAGCCGATTTTCGGCGTCAACGGATCCGGCATGCATACGCATCAGTCACTGTTCCGCGACGGTCCCGACGGCGACGACAACGCCTTCTACGATCCGGAAGGCCGCTGGGAACTGAGCGAGATGGCGCGTCACTACATCGGCGGCATCCTCAACCACGCCAAGTCCTTCGTCGCGCTGACCAACCCGCTGGTCAACTCCTACAAGCGTCTGGTGCCCGGCTACGAGGCGCCGGTCAACGTGGCCTGGTCGGAGCATAACCGTTCGCCCCTGGCCCGGGTGCCCGAGCGCCGCGGCGTGGGCTCGCGGATCGAGGTGCGCATCCCCGATCCGAGCTGCAATCCTTATCTCGCCTTCGCGGCCATGCTGATGTCCGGGTTCGACGGTATCGAGAACGGCATCGATCCCGGGGAACCGGTGAACAAGAACATCTTCGACATGAGCCAGAGGGAGAAGAGCCGGTTGCGGATCAGTCAGCTGCCCGGAAATCTCAACGAAGCGGTGGGCATCATGCGCAAGAGCGCCCTGATGCGCGAGGTCATGGGCGAGCATATCTTCCAGCATTTCATCGACGCCAAGGAAGAGGAGTGGAGCGACTACATCTCACAGGTCCACGACTGGGAGCTGCGCCGCTATCTGGCCACCACCTGATCCCTTTGCGGCCCAATTTCGGCTGGTTCGCCCGGTGCGGAGGGTGTACATTGCGGGCCATGGCCATCGGAATCAAAAAGATGATGCCGGCTTTGCTGGCTCTGACGGCGGTGATCTTCGTTCTGGCGGCGCCGCCGGCGGCCGCGGACGCAGCCGCCCGGGAATCGGCCGCCGACGATGATCAGCCGGGGCGCTACCATCCGGAGCGGCCCGGCCTGCTCGTTATCGCCGCCGGCCTCGATTCCACCCGCTTCCAATGGGCGCCGGTCGGTGAAGCCGGCGAGCGGGCTCTGGTCTGGCCGGGCGGCAGCCTCACTTTGGCCGCCGGCATCGAGCCGGGATCCTTCGGACCTTCCGATCTGACGATTCCCTATGATCTATCGATTACCGGGGTCAGCGACGGCAGGCGGCTCATCTTCGCCACCGGTCGCTATCCCATCGATCAGACGCTGCTTTTGACCGACGGCCGTTTCCAGCTGACCGTGCACCGGGGCGAGTTGGAAATAGTGCCGGGCCGCATCCTGTACACCGATGAAGTCGCCCGGGACAAGCGCGGCCCGTACATGATGCTGGCCGGGGTGTTGCTGTTGACCGCGGTCCTGCTTGCCCGCGCCCGGGCCAAGCTGCGCACCTCATGAGCTCCGCCTCCCGGGCCACCCGTTTCCTATTCCATTCCGTGCTGTTGACCTTGCCCTGGATCGGGCTGGGAGTGGTTCGCCTGGTTTCCGGACGCGATACCGGCGCCGGTTTCCAACCCGCCTATGTCCTGCTGGTCTTCGCCCTGCCCTGCGCCTGGCTTGCCGCGCGCGGCGAGGGACGCGGCTCGCGGCGGGGATGGGCGGCGCCGATCTTCCTGGCCTCGGCGGTGGTCCTGGTATCCTTGCCCGGTCTGTGGCTGAACCGGGGCGCCGTGGAAATCGACCAGGCGCTGCTCCGATTCGGCAAGCAACTGATCCAATTGGTTCTGATGTCCGGATTCGTCGCTCTGCCGCTGCTTTGGCTGGACCGCCGCGACCGCTGGCGCGACGCGGTGCGCTGGCTGGGGGCGGGGATGGCTATCCAACTGATCTACGGGATCGCCCAGTTCGTCCATTTCCATCTGCCCCTGGATTGGTTCGCGGCTCTGGAACGGGTGTTCACATCGAACCCGAGTATCCTGGCCGGATCCGAAGAACTGTATCTTGGCGACTCCTTCACCGGCATCGCCCGGCTGCGCGGCACGGCCTGCGAGCCTCTCTATCTGGGTAATTACCTGCTGCTGGTTCTGCCCTGGCTCGGCCTGGGCGGTCGCGGCGGCGGCCGGTTGCGCCTGGCTACGGCGGCTGCCTGCGTCCTGCTGCTGCTGACCTGGTCGCGGGGGGCCTGGCTGGCCGGAGGATTCGCCCTGCTGGTCTGGGCCGTGTTGAGCCGGCGCAGCGGCTGCAGTTTCGCGATGATCACCCGCGGCCGGCTGGCGGCCGCCGGTCTGGCCGCAGCACTGGTCCTGGCCGCCGCGGCGCTGATCTGGGGGCCCGCGGAACTGTTGATGCCGTGGCGGCGCCTGCTGCAGTCCCTGGATCTGAGCGACTGGTCGAATCTGACCCGCTTCTACTCGATGCAGGCCGCCTGGCGGGCGTTCCTGCTCAGCCCCCTGGTGGGAGTGGGCTGGGGCCAGTTCGGATTCCATTTCCCGTTGCTGGTCGATCCCACCGGTCTGCAGAGCCAGTTCACCTGGCCGGTCGTCAACAACTTCCCGCTGCAGATCCTCTGCGAGACGGGATTGGCCGGGATGGGCGCCGCTGTCGCGGTCCTGGTCCTGGTCTGCCGTCGGACCTGGCGCGCCGTTTCGCCCGCTACCCGGCTCGGGGCGGCCCTGGGACCGGAAGGCCGCCGGGCAGCCGTGCTCGGCGCGACTGCCTGCGCCGGGGTCTGGTTCCAGTTGCTGACGTTCTCCCAATACAATCTGCCCCATATCTGGCTGGCGCTGGGCCTGCTCCTGGCGGCGACCCGGGTAACGGACCAGGAGGCTGAACGTGAAGCCTGAGCGGATCTTCATCGACGCCATGGTGGTCCGGCCCCGGCCCACCGGGGTGGGCCGCGTGGTGCTGGATCTGCTCGACGCCCTCAGCGCCGAGCCCCGGGGATTCTCATTCACGGCCGTGACGTCGCACCCGGAAATGCTCTGATTCCTGGACGAACGTCCCGAATGGACCCTGTTCCCGGTGCGGGAACACGGCGGCATGGCCCGTCACGCGCGCCTCGTGCAGTCC
>CAZYDJ010000148.1:0-5897 GCA_964646035.1 uncultured Fibrobacteraceae bacterium | reverse complement strand
GCGATGGTGGGCGTGCGGCCGTTCGATGACGCCGACGGCCGGGATTGCGGAGCGCGCCGGTTACCCGATCAAGTTCATGGCGTTTGTCAGGGTCAGCCTGCCAGTAACCCTGCTGACACTCTCCACTGGTGCGCTGTGGCTGCTGCTGCGGTTGCGGCGGCGAAAATCGAGCAGGGCCTCCTCCGACTCCTTCAACTGCAGCGAGATCTCCTCGAGACGTTCGCCGATGAAGACGGCCTGGCTTCCGGAATGGGCGTTGCGCACCGAGCGGATGAAAATATCCAGCTCTTCGACTACCGCGTTGGAGACTGCGGCGGCCAGGACGGGATCGGTCAGGGTCACGGCCACGGTCACGGCCCCGGTCCGGGAATCGACGCCGGGATTCACCTTCGAGCGCAGCTTGCGCAGGGCCGAATCCAGGCGGGACTCGGGCGTCGATCCGGAGGGATCGATCCAGGCCATCAGGGTATCGGCTCCGCCGTCGCGCAATCGGAATTCGCGCCTCAGCACCCTTTCGAGAACCGTGCGGCTGCGCAGGATCCTGGGAAAGAGATCTGACAGATCGTCGCCGCCGCCGCCGAGATTCAGACCCATGCCCCCGGCCGCTCCCTGCAGGGCGGCCAGGGCGCCGCCGCCGCCGCCGTCCAGCGACGAGGCGGGCACGATCGTGGCCGCGGCCCGGTAGGTCGGCCGGATCAGGAAGGTGGCCGCCAGCGTCAGGACGCATCCGACGACAACGATGACCGCCAGGGTCCCCCGCCTCCGCCAGAGTTGTTCCAGAACGTCGCCGAAGTTGATCATCTCGACCGCTTTCTCGTTTCCCATGATTCATCCCGCCGGTCGCTCCGCATCACGCGGGCGCCCTAGTTCGTCCTGTCAATCACGAGGTACACCGTGGCCAGGCTGGCCATGATGGCGGCGATCTCCTTGATTGCCGAAAGGTTGCCTTCGCTTTCCCGCGGCGACTTCCACGGCACCACGATGGTCGAGCCGGCCATCACCGACGGATCACGCCAGATCTTGCGGACCGACCGCGATTCCCCGTTGGGATAGACCACCCGCGTGCGGCCCTTGTCGGCCCCCTCGACGTAGCCGCCGGCGTGCGAAACGTATTCGCCGATGCTCTTGCCTCCCTCCCAGACGATGCTGGTGGGGAAGCCGACCGCTCCGTCGACCTTCACGGTATGCGCTTCGAGCGGGATGCGGATGTCGTCGCCGTCACGCAGGATGATGTCCTGGCTGCCGCCCGGCTTCTCCAGGGCCTTGACCATGTCCAGCGCGACGTTGCCGATGCCGTCGGCTTCGCGCACGATGCGGGCCCCGGTCGGGAACGCCGTCGGCTTCAGACCACCGGCGCGTTCTACCACGTCCGAAAGCCGCTCGTCGGGCCTCTCCAACGTGTAGACGCCCGGATAATAGACCTCGCCGCGCAGGGTCACCTGTCGCGGCAACTCCCACCAGGGCAGACCGCGCACGGCCACCCGGTCATGCGGCGCCAAGAGCACGCTGCCGGCCCGGATCAGGAAATCCTCGCCCAGCTCGGCGGTCACGGTCGACACCATGCGCTCCGGCAGCCCGTCCGTCCCGGCCGGCCCGACCGTACCGGATCGATCCAGACTCGAGATCTCGGCCCGCCTGACATCGGCGCCCTCCTTCAGGCCGCCGGCACGCAGCACCAGGTCGTGGAGAGTCATCCCTTCGCGCCAGGGATAGGTTCCGGGACGGCGCACCGCGCCGGTGATGCTCACTTCGAAACGATCGCGGACGTCGTTGCGGGAAAAGATGCGCAGGGTGTCTCGACTGCGCAGTTCGATCATGGGCAGATCGCCCTCGAGAACCCTGCCCAGCGGCAGTTCGATGGCCTGCAGCAATCCGTCCACGCCGACGCGGTCGAGCAGGGCCTTCTCGCGGACCGAGTCGTCCCACATCCCGCCGGCGCCGGCTATCAGATCGTCGACACCCATGCCGGGACTGAACTCGTAGCGTCCGGGCCGCTTGACGTTGCCGTTGATCTCGACCCAGTTCTCCAGCCTTGCGGAGATGCCGCCGACGATCACGACGTCGCCGTCGTTCAGCGGCGATCCGGCCCCGGGCGCCAGATCGGCGTGCACCCTGTCCGGCTGGTTCGCAATGCGTTCGCCGGGCGCCACGATGCGGGTGACCTGCACCTTCTGCACCGCGGCCTCGGCGGTGAATCCGCCGCCGAAGCGGACTAGGTCGTCGAGGGTCTCGCCGGCCGCCATCTCGAAGATCAGGGGGCGGCGGACCTCGCCTTCCAGGGCCACGGTCCTGCCGCGCGGGGGCACGAATACGGTGTCGCCTTCGCGCAGGATCCAGTCGCCGTCGCGCACGCCGGCCAGCAGATAATCGTAGATGTCGAGCGAGGAAACGGTGTCGCTGCCGCGCACCAGGCGGATGTCGCGGTAGGTGCCGCCTTCTGCGGGCCCGCCGGCGGCGTAGAGCGCCGTGAATACGGTGGCGACCGAGCTCAATTCATAGGCTCCGGGCTGGGCGGCGTCTCCGACCACGAAGACCCGGATGGTCCGCAGGCGCCCCAGACCGACATCGACGAAGGTCGATGGTTCGCCTTCGCCTGTCGCGATGCCCGAATAGGCCTTGGCGAGTCGTTCCCGCACCGCGCGGTCGACCTGCTCCAGGGTCCGGTTGGCGCAGACGATCTTGCCGCCCCTCGGCAGGATGATCGTGCCGTCGCGCTCGACGATGCGGGTCACCCTGAATTCGACCTCGCCCCAGACGTCGACTACGATCTCGTCGCCGGCCCCGAGCAGATAGTCCCGCGGCACCGGACCGAAGGACGGCGGAGCGAAATCGCCCGGTTCGAGGCGGAAGAAATCGGCGCCGAAGAACCCGGCCTTCAGGATCTCTTCCTCGGGTTCGTCCTGCTCCTCGGCGATCTCCGCCATGGCCTCGATATCGAAAGGCAGCACCACCAAGGGGTCTGCACGCCCCGGCTGCGGCAGGGCGATCGCGGTGTCGCGTCCGGCCTCCGCGGCGCGGCGCAGCAACTCCTCGCGATCCATTCCGCTGCGTTCGGCGGCCTGATCCAGCAGGTCGTCGTCGATTCCCTGCGGGATCTGGGCGGCGGCGACTGCGAAGGTCAGGGTCAATAGCGCGGCCGCGCCAAGGCAGCACCGCGCGATCCTCCCGCCTGACCGGCGGGGGATCCGGAGAAAATTCAGCTTGTTCATCATGGCCATCACTCTACTCCAAGCCATTCGGACCGCCAATTCCTATTGAAGATGGGACTGTTTCCCTCAATACCGCCGTTGAGGCCCAGTTTTCGGGCGTCTCGGCGCAGTTGGCGCAATAGGATTTCATCCAGTTCGGCGTGATCATCCTGCCGACCGAGCCGACCTTCGCCGCGGCCGCCTTTATGCCGCGCACCGGTCGTTTCAACTTGTCCGCGTCCGGCGGCAGCACCGAATCGGCCCCGCGCCTGCCCTGGAATCCGTCCACGATATCCATCAGGTACATCCAGGTGCTTTCCGGATCGTTATGGCCGGCCACCGTCAGCAGCCGCCCAACGCGCTCGTCCAGTTCCCGATCGCCGCCCGCGATTCGCGACGCGACCATGATTCCGGGCGTTCCGGTCGGCCGGGGAGCCTCGCCCTCGGCCCACAATTCCTCGTAGAGCTTCTCGCCCGGGCGCAGGCCGGTGTACACGACCGGCACATCCACATCCGGCGTCAAGCCGCTGAGCGTGATCATCTGGCGGGCCAGGTCATCGATCTTCACCGGTTCGCCCATATCCAGCACGAAAACGTCGCCGCCGCCGCCCATCGTGGCCGCGAACAGCACCAGACGCACCGCCTCGGCGATGGTCATGAAGAAGCGCTCCATCTCGGGATGGGTCACCGTCACCGGCACGCCCCGCCGGATCTGGTCGCGGAAGGTCTCGACCACGCTGCCGTTGGATCCCAGCACGTTGCCGAAGCGGATGGTCGTGAACCTGGAGCCGGAGCCGTCGTCGCTGTTGGCCAGCACGACCTTCTCGGCGACCTGTTTGGTGGCTCCCATCACGCTGGTCGGATTGACGGCCTTGTCGGTCGAGATCATCACGAACCGGCGCACCCGATGCCGCTTGGCCGCTTTGACCAGGTTGAGGGTGCCGCCCACGTTGTTGCGCACCGCTTCGACCGGATGATGCTGCAGGATGGGCACGTGCTTGTAGGCCGCGGCGTGGAAAACGATCTCGGGACGCAGGCGCACGAAGAGTTCCTCGACCCGCGACTCGTCCTTGATGTCGGCGAGGAAGAACGCCAGCTCGGTGGTCCGCGCCCGGCGTATCAATTCCTGCTCGATGCGGAACAGACCGTTCTCATCCTTGTCCATGCAGACCAGCCGCGCGGCGTTCGCGTCGGCTATCTGGCGGCAGAGTTCCGAGCCGATGCTGCCGGCCGCTCCGGTGACCAGCACCGTGCGTCCCTCGAGCATACGTTTAACTTCCGGCTCGAGCTTACGCATGGTCCGCCGGTGCAGCAACTCGTCGATGTCGAAGTCGCGCACGGCGTCGATGCGGTTGTTGCTCGAGAGTATCTGCCAGATGTCGGGCACCGTCTTGAGCGGCAATCCCGTCTCGCGGCAGAGCTTGGCCACGCGGTAGGTCTGGGCGGTGGTGGCGCTGGGCAGGGCCAGGACTATGGCTTGGGCCCGCGACCGCCGGGCGACATCCACGATCTCGGCGACCTGGCCGGCCACCTCGACGCCATGGATGGTCATCCCCCTCTTCAGGGGATCATCGTCCACGATCGCGACCGGATGATAATGACTGAGGATCGGAGTGAGCATCGCCTCGACGGCCAGGTTCCCGGCGGCGCCGCCGCCGACTACCAGCACCCGCGTACTCTTGGCTCCGGGCGCTCCCCAGGACATCGCCAGCAGGCGGTAGGCGTAGCGACCGATCATGACCATCGCCAGGTAGAGCAGCGTGTCCAGCGCCAGCACCGGGCCCGCCATCTTCTCCTGCAACATCAGCGACCAAACAGCCACCACGGCCGCCGAACTGGCGGCGATGCTGCCGATCAGGGGCGGCACGTCCTCCAGCGACGCGTAGCGCCACGACGCCCGATGACGGCCGAAGATCCGGAAGCCGAGCAGCCGCAGCGGCACCGTGGTCAAGACCAGCGGCAGCCACAGCGGGCTCCAGTCGAAGAGGCTGCTGTCGAGCCCGGCCAACTCGAAGCGGATCAGGAACGCCGCGGTCACCGAGACGACCGACATCCCCCCGAAGAACAGCGAGAAGAACAGAGTGCGATGACGACGGACCAATTGGGCGAGCCGACCGTTTTCGAAACGGCCGAGAGCGGTCAGGATCCGACTGGTGTGGCCGGATTCTGGCTGCGTTGCCCGTGCGTCGGGATTGGTCATGACAAGTCTCATCCTCCAGAAACGTTCGCGATGAATCGCATAGAACGTTGGCGACAAGGAACTTGGGCGCGGGAATCATCTCCCGCGCCATTCCCTCCCCAGCCCCTGGACTGTTACCCCGGTCTGCCGACAGGGCAAAGGATGTGCCATGGCCGAAAGTCGTTTTCCGGTCTGAAGTTCTGTGATGTTTGATGATTATGGGTGCGGTTTTTCGGCTGCGTTTCAGTCGCCGGGGGCGCGGGTCATCGGCACGAAGCGCACCGGCAGCACCTCGCGGCTGCTCACCTCGCCGGACGCGTCCTTCTCGACCACTACCAGCTCCTGCACGCCGCCGGTCGGGCCGACCGGCAGCACCAGACGGCCGCCGGGAGCGAGCTGGTCGATCAGCGGCTGGGGGATCTGCTTGGGAGCCGCGGTGACGATGATGCCGTCGAAAGGTGCGTGTTCGGGCAGTCCGCCCCAACCGTCGCCGAAGTAGACGGTGACGTCGTCGTAGCCCAGCTCGGCCA
>CAZYDJ010000147.1:0-5976 GCA_964646035.1 uncultured Fibrobacteraceae bacterium | reverse complement strand
AGCCGCTGGTCGTCGATCCCCGCCTGAAGCTGATCTCGTTCACCGGCAGCCCGGATGTCGGCTGGGGCCTGAAAGCCAAGGCTGGCCGCAAGCGCGTCGCGCTGGAACTCGGCGGCAACGCGGCCTGCGTGATCGACGCGGACAGCGACCTGGACTACGTCGTGCCCCGGCTGATCACCGGCGCCTTCTACCAGTCGGGACAGAGCTGCATCTCGGTCCAGCGGATCATCGCCCACGAATCGATCTACGCCGATTTGCGCGACCACCTGGTCGCCGCCTGCGCCGACCTCAAAAGCGGCGATCCCCGCGACGAGGACACCTTCCTCGGCCCGCTGATCACCGAGGACGACGCGAAACGCGTGGCCGGTTGGATCGCCGCAGCCGTCAAAGGCGGAGCCAAAGTGCTGTGCGGCGGCGGGCGCAACGGCCCCTTCCACGACGCCACCCTGCTCGAGGATGTGCCCCGCGATGCGACGATCTACCGCCGCGAAGTATTCGGACCGGTCGCGACCCTGGAGGCGTTTGCCGATTTTGTGGATGCCATCGACCGGGTGAACGATTCCGAGTTCGGCCTGCAGGCCGGCGTCTTCACCCGCGACATGGGCAAGGTGCGTCTTGCGCTGCGTCGCTGCGAGGTGGGCGGCGTGGTCGCGGGCGACATCCCGAGCATGCGTGTCGACAGCATGCCCTATGGCGGCGTGAAGGCCTCGGGCTTCGGCCGCGAGGGCGTGCGCTGGGCCATGGACGAGATGACCGAGGAACGTCTGCTGGTGATCAACGACAACTACTTCGCCCCCGGAAGGTGATGAAGATGAGAACGCTGATCGCACTGCTGATGCCGGCCACGGTTGCATTGCTGATGTCGGCTACGTTCGCGCCGCCCGCGGCAAGCGCCGGCCCGACCGCCGCGGACTTCGACGAAGAAGCCGCGGCCGTGAAATGCCGCGAGGCGGCAAAGCGGCTGGGCTCGAATCTGAAAACGGAGTTGATGGCGGCGATGAAGGAAGGCGGCCCCCTTGCCGCCGTCGATGTATGCAGCGAAATGGCCCCGGCCATCGCCGACACCCTGGCCGCCGAGACCGGCCTCGATGTATGCCGCACCGCCGTCAAGTGGCGCAACCCGCACAACGAGCCGGACGCCTGGGAGACGGCCGTCCTGAACAGTTTCGCCAAGCGGGTCGAGGCCGGCGAGAAGCCCGGCGACCTGGAATTCGGAGAGATCGTCGCCGATCCCGGAATCGGCCGCTCCTATCGCTGGATGAAGGGCATCGGCACGGTCGGCTTATGCCTGAAATGCCACGGCTCGGACCTGGATCCGGAACTGGCCGGGCGCATCGCCGAACTCTATCCCTGGGACAAGGCCGTCGGTTTTGCGGCCGGGGATCTGCGCGGCGCCTTCAGCGTGAGCATGCCCCTGGATCGGACCCTGGGTCCGCCGTCATCTCCTCGCCTTGAATATCTGCCGGATCGCGGGAACTAGGTTGTTGTGGTCGTGTTTCCGACCCGGTGAACAGGATTTTTCCGCCCCCTGATGCTCACCGCCCCGGAAGGAACAGAAAATGAATACCCGCAAACGAAACCACCGGCGACTGCCACTGATCCTGGTTGCGGCCGTGCTGCTGCTGGCGGCCGGAGTCGCGACCGCCGGCGAAGCCCCGGCCCGCGGCTGGCTCGGCGTCAAGATGCAGTCGATGAACGACGCGCTGGACAAGGCCCTCGATCTCGATGAAGGCAGCGGAGTGCTGGTCGTCGAGGTGGTCGACGACTCTCCCGCCGCCAGGGCCGGCATCGAGAGCGGCGACGTGATCCTCAAGATCGGCGGCGAACCGACTCCCGAGCCGGACGTCCTGGCCAAGCTGGTCGCCGCGGCCGAGCCCGGCGACAAGATGGAGATCGAGTACGTCCGCGACGGCAAGACCCGCAAGACCGACGTCGAGATCGGCGAGCGGGAGATCAGGATGAAGCGCAAGATCATCATCCACGGCGACGGCGACGATGAGAAGATCCTCCAGTGGTACGGAGACGACGAAGAGATCGAACTGGACCTGAAGGATCTGGACGAGAAAGCCCTCATGTTCCGTCATCAAGGCGGCAAGCGGGCTTATCTGGGAGTCGAACTCGGAGACTTGACCGGACAGCTCGGCGACTACTTCGATGTCGATGACGGCGAAGGCGCCCTGATCAGGGCTGTAGCCGACGACACCCCGGCGCATAAGGCCGGCCTGGAAGCGGGAGACGTGATCGTCGCGATGGACGGCGAGGATATCGCCGACGCCGCCGGCGTCACCGGGTTCGTCTGGAAGCACGAGCCCGGCGACGAGGTCGAGATCGGCATCGTCCGCAAGGGCCGGAACAAGAAGATCACCGCCGTGCTGGACGAGACCGAGATCGGAATGTCCGAATTCCAGAAATTCCACCAGGGATCCATGCCGCGGATGAAGCACCTCGAGCGTCCGCCCCGCATCAAGGCGCCGCGGACGGAGCGTTTCCATCGCTACGACATCAAGAACGACGACATGGAAGAACTGCGCGAGCAGATGGACGAACTGCGCCAGGAACTGCAGCAGATGAAGAAGGAACTGAAGAAGTAGCAGGAGGCGGCGAACGACCTGCCTCCGGGGAGGGCCCTTGCCCGAACCGCCGTTCGTCGCAGAAAAGGGGGTCGCGGCCGCGGCCCCCTTCTTCATCCCGGATCGATATCGCCGCGACTCAGAGGCCGAGATCCTTCAGCAGCCCGGCCAATGATCCCACCCCGGTATAGACGAAGAAATGCACTCCGGGCGCGCCGCCTTCGATCAGGCCGCGGGCCTGGCCCAGGGCGTGCTCGACGCCGATATCCGCCACCTGTTCCGAGTCGCGGGCGGCCATCACCTCGGCGACCAGATCCTGGGGCAGATCGACGTGGAAGTGGCGGGGCAGATTGGTCAGCAGGCCCTTGCGGTCGATGATCTTCAGCCCGGGAATGATGGGAACGTCGATCCCCGCGGCCCGGCATCCTTCCACGAAATCGAAGTACTTGGCGTTGTCGAAGAACATCTGGGTGATGACGTATTCGGCGCCGGCGTCGATCTTGGCCTTGAGATTCGCGATGTCGAAGTCCAGGCTCGGGGCCTCGAAATGCTTTTCCGGATAGCCGGCGACCCCGATGCAGAAACTGGTCGGCTGGGCGCTGTTGAGCTGGTGCAGATAACGACCCGAGTTCATCTGCTGCACCTGGCGCACCACATCCAAGGCGTATTTGTTGCGCTGTCCCGGCCTGACCGCCTTCCAGTCGGTATGATCGCCGCGGACGGCCAGCAGGTTGTGGATGTCCAGGAACGACAGTTCGACCAGCGCGTCCTCGGTCTCCTCGCGGGTGAAACCGTGGCAGAGCAGATGTGGCACCGTCTCCACGTTGTACCGATATTTCAAGGCCGCGCACAAGCCCAGCGTGCCGGGGCGCTTACGGGTGATGTGCCTGGCGAAAGAGCCGTCGCGCAACTCCTCGAACCACGAATCGGCGGCGTGATTGGTCACGTCGATGAAAGCCGGCCGATAAGGCAGCAGCGGCTCCAACTTCTCGTAGATGTCGGTTATACTGGTGCCGCGTTCCGGAGGCGTCAGCTCGAAGCTGATGAACGGATCCCGCGCTTCGGCCAGGAAATCGCTGATGCGCACGTCGAATCCTTTGGTTTGTGAATGAACGCCCGCGAATGCAGGATGATAACAAGTGTCGGGCTGCGGCGCACCCCCGGGAAAGGTGTCGGCGCGGAAGGGTGATCAGGATGTCCGGTGAATTCCGCCGCTCGCTTCGCGAACGCGTCCTTGTCTGCGACGGCGGGATGGGCACCGCCGTCCAGTTCGCGAACCCCGATCCCGACGACTTCGCCGGCCACGAGGGATTGAACGAGTGGCTCAACATCACCCGCCCCGACCTGATCGGCGAAATCCACAGCGGCTTCCTCGCCGCCGGCTGTGACATCATCGAAACCAACAGCTTCGGCTCGTTCCCGGTCGTGCTCTCGGAATTCGGCATCGCCGACGAGGCCGAACGCCTGGCCCGCGCCGCGGCGATCATCGCCCGCGACGCCGCCGACTCCCACTCCACGGCCGACCGCCCCCGCTTCGTCGCCGGCTCGATGGGACCCGGCACCAAGCTGCCTTCGCTGGGCCACATCGGTTTCGCCGAACTTTCGGCCGCCTACGAGCCCCTGGCCGCCGGCCTGATCGATGGCGGCTGCGATCTGCTGCTGATCGAGACCTGCCAGGACCTGCTGCAGTTGCGGGCCGCCCTGGCCGCGGCCCGCCGGATGATGCGCCGCGCGGGCCGGGAGGTCCCGGTCGGCCTGCAGATCACCGTCGAGACGACCGGCGCGATGCTGCTCGGCACCGAGACCGAAGCCGCCGTCTGCGCCCTGCTGCCTCTGCGCCCCGACTTCATCGGGATGAACTGCGCCACCGGCCCGGACATGATGCGCGACCACGTGCGCACCATCTGCCGGCGCAGCCCGGTCCCGGTATCGGTGCAGCCCAACGCCGGCCTGCCGCGCAACATCGACGGCCGGATGGTCTACGACGTGGGTCCTGCAGAATTCGCCGCGGCCCTGGTCGATTACGTGGACGAGTTCGGCGTCGGCCTGGTCGGCGGCTGTTGCGGCACGACGCCGGAGCATCTCGGCGCCCTGGTCGACCGGCTGGGAGACAGGCCCGCCCCCGAGCGCCGGATCGAGACCGCCGCCGCCCTTTCCAGCCTCTACCAGATGACGACGCTGGACCAGCAGCCGCGTCCCCTGCTGGTCGGCGAACGGACCAACGCCAACGGTTCGCGGAAATTCCGCGAGATGCAGGCCGCGGACGATCTGGACGGCATGGTCGCCATGGCCCGCGAGCAACAGGAAGAGGGCGCCCACATCCTGGACGTCTGCGTGGCTTTCGTCGGCCGCGACGAGGTCGCCGACATGGGATCGTTGGCCCGCCGCCTGAACACCGAGGCGCAGTTGCCGGTGATGATCGACTCGACCGAACCCGCCGCCGTGCGCGCCGCGCTCGAATGCCTGGGCGGACGCTGCATCGTCAACTCGATCAACCTGGAGGACGGCGAGGGCCGGGCGCGCGAGGTGCTGGAGCTCTGCCGTGAATTCGGCGCCGCGGTGGTCGCTCTCTGCATCGACGAAGACGGCATGGCCCGCACTCCGGAACGCAAGCTGGCCGTGGCCCGGCGCCTCACCGATCTCTGCGCCGATTACGGACTGGGCCCGCGGGACATCCTCTTCGACGCCCTGACCTTCACCCTGGCCTCCGGCGACTCCGAATACGACCGCTCGGCCCTGGACACCCTCGAAGGCCTGCGGCTGATCAAGGAGTCGATCCCCGGTTCGCGCACCCTGCTCGGACTCTCCAACGTCAGCTTCGGCCTGAAGCCGCGTATCCGCCGGATTCTGAACAGCGTCTTTTTGTCGCGGGCGCTCGACGCCGGGCTGGACGCCGCCATCCTGCACGCGGGCCGGATCATCGGCGCCGCCGACGTTCCGGACAAGCTGCGCGAGGCCTGCGAACGCCTGATCGACGGCGACCGCGAAGGCGAAGATCCCCTGGGGGTCCTGCTCGAAGCCGACATCGCGGCCGCGCCGCCGGCCGAGACCGAAGCGGCGTTGCCGGTCGCCGACCGCCTGCGCCGCCGGATCATCCAGGGCCGCGCCGACGGCATGGCCGCCGACCTCGACGAGGCCCTGATCGACAGCGGCCCCCTCGAGATCATCAACGACGTGCTGCTCGACGGGATGCGCGAAGTGGGCGAGATGTTCGGCTCCGGCCGCCTGCAACTGCCGTTCGTGCTCAAGAGCGCCGAGACGATGAAGGCCGCAGTCAGCCGTCTCGAGCCCTTCATGGAGCGCAGCGAGGCGACGGCCCGCGGCCGTTTCCTGATCGCCACGGTCAAGGGCGACGTCCACGACATCGGCAAGAACCTGGTCGACATCATCCTGACCAACAACGGCT
>CAZYDJ010000146.1:0-6107 GCA_964646035.1 uncultured Fibrobacteraceae bacterium | reverse complement strand
ACGGCCCGCTTGCGGCTCCACTTCAGCTCGTCGATCGCCCAGCTCGACACGACCTCGAGCAGGCTGATCGTGCTGGTCAGGGCGCCGAACGCCACCAGCAGATAGAAGACGCAGCTCAGGAAACCGCCGATGGGCAGCTTGTAGAAGACCAGGGGCAGGGTCGTGAACAGGATCGCCGACGACTTCCGGACCTCGATCCCGCCGGGATAGCTGTGGATGATCGAGAACATGATCACGCAGGCCATGATGGCGATGATCGTATCCAGCGCCGTGATCGCCAGGGCGGATTGCGTGATGGATGTGTCGCGGCGCATATAGCTGCCGTAGGTCAGCATCGCGCCCATGCCCAGGCTCAGCGTGAAGAAGCTGTGGCCCACCGCCTCGAGTATTCCGCCGCGCGTCAGCTCGCTGAAGTTGGGCCGGAACAAAAAGGCCAGCGCCTGGCCGATGCCCGGAGTGAAGAACGAGTAGATCAGCATGCCGACCAGGATCGTGAACAGCGCCGGCATCAACAGCCGCGCCGCCCGCTCGATGCCGTGCTTCACGCCGAAGTAGACCACGCCGATGGTCAGTCCCATGAACAGGGTGTGATACAGAACCTGTTCGCCGCCGCTGCCGAGGAAGCCGACGAAGTAGCCGCTCAGCAGATCGGGCGAAGCGGCCAACTCGCCCAGTTGCCCGGTCAATGACATCAGGATATAGCGGATGGTCCAGCCGGCGATGATGCAGTAATAGGAGAGGATGACGAAGCCGGTGACGACGCCCAGCATTCCCACCAGCGGCCAGAGCTTCGGTCCCAGTTTGCCCTTGGCCAGGTCGCGGAAACTGCCCACCGGATTGCGCTGGGTGCGGCGGCCCATCAGGATCTCGGCCATCATGATCGGCAGCCCGACCACGATCACGGCCCCGATGTAGACCAGGACGAAGGCCCCGCCGTTGTTCTCCAGGGTGATGTAGGGGAATTTCCAGAGGTTGCCCAGGCCGACCGCGCTGCCGGCCGCGGCGAGGATGAATCCGAGCTTCCCACTCCATTGTCCGCGCGGCTGGGCCATTCCACAGCTCCTTCTGGGTTGGAATGATTCGACCGCGCCAGACTATCCCGATGCCCTCCGACCTGTCAAGGCGCCGGTATCCGGATAGCAGAAGGCCGCCGCCCCGAGCCGGGGACGGCGGCCTTCTCTGTGTTCAACGCAGCCGGATCGGTCAGCCGACCGTCCAGGCGTCGGGAGTGTGGATCAGATCCTCGATGCCCGGAGTTCCCTTCTGCTCGCGGACCGCGGCGATCTGCTGGTGGACGCCGTCCTCGAAAGTGGGAGCCGGAACGTTACGGAAGATGCCTATCGGCCGCGGCAGATCCGGATTCAGATCCATCTGCGCCAGCAAAAACGCCGGCGCCGGCGACGGATTATCCGCCTGCCAGACCGTGGCGTCGGCCGCGTCGACCACCTTGGTCTCGCAGCATTCCACCTTCAGACCCTTTTCGCGGTTGGGGCCGAAGACCATCGGCTCGCCGGGCACGAGGTCGACGGTCGAATCGTCGCGGGTCGTCTTCTGGGTCCACTGCTTGTGGGCGCCGTCGTTGAAGATCACGCAGTTCTGCCAGATCTCGATGAACGACGTTCCCTTGTGGGCCGCCGCTTCCTTGAAGATCCGGGTCATGTGCTTCGGATTGGTGTCCACGGTGCGGGCCACGAAGGTGGCGGCCGCTCCGAGGGCCAGACTCAGCGGATTGAACGGATTGTCCAGCGAGCCCACCGGCGACGACTTGGTCTTCAGCCCCCGCGGCGAAGTGGGGGAGTACTGGCCCTTGGTCAGCCCGTAGATCTCGTTGTTGAAGAGCAGGACGTTCACATCGAGATTCCGGCGCAGCAGGTGGATCATGTGGTTGCCGCCGATCGACAACCCGTCTCCGTCGCCGGTGACGATCCACACCGAGAGGTCGGGATTGGCCACCTTCACGCCCGAGGCGATCGCGGCCGCCCGGCCGTGGATGCTGTGGAAGCCGTAGGCGCCCACGTAATAGGGGAAGCGGCTGGAGCAGCCGATCCCCGAGACGATCACGGTCTGCTCGCGTTTCAGGCCCAATTCGGCCATGGCGCCCTGCACGCTGCTGAGGATGGCGTAGTCGCCGCATCCCGGACACCAGCGCACTTCCTGATTCGACTTGTAGTCCTTCTTGGTGAGCGCTTCGGTGCTCATGATTCATCCTCCAGGATCGAGACGATCCGCTCCTGCAGTTCGCGGGCGGTGAAGGGCTTGCCCTTGACCTTCGTGCATTCGATGAACTCGTGGCGCTGGTATTCGCTGCGCAGCAGCCGTGACAACTGGCCCATGTTCAACTCGGGAACGAGCCGCTTCTTGTAGCGGCCGAAGATCTCGTCCAGCCCCGGGGGCAGCGGCCAGAGGTGGCGCAGATGGAGATGGGCCACCGGCCGGTTCTCCTTCTGCAGGCTCTCGACCACGCTGCGGATCGCCCCGAAGGTCGAACCCCAGCCGATGACCAGTTCCTCGGCGTGATCGGGGCCGTAGACCTCGGGCACCGCCAGCGAGTCGCGGATGCCGAGCACCTTGTCCCGCCGCAGGGTCACCATATGCTCGTGGTTATCCGGATCGTAGCTGACGTTCCCGGTCAGATGCTCCTTCTCCAGGCCGCCGATCCGATGCATCAGTCCCGGCGTGCCGGGGATCGCCCAGGGCCGCGCCAGATCATCGTTGCGGGCGTAGGGCTGATAGGATTCCGGATCCGTGGCGAACTCGACCGGGAAGGGTTTCAGCTTATCCAGTTCGGGCAGCCGCCAGGGCTCGGCGCCGTTGGCGATGTAGTTGTCGCTCAGCAGGATCACCGGCGTCATGTAGCGCACCGCGATGCGGCAGGCCTCGACCGCGCAGTCGAAGGCGTCAGCGGGCGACGAACAGGCCAGCACCGGCAGGGGAGCCTCGCTGTTGCGGCCGAAGATCGCCTGCAGCAGATCGGCCTGTTCCACCTTCGTCGGCAAGCCGGTCGAAGGACCGGCCCGCTGCACGTTCACGACCACCAGGGGCAGTTCGGTCATCACGGCCAGGCCCAGCGCCTCGGTCTTCAGCGCCAGCCCGGGGCCGCTGGTTGTGGTGATGCCCAGTTGCCCGGCGTAGGAGGCGCCGATGGCCGCGCAGACCGCGGCGATCTCATCCTCCATCTGCATGGTGATGACCCCGTACTCCTTCATCCCGGCCAGATCGTGCAGGATGTCCGACGCCGGCGTGATGGGGTACGAGCCGAGGAACGGGCGCAGTCCCGCCATCCGGGCGCCGGCGACCAGGCCGATGCTCAGGCCGCTGTTGCCCATGATGTTGCGGTAGGTGCCCGGGATGACATCGGTCATCGGGGCGACCTCGTAACGGCCCTGGAAGAGTTCCTGGATGTCGCCGGCGTTATAACCGGCCTGCAGCGCCTTCTTGTTCGCCTCGGCCAGATCGGGTTTCTTGGCGAACTTCTTGTCCAGCCACACCAGGGTCGGCTCCACCGGCCGGCTGTACAGCCAGAACATCAGGCCCAGGGTGTAGAAGTTCTTGCAGCGCAGGACGTCCTTCTTCGACAGCGGCGAATCCACCAGCGCCTCGGAAACACGCTTGTTGATGTCGATCTCGATCACCCGCAGACCGGCCAGGGTGCCGTCCTCGAGCGGATTGCTGTCGAGGCCGGCCTTCATCAGGTCGCGCTCGCCGAAGCTGCCGGTATTGACGATGATGATCCCGCCGGGCTGCAGATCCTGGTAGTTGACGATCAGCGCCGCAGGATTCATCGCCACCAGCACGTCGGGCGAGTCGCCCGGGGTGTAGATGTCCATCGAACTGAAGTGGATCTGGAATCCCGACACTCCGGGCCGGGTGCCGGCGGGCGCCCGGATCTCCGCCGGGAAATCGGGAAAGGTCGCCAGGTCGTTGCCCAGCTTGGCGGTCGTCTCGGTGAACTGGCCGCCGGTTATCTGCATACCGTCGCCGGAATCTCCGGCGAAGCGGATGACTACCTCATCCTGCTTTATTGTTTCCTGGGATGACATGGCTTGCGCGGATTCGCCTCCTCGGTCCGGCGTCGTCCGGTTGGATGGATCGGGCGCGCGGAGGGCGGAGAAAAGAAAGGCCGGTTCCGGCGTCGGTCGGCCCGGCGTCGGCTCCGGTGCAGTTGTTGATCAGCAAGGTACAATAGACTATACAGGGGTGCCAGCGTCCGATTTTTTTTGACTTGAATTCCGTTGATCTAAGTCGCTTATTCCAAAGCTGGCAATTATTTAACAAAAGCGTTCCACTCTTTTCGATTATTAATGAGAGGCCGCTATGGAACTGCTGCTGCTGGTCGTCAGCGCCATCTTCGTCAATAACTTCGTCCTTTCCCGTTTCCTGGGCATCTGCCCGTTCCTCGGCGTCTCGAAGAAACTCGAGACGGCGATGGGCATGACCGGTGCGGTGTTGTTCGTGATGACCCTGGCCAGCATCGTCAGCTGGCTGGTCTATCATCATCTGCTGGTGCCTTTCGATCTCACCTATCTGCGGACCATCTCCTTCATCCTGATCATCGCCTCGATGGTGCAGCTGGTGGAGCTCGCCCTGCAGAAGCTGGCCCCGCCGCTCTACAAGTCCCTGGGCATCTTCCTGCCCCTGATCACCACCAACTGCGCGGTCCTGGGCTGCGCGGTGATGAACGTCCAGAACGATTATAACCTGCTCCAGACCACCGTCTTCAGCATCGCTTCGGCCATGGGATTCGGCCTGGCCCTGAGCCTGTTCTCGGGCATCCGCGAGGTGCTCGACCTGGCCGATACGCCGAAGGTCTTTCGCGGCACCGCCATCGCGCTGGTGACCGCCGGCATCCTTTCCATGTCGTTCATGGGATTCGCCGGACTAGTCCGGTAACGGTTCCGAAAGGAGTTCACCTTGCTGGTGTCAACTGCGGTTCTGACCGGACTCGGCCTTGTGGCCGGCGTGGGGCTCAGCCTCGCCGCCCGCTTCTTCGCCGTCGAGACCGACCCGCGACAGGAACGGATCGCCGACATGCTGCCCGGCGCCAACTGCGGCGGCTGCGGCTTCGCCGGCTGCAACGACTTCGCGGCCGCGGTGGTCAAGGGCGACGTCGAGCCCGACGCCTGCCCGGTCAGCCCGCCCGAAGTCGCGGCCGCAATCGCCGATCTGATGGGCAAGACGGTCGCAGCCAAGGCGCCGATGGTCGCGCTGGTCATGTGCCAGGGCACCGAGGACGCGGCCGAGCGCAAGAAATACCGCTACAACGGCGTCGCCAGCTGCGCGAGCGCCAACCTTATCGGCCAGGGCGATCGCCTGTGCAACTACGGCTGCCTGGGCCTGGGCGATTGCCAGCGGGCCTGCGGTTTCGACGCGATCGAGATGACCGGGTTGGGCGTCGCGCGGGTAATCCCGTCGCGCTGCACCGCCTGCGGCCAATGCGTCGACGCCTGCCCCAAGAACATCATCGACCTGGTGCCCAAGGCCGCGCGGATCCACGTGCTGTGCAGCAACCACGACAAGGGCGCCGCGGCCAAGAAGGCCTGCTCGGTCGCCTGCATCGGCTGCAAGAAGTGCGAGAAGTTCTTCGACGAGGATCCCCGGGTGAAGGTGGCCGACTTCCTGGCCGTCATCGACTACGGGGGAGCTCCCATCGATCCCGCCGTGGTCGCTACGTGCCCCACCGGAGCCATGGTCGACGTGACGCGCAACGGCCGGGAGGAGCGGCGATGAAGTTCAAAGGCGGAGTGCATCCTGCGTACAACAAGCTGACGGCCGACTCCGAGATCGTCGACGTGCCCCTGATGGAGCATTACGTCGTACCCCTGGCCCAGCACCTCGGCGCTCCCGGCGCCGTGATCGTGGCCAAGGGGGACGAGGTCAAGCGGGGCCAGCCCCTGAGCGAGGCCCAGGGCTTCGTGTCGGTGCCGGTCCATGCGCCCACCAGCGGCGTGGTCAAGAGCGTCAAGGCCCTGCCGCACCCGTTGGGGCGGCCCATGATGGCGGTGGAGATCACAGCCGACGGCGACGACGAGTGGCACGAGTCGGTCGAGCCGCGCGGCGACTGGCGGTTCATGTCGCCGGACGAGCTCCGTGACTGCATCCGCGACGCC
>CAZYDJ010000145.1:0-6131 GCA_964646035.1 uncultured Fibrobacteraceae bacterium | reverse complement strand
ATGTGCCGAGGATTTCGTTCGCGTCCCGTTTCGAGGACGGCGAATCGCTTTCGCTCTGCTCACCCTGTCATGAGGGCCAGCTCGAGGAGTGGGTCGATTCCGGACACGGCAATGTGGCCGAAGCCGACATCCAGGCTTTCAACGACGAGCATTACGTCGGCAACCCGGCCTGCGCCATGTGCCACTATTCAGAGGGATTCATCATGGCCAACGATCCGAAGTTGGCCGACATGACTTTCCCGAGCGACTACCTCTACAGCTTCATCGGCTGCGTGACCTGCCATGATCCCCATGTCGGCCCGGCCGGCGAAGGGAACGAGGCCCAGCTGCGCAACGTCGGAGCGGTCGAGGTGGAGTACCATCCCGGATTCGAGGACGGCGACGAGGAAGTGGCCCGCATGGAAGGTTACGGCACGGCCCAGGTCTGCGGCCAGTGCCACCACGCCCGACGCGACACCGACAACGTTACCGGCCAGATCGCCGACGGCTACGCGCATTTCGGACCTCACGGCAGCCCGCAGATGGACATGTTCCTCGGCGCCGGCAGCTATGAGATCCCAGGGTACGTCTACGACGGCGAATTCGGGCATCAGAACATCGAGAACGCCTGCGTGAAGTGTCACACGGTCACCGACTTCAACGTCAACGACGTCCAGACAACGGTCATGGGTCTGATGGATGACCTGGCCGTGGCCCTGGGCTTCATCGACGCCGACGACATGGCCGCCAACTTCGACAGCGAAGGGGTGGGCGTGCAGGTCTGGGAGAGGGAGGCGGCCTATGCCTTCTTCTTCGTGTTGAACGACGGCAGCTACGGAGTCCACAACGCGGATTACGCCTTTGACCTGTTGAACAACGCGATAGACTGGGCCCTCGACAAGAAGTGATGATGATGTCCCGGCCGACCGGCGCCGCGGGGAAGCGGCGCCGGCGGTCGCGGAAGACAACACGATGACTCAAGGACCCCACCATGCCGTGAGTCGCAGGCCGTTGTCGGGATTCTTCCCTGGAGTTCGACGGCGGCACCGGCTGAAGGACAACAAAAGGAACGCCCTCTCCGGGCGGCCCTTCAGCTTGAGCCGGACTTTTGATCAACCCTCGAACATCCCTTCGATCGATCCCACGCTGAGCGGGTGATAGCTCTCGCGAGCCGATTCGAAGATGTCCCGGGCCAGCGGCTTGGTCTTCTCGTTGCTCAACAACGCCGAGTAGAGCGGCTTGAGATACTTCATCCTGCCGACCGAAGAAAGCATCTCGCGGATCTTGCCGAAAGCCGGTTCGTAGGCCGAACCGCCGGCGATGGTCAGCCAGCCGATCAGGATTTCGGCGTTGCCGCCGGAGTTGAGACCGAAGGTCTCATCGAGCCATCTGCACTGGTCCTGCGGCAGGTTGCGGGGCAGTCCCTGCAGGTAGATCTGCCATTCCGCGGGCGACCAGGCGCGGGCTGCAGCCACATCGGGGCGCTTCCCGTCGTCCCATCCCGCCGCCAGCGACTGGACCTCGTCCAGGCGGTCGGAGTGATAGCGCGGCTCGTTTTCGGGTATGTCCGGTTCGTCGATCCAGCGGCGGCCCTGCACCGCGTCGAGGGTTCCGGGCAATTCGGCTTCGATGAACTCGATGAACTCGTCGGTGGTGATCGACTGGAAATGGAAGTGCGCGATGTAGCTGCGCACGAAGATGTCGAACCGCTCGCGTCCGACCTCCTGCTCGAGCAGGGCCACGAGCATGAACCCCTTCACATATGGAACCAGCGAGTAGATCTCGTCGGGGTTGGTCCCCTCGAGGTCCGTCCGCAGTTTCGTGTACGGGGAGCCGGGGCCGAACTGGTCCAGGTTCACCTGCAGGCCGTTGCGGCGGATGGCGGCCTCCATGGCCGCGTACTCCTGCCCGTAGAGGTTTTCGAGGATTCGGCTCTCGGCCCAGACCGTGAATCCCTCGTTCAGCCAGAAATCGTTCATCGTCGCGTTGGTGACCAGGTTCCCGGTCCAGGAATGGGCCAGCTCATGGGCCACGACGTTGACCAGGCTGCGGTCCCCGGCGATCAGGGTGGGAGTCAGGAACGTCAGCCGCGGGTTCTCCATCCCGCCGTAGGGGAAGGCCGGCGGCATCACCAGCAGATCGAAGCGATCCCATTCGTAGGGCCCGAAGAGCGATTCGGCCGTCTGGAGCATGCCGTCCACTTCTGCGAATTCCCAGGCCGCCTTCTTGAGGGTCTCGGGTTCGGCGTAGACGCAGGACCGGGGGCCGAGATCGGCAGTGTCGAGATTGCCGACAGCCAGGGCGAGAAGGTAGGTGGGGATCGGCTGGGGCATGTCGAAGCGCCAGGTCGTGAGGCTCGGGCCGGCGGCCGGCTCCTCGCCCAGGGATGCGGCCGACATCACCGCGCGCAGCGGCTTCGGCACCGTGATCCGGGCCGAATAGGTGATCCGGTGGCGCGGCGTGTCCTGGCAGGGGATCATCGATCGGGCGTGGATCGGCTGGCACTGGCTGAACAGGAACGGATGTTCGCCGCCCGCGGTCTGGGCCGGATCGAGCCAGCCCAGGGCGGTGGCTCCGGGGCCGGTGGTGTAGGCGAGGGTGATCGACTCGGTCGCGGCGGGCAGCTCGATGCGGATGCGGTCGCCTTTGACGCTTTCGGTCTCGGCCTGGCGCCAGGGGATCTCGCCGCCGCCGGAGCTCACGGAATCGATCATCAGTCCGCGTGCGTCGAGATCGAGATGGCCGCTTCCGGGTTCGACGAAGGTCAATGTCGCCACGCCGCTCAGTGAGCGCCGGCCGAAGTCGACCTTCAAGTCGAGATCGATGTGCCGGGTTACCGGCTGGGTGTCGTCGCACCAGGAATGGGGATCGAATCTGCTCATCCTTAATCCTCCGTTTGTCCGGTTGCGGATGCGGTCCCGCCGACCGGGTATTCAGCTAGCAGGTTTTTCATCCCGAGCAGGTTGTCGGGAGTGAAGGGGGGCATGAGCGAGAGGCGCTCTTCCTCGGTAGCCGTCTCCCAGGCCGGCTGCACGGCTTCCTGATAGGCCGCGATGAACGCCGCCGCGTCGCGGGAGCATTCCCGCAACGACTGCTCGCCGGCGGCTTTGACCACGGCCTCGGCCATGGCGTATCCCAGCGCGGGATAGGTGGCGTTGATCCGCAGCAGATCGTCCAGCGAATCACCTCGGCGAAGCATGATGTCGGGATCATAGAACAGCGTGGTGAGCATCTGATCGCAACGGCGCAGCGACCCTAAGGCGAAGTCGAAGTAGCGGATCTGCTGTTCGACCGGAGAGGTGAAAGCGGGATGCATCGAATCGAGCTTCACGTCGGGATAGCGTTGCAGCCAGGCGGTGACGGCTTCCTGCCTGATCTGGCGGAGGGTGGCGGCCAATGCCGCGGGGCCGGATTCGTCCATCGCCAGCGGGGACGCCATGGGCATCAGATTGGCGTAGTAATGGGCGGCGATCATGGCAGGCAACTCGGCGGGGCCTGCGGCCAACGCCAATCCGGCGTCCAGCAGGAGTACGCCGTCGTCCAGGATGGATGTGCCGGGATTGGCGACCAGGAAGCGGATCTTGAGGGTGTCGGGCCAGGCTTCGGCCGGGATGTATCCGGCGGTGCGGTCGAAGATGCCCGCCATCACCCCGGGGCGGCAGATTCGCCTGATCGCAGAATCGATCTCGGCGCGGCGCAGTTTCAGATACTCGAAATTCTGGGCCAGCAGCTTCGGGGTCTGGATGCGGTTGCGGGCCACTCCTGCGGTCTCGGCCCAATCAGCTCCCGCAGGCGAGAAGAGATCGCGCAGGCCGTACTCGAACTGCAGGGGGTGAAAGGTCTTCAGCTCCTTCTGAGTGGTGTAGGCGGCATATTCCGGAAGGGCCAGCAGGGCAGTGAAATCCGTGGCCGGAACTTCCTCGCCCGCGGCGAGGCGGTCGGACAGGTCGAGCCAGGCGTCCATGGCCGAGGTGTCGAAGACTATGGGCCGCAACCCGGTGTTGTCGGCGGGGATGGCCGTTTCCCGGGCGGGTTCATCGGCGCAGCCGACTGCCAGCAACCCCAGAACCGGCAGGGCGATAGCCGCGACGAAGAGGGAGTGGATGAATCCGCCGCGGCGGCGAAGATTGAGGACGGGCTCGGCTTGCATTATGTTACGCATCTATTGCTCCTGCTGAAGTGTGCCCTTCCGGGATGTCCCGGCCAGGCATTGTAGCACAATTTCCACTTCGGCCAAGTCGCGGCAATGCGCCGCCGGCCGCGGACAGCGACGGGATGACGGATGCTCCTGGTCAACGAGATCTACCGCAGCCTGATGGGCGAGTCCCTGGACTCGGGCCGCCCCTGCACCATCGTCCGGCTGACCGGCTGCCATCGCCGCTGCTCGTATTGCGACACCGAGCATTCGTTCAGCGGCGGCCGGAAGATGGCGGCCGCCGACATAGTGGCCGCTGCCGCCGACTCGGGCTGCCGGACCGTGATGGTCACCGGCGGCGAGCCCTTGCTCCAGGACGGAGTCTACGGGTTGATGCGGCTGTTGCTCGACGCCGGCCACCACGTCGTGCTGGAAACCAGCGGCACCGTCGGCGCCGGTTCGCTGGCCGACGTGCCGGCCGGAGTACGGCGGATCGTCGACGTGAAAACTCCCGGCAGCGGCATCGGTTCCGATCAGATCGACTGGGATGGGATCGCCGGCCTCGGCGCCGACGACGAGTTGAAATTCGTCTGCTGCGACCGCCGCGATTACGAGTGGTCGCGCGATCTGATCCGCGCCGGCGACCGTATCCCGCCCGGAGCCGACGCGGCGTTATCGCCTTGCTACGGGATGCTGGATCCGGCCGATCTGGCCGAGTGGATCCTGGCCGACGGACTGGACGCCCGCCTGCAGATCCAACTGCACAAGATCATCTGGCCCGACCGCGACCGCGGCGTTTGAGGGGCCGAGGAGAAGATATGACCAAACCGATTGCTGTGATCCTGTTGAGCGGCGGTCTGGATTCGTGCGTCTGCCTGGCCGAGGCGGCGCACGACTTCGAGCCGGCGGCTCTGCACTTGAACTACGGCCAGCGCACCGAGGCGCGCGAACTGCGGGCCTTCAACGAGATCTGCGACCACTATGGAGTGAAGCACCGTCTCGCCGCCGACGTTTCGCATCTGAACCAGATCGGCGGCACCAGCCTGATCGATACGGAGATGGCTGTCGAGACCGGCCTGCCCGACGTCGATGCAGACGCGGTTCCTTCGACCTACGTGCCTTTCCGCAACGCCAACATCCTGGCCGTCGGCGTATCCTGGGCCGAGGTTCTGGGTGCGCGGGCGGTTTTCCTGGGCGCGGTCGAGGAGGACAGCAGCGGCTATCCCGACTGCAGCGAGAAGTTCATCCGGGCCTTCGCCGCGGCGATCGACGCCGGCACCAAACCCGAGACGCGCATCGAATTGCGCACGCCGCTGATCCATCTCGACAAGGCGGCCATCGTACGCCGGGGGACCGAACTGGACGCGCCGTTGCATCTGACCTGGTCTTGTTACGTGAACGAGGACGCGGCCTGCGGCGAGTGCGAGAGCTGCCGTTTGCGATTGCGGGGATTCGAGCAGGCGGGCGTGGGGGATCCGATACCGTACGCGTGAGGATATCCGACGCGGCGGGGGGCGGAGTGTCGTAGGACCGCAGCCGGGTGAGATGTAGAGCCCCGGGCCGGATGTCCTCGCTGAGCTGCGGATTACCGGCCCGGGGCTCTACATCTCACCCGACTGCTCCGCCAGCGACATGCGGCCCACCGTCGGTCCGGATGTCCTCGCTGCGCTGCGGATTACCGGCCCGGGGCTCCTTCGGGTCAGCCGCCGATCTTCTCGATGATGTGATCCATGACCTGGCCATGCTCCTTCTGGGGGCTGAACAGGATGATTTCCGAATCCTGCTCGGCCCTGATCGAATGGCCCGGCGGCCAGTAGAACAGGTCGCCTTCGCCCGTGGTCTCCTCGCCGCCCCCGCTGAACATGGCCGTCAGCTCTCCCTTGAGTACGTAGCCCCAATGCGGGCACTGGCACATATCCCCTTCGAGACCGTGCAGCAGGGGCGTGATATCGACGCCGGCCCCGAAGGAGCAATATTCCCCGCTGAATTTTCCGTAGCCTGTCGCATCGCCGAAATC
>CAZYDJ010000144.1:4707-6165 GCA_964646035.1 uncultured Fibrobacteraceae bacterium | reverse complement strand
CGTCTCAGCTGACGGAGCTCTCGTCCCTGGACCAGCTGGAGCTGATCAACACGAACCTGGAGCAGAACCTGGTCTATTCCCAGTCCCTCAACAACACGATGATGCTGGGGCTCGTGGGACGGACCGCGACGGTCGAGGGCGACAAGCTGCAGGTCGCGGACGGCGAGGTCAGCACGAACTCCATACAGGCCGCCGGCCCGGGGACGGCCTCGATCCGCGTCCTGGACGAGGACGGGAATCTCGTGACCACGTACACGCGCGAGATCGAATACGGATTGAACGACGTCAGCTGGAACGGCGAGAAGAGCGACGGCGAGATGGCGGCCGACGGCCTCTACACGCTCGAGATGGACATACAGGGCAGGGACGGCGCGACGCTCGAATTCGCGACCTTCATGCAGGGAGATGTCGAAAGCATCCGCTTCGAGAACAACCTGGCCGTGATGAGTGTCCACGGCCGTGATTACTACGCATCGGAAATTCTGGAAATAGGGACCGGTCTTGAAAATCAGGGAGGACGCACATGCTCAGGTCGATGTATGCAGGAATTTCGGGTCTGGGATCCGTCGCGACGGA
The DNA here is from genome assembly GCA_964646035.1 of uncultured Fibrobacteraceae bacterium. Lineage (GTDB taxonomy): Bacteria > Krumholzibacteriota > Krumholzibacteriia > LZORAL124-64-63 > LZORAL124-64-63 > CAYLMM01. The sequence goes on along the minus strand of CAZYDJ010000144.1, from coordinate 5,589 downwards.
ACTCGACGTGATCGGCAACAATATCGCCAATTCGTCCACGGTCGGATACAAGACGTCCCGCGTGACGTTCCGCGAGATGCTGGCGCAGAACATCTCGCCGGCCACGCGGCCGGTCTCCGGCGGACGCGGCGGCACGAACCCGCAACAGGTCGGACTCGGGACCTCGGTCGGTTCCATCGACCAGCAGTTCACACAGGGATTCCTCGAGTCGACCGGCGTGACCACCGATCTCGCCCTGCAGGGCGAAGGTTTCTTCATCCTGGACGACGGGCAGTCGCGGTTCTTCACACGGGCCGGCGCGTTCGGCCTGGACGCGAACAACGAGCTGGTGGACCGGGCCTCCGGGCTCCATCTGCAGGGCCTGATGGCCGACGAGACCGGCGCGATCATCCCCGGTCCGCTGCAGAACCTCCAGATCGATCCCAGCGCGACGATGCCGGCCGCGGCCTCGTCCCAGATCCAGCTCTTCGGCAACCTGGACTCGGATTCCGACGCCACCCAGACGATCCTGGAATCCACGCATTTCATGGCCGCCGCCACGGCGGACGACGACCTGCGCGGACTCTACGCCCAGGACGGCGACGCGATGGGGCTGACGGACGACACCCTGATCTCCCTGACCGGCATGGTGGACGCCGCTGGTGGCGCCTACACGATCAACCAGACCCCGTTCATCGTCGGGTCGGACGTCCCCGGGGAGGGGGGCACCACCTTGACCGAATTGATCGACTGGGCCGTGGCGCAGCTCGAGGCCCAGCCCGACATAGCGCCGGGCGACGTCAGCATCACCCTGGAGAGCGACGGGTCCCTGAGCATCGTTAACAACAGCGCGGGCGCCGACCTGATGAACCTCCAGTTCACGGCGACCGGCAACACCGACTT
>CAZYDJ010000144.1:1439-4697 GCA_964646035.1 uncultured Fibrobacteraceae bacterium | reverse complement strand
TCAGCGCGCGTCCCAGACTACTTCTGAAGAATTTCGCGCCGCATTGACTCCAGCGTCGCGGCCGGCGGCGGCACGGGCTCCACCATCGACGCCGCATCCGGGACGGGCATGGCACGGGCGGCGGCCGAGTCGACCGACCTGCTGACGGACGTCTTCAACAGCAACGGGCAGAGCCTGGGTCTGAACGTTTCGGCGACCCACCCCCAGACCACCCTGCAACTGGGCGGGACCGTGGGCGAGAACACGGCGCCGGGATATTCCCTGGTCGTGGACGCGACCACGACGATGGACCGCCTGCTGACGGGCATGCAGATCACACTGGGCGTCTCCACCGATCCGATCACCCTCGATTCCGAGGGGCGGATCCTGGTCGACGGGGAGGTCGGGACGGACAACGCGATCCACCAGATCCAGGTGCGGGAGATCGGCGAGGTGAACCCCACCCTGAGCGCCTCCTTCGACTTCAACGAGATCCAGGAAGCCACCGACACGACGCGCTTCCAGGTCAGCAGCATCTGCTACGACTCCCTGGGCAACACCCACAACGTGCTGTTCACCTTCACCAAGCAGATCGGGCTGAACGAGTGGGCCTGGACCGCCGAGATGGAAGGCAGCGAGGTCATCGTCGAGGGCGGATCCGGAACCGCGAGCTTCGCCGACACCGGAGAGATCGTGGCCTTCAACTACGCGGACAACTCGGGCGGCCTGCGATTCCAGACACAGGCGGACGGCGAGATCGGGGCCGAGGACGTCACCGTCCAGATCGACGCCGGGCAGATGGGCGAATTCAACGGCCTGACCCAGTACGCGTCGAACGGATCGGTGCAGTCGGTGGCCGACGGCTACGGCGTGGGTCAGCTCCTGGACTTCGAGATCAACACCGAGGGCATGATCATCGGCCGCTTCACGAACGATACGGTCCGCACGCTGGCCCGGATCGGCGTGGCGACCTTCGCCAACAACAACGGCCTGACGCGCGGAGACAGCAACACCTTCATGACGAGCTCGAATTCGGGCGAGGCCCGCACCACGATGGCCGGCGTGGAGGCCGGGGTCACGGTGCATTCGGGCGCCCTCGAGGGATCGAACGTGGATCTGACCAGCGAGTTGACGAATCTGGTCGTCGCCCAGAGGGCCTTCCAGGCGAACGCCAGGATAATCACGACCGGGGACCAGGTCATGCAGGAAATCGTGAACATGCTGCGGTAGCCGGTGTGATCCGGGAAGGATAGGACGATGATCAACGTAACCAAACTCAACGGCAGCGGGATGATCCTGAACGCCGACCTGATCGAGACGGTCGAAAGCACGCCGGACACGCTGGTGAGCCTGACGACCGGGCGCAAGATCATGGTGAAGGAGTCGCTGGAGGAGATCGTCCAGTCGGCCCTGAAATATCGCCGAAAATCCAGATCCCATCCGGTTCCGACCGGCGGTAACGGTTCCGTGTTCGAAGGAGCGGACGACTAGCGGTCCCGGACCGGAGGGTCCGGAGCAAAGGTGAGTATCGTGGATATTGCGACATTAATTGGAGTTATCGGCGCCATTGCCCTGATCGTCTGGTCGATCGCGATGGGAGGCGGTTCGTTGATCGTGTTCTTCAACGTGCCGTCGATCGTCGTGGTGCTCGGCGGGACGATCATGGCCCTGCTGGCGAACTTCCCGCTTCCGAAGGTCGTGGGGATGATCGCCGTGGTGAAGAAGACCTTGCAGACGAGCCAGATCCAGCCAGAGGTCCTGATCAAGCGCCTGGTCTCCTACGCGGAGCAGGCCCGCAAGGAGGGGATGCTGGCGCTCGAGGACCATTCCGAGAACGAGGAGAACCTCTTCCTGCGGAAGGGCCTGCGCCTGGCGGTGGACGGAACCGATCCCGCGCTGTTGAACCAGATCCTGGAAAACGATATCGAACAGCAGCAGGCGCGGCACCAGGAAGGCAAGAAGATCCTGAACGCCGGCGGCGTCTACGCGCCGGCTTTCGGCATGATCGGAACCCTGATCGGACTGGTCAAGATGCTGGCGAACATGGAGGACCCGAGTCAGATCGGCATCGGCATGGCCGTCGCGTTGCTGACCACCTTCTACGGGGCCGTGATGGCCAACGCCTTCTTCATTCCCCTGGCCGGCAAGCTGGAGGGACGCTCACAGGAGGAGGTCCTGATGCGCTACATGATCATCGAGGGCGTGATGGGGATCCAGAGCGGGGACTCGCCGCGCATCGTGGAAGAGAAGCTGAAATCGTACCTGACGCCATCGATCCAGCGCGAGATGGAAGAGGACTAGACGGGAGTCGCGGAGTCGACCTATGGCCAAGAAGAAGTTCAAACCGCAACCGGAGCCCGGTGTCGCCCCCTGGGTCGTGACATACGGGGACATGATGAGCCTGCTGCTCACCTTCTTCGTGCTGCTGCTCTCGTTCTCCTCCATGCAGGAGGTCAAGTTCAAGAAGGCCGTCGAATCCCTGCAGCGCGCGCTCGGGGTCTTCGCCCAATCCGAAACGATCATCGAATTCGACCAGGAGCCCTCCCAGGGGGAGGCGGCCCCGAGAAACCAGACCATCCAGACGACGCGGGAAGAGGTGCTCTACGAATTCAGGAAGATGGAACAGTATTTGCTCGAAAACGACCTGGATATCGAAGTCGATCTGACGATGACCCCGGACGGGATTAACATCAAGATCAAGGATTCCCTGCTCTTCGCCTCGGGAAAAGCCAAGTTGCAGAAGGCGGGAATCGGCGTGCTGGACAACCTGTCCGGCCTGCTCGACGGCAACCCGAACAACATCCGGGTCAGCGGGCATACGGATTCCGTGCCCATACACACGCGGCAGTTCCCCTCGAACTGGGAGCTGTCGGCCGCCAGGGCCATCGCCGTGGCCCGGCATTTCAACGAGATGGGGATCTCGCCGGACCGCCTGAGCGCGACCGGATACGGTGAATATCGGCCCATCGAGAGCAACAGCACGGCGGAGGGACGATCGATGAACAGGCGCGTGGAGATCTTCCTCAAGTACGAGGATGACCAACCGACCGGGAACCTGGATCTGCCGCTTGAAAGCGAGGTCATGAATTATGGTGGATAAACCGGATAACGAGACCGAGAAGGTCAAGAAGAGCGACGGCGGATTCCTGGACAACAAGCTGGTCCTGCTGGGCGTGATCGTGCTCTTGCAGGCGATCATGGCGTTCGCCATCGTCCAGTTCGTGATCGTCGCGTTCGCGATCTTCCCCATCGCCGCCGTGCTGTTCCGCGAGGCGCGCA
>CAZYDJ010000144.1:430-1429 GCA_964646035.1 uncultured Fibrobacteraceae bacterium | reverse complement strand
AAACTGGCCGGTATGGCCGGAGAGATAGAACAGAAGGTATCCGACGAGACCGCCGAGCCGACGGACGGCGTGATCGTGAGCCTGAACGAGCTGGTCGTATCCCTTGAGAACAGCGGCCGGGGCGGGTATCTGAAGATCACGATCGACCTGGAGGTCGTGAACCAGGAGACCGCGGATATCGTGGTCCAGAAATTGCCCAAGCTGAGGCATATCGCCATCATGTCCCTGACGACGAAGACGGTCGACGACATCCGCTCGCACAGCGGCAAATCGGCCCTCAATGCGGAACTCTTCAGGAAATTCGGGGACGTCCTGCCGAAGGACACCTTGACCGGAATCTTCTTCTGGTTGCAGAAGGCGATCATCTCACTGCGGCCGGTAGACGGACCGAACGCGAAAGAACGTCATGGCTGAAGAAACGATCGAAACCAGCGAAGAGACGAGCGGCGAGCCCATCCAGGCGGTGGAGTCGTCCGGGGACGACGTGTCGGACGAGGCGTCGGAGGAGATGTCGGACGGGACGCCGGACGAGACCCCCGAGGCGGATGCCGACGCCGTGAGCGGTCTCGCCCCCCTGGACGGGGCCGGCCTCGACGCGCCCCTCCCGGTCTACGATTTCCGGCGGCCGTACAACATCTCCCGGCAGTTCGAGAAGAGCATGATGACGATCAGCGAGGGATTCTCCAAAACCTTCTCGATCGAATTCACGTCCCTTCTCAGGGCCAACATGACCGCGCAGTCGAAGGGCCTGCGGATCAGCACGTTCGGCGATTTCGTCAAGTCGCTGCCCGAGCTCTCCAGCATCGGCACCGTCTCCCTGAATCCGCTCTCCGGGCAATCCCTCGTGCAGATGGATCTCGGATTGGCCTTCATCATGCTCAAACGCCTGCTGGGCGGGCCGATCGACCAGGAGAAGCGGGTCCGGAAATTCACGGACATCGAGGTCAGTGTCACGGACATCATCATGGAGACGCTCCTGGAATGCCTGAAGGAAGCCAC
>CAZYDJ010000144.1:0-297 GCA_964646035.1 uncultured Fibrobacteraceae bacterium | reverse complement strand
CTTCGAATCGGTCTGGCACATCTTCGATCCGGAGGAGACGCAGGAATACCGGACGCAGGAGGAGATCGAGAAGGACAGGAACCGGATGTACCGGAACCTGGTCGCGACCACGGCCGAGGTGGTCGTCCAGCTCGGGGAGATCGGGATGAAGCTTCGCGACGTCAACAAGATGAAACCCGGCGACGTGTTGCCGCTGCATAAATCGGTCAGCTCGCCGCTGATCATGGAGATCCAGGGACGCCCCATGTTCAAGGGCGTGACCGGAAAGCTGAACCGGAGCCGGGCCCTGAAACTGAC
>CAZYDJ010000143.1:0-6182 GCA_964646035.1 uncultured Fibrobacteraceae bacterium | reverse complement strand
ACGAGGCCTACCGCGAGCTGGTCTACACCGGCGACGCCCCGACCAGCATCTGGGGCATCACCGACGCCGAAGTGCCCGGCATCGAGGGCCGGCGGATCAGCATCGAGACGACCTCGAAGGTGTGGAACGCCTGCGGACTGCGCATCGGCGCGATGGTTTCGGACAATCCCGAGTTCAACCTCCGCACCGTCGCCGAGAGCACCGCCAGCCTGTGCAGCAACGTCATCGGCCAGCATATCTTCGCCGCTCTCGCCGACCAGAGCCACGATGAGTTGAAGGGCTGGTTCGCGAAGCAGCGCGAGTATTACCGCGGCATGCTGCAGACCTTCACCGACGGCATGAAGGCCGAGTTGCCCGGGGTGATCGTATCGAGCCCCGACGCCTCGATCTATTCGGTGATCGATGTGAGGGACATCGCCAAGCCGGGATTCAACGCCCGCGAATTCGTGATCTGGGCCACTTCCGAGGGACGGGTGGATGTCGGCGGCGAGGCCCTGACCCTGCTGACCGCGCCGATGGCCGGCTTCTACAGCGTCGCCAAGGGCGCCCCGAACCCGGGCAATACCCAGATGCGCGTGGCCTACGTCGAGACACCCGAGCGCATGGTCCTGGTGCCGAAGCTCTTCGCCGAGCTGTTCCGGCAGTATGAGGCGAAGCGGTAGGCGGAGCCGGGGAGCCGTCGCGCGGAATCCGAGCGCGACGCCGACGATTGGCAAAAAGGCCGCGCCCGAGGGGACGCGGCCTTCTGCTTTTACGACCGAAGCTGAGTCGCGGCTATTGCTCGGTCTTTTCCGCGGTATCGGCCTCGTCGACCGGCAGGTACTTCCCGAACCAGGCCAGATCCCATTTCATCTTGGCCAGACGATGATCGTAGGTGGTCGGGCTGTGGCCCTCGCCGGGGTAGATCACCAGTTCGCAGGGCACGTCCAGATAGTGGCGCAGCGCCCGGTACAGGCCGCGGGCGTGGGCCGGCGGCACGCGGGGATCGTCGCCGCCCTGATGGATCAGAGTGGGGGTCTGCACATCGCCCAGGCTGAAGATCGGCGAGCCGTCGCGATAGGCATCGGGCTTTTCCCAGGGCAATCCCTGCATGTAGTTGATGACGTGGCCCGGAGTGTCCTCGGTGCCCCACTGGATCACCTGGTCGAGCACGCCGGCGCCGCTGCTGGCGGCCTTGAACATCTGCGGCGCGGCGGTGATCACGCAGTTGGTCAGGAATCCGCCGTTGCTCCAGCCCATCACGCCGATACGTTCGGAATCGGCCACGCCCCGGTCGATCATCGCCTGCACGCCGGCCAGGATGTCCTTTACCTCGATGTCGTTCTCGCGGCCCACGAGCTGGCGGCAGAACTCGTCGCCGTAGCCGGTCGAACCGCGGTAGTTGGGGCTCAGCAGCGCGTAGCCGTTGCCCGCGAGCAGCGTGCGGCCGTAGATCCAGAAGCGCAGGCTGTAGGCGGTGTGCGACGTGGGCCCGCCGTGCAGCTCCACCACCAGCGGCAGCGGACCGTCGGCCTCGGTCCAGCCGGCCGGGGTTTCGAGGACGCCCTCGACCGTCGCTCCGCCCTCGCCCGGCCATTTCACGATGCTGATGTCGGGCAGGATCCACCCGGCTGTCTGCGGGTTGAGATCGGTCACGCGCGTGGCGCGGCCCTTGCGGTCGAAGCTGAAGATGTCGGGCGTGTGGTCGACCGCCCCGAGCAGCGCGGCCAGATGCTTGCCGTCAGCCGAGAAGTCGAATGAATCGACGACGAACTCGCCCGGAGTCAGCACCCCGGTGGCGCCCTGGGATCCGCCGCGCACCTTCTCCACGGCCATCACCCGTTGCCGCGCCCGGTCGGCCGCGACGTAGCACAAGGTCCGGTCGCCGCCCCGCCAGGCGAGGCCGCCCTCGTAGCTCAATGGATCGGGCCGTGCGATCTCGGCCAGCGCGGGATCGGCGCCGCATTCGGCCACGAAGATCCGCGAGGCGTAGCCGTCGTAGCTGATCGCGAAAGCCAGCGCCGAGCCGTCGGCCGACCAGGCCAGGTCGTCCAGCCAGCCGAAGGGGGATGGATGGCCGTCCCGCCAACCTGCGGGGGTGACGATGTCGGTCTCGCCGCTCTCGATATCCAGCACCTCGACCCGCGACCAGCCCTCCTTGAAGATCAATTCGTTGTCATCGGTGACGATCATAGCCAGCCGCCCGCCGTCGGGGGACAGGGCCATCTCGTGGATCACACGGTCGGCCTCCAGCACGGTCTGGTCGCGCCAGGTCTTCAGGTCGAGGGCGTGGATCTCGGTCAGGTCGCGTACGCCGTGGCCGTACTCCAGCTCGTCGAACTCTTTGCGCAGATCGGCCCACTGCTCGTCGGTCTGCTCGGAATCCACCGTGTAGTAGAGGATGTCCGCCGCGGGGGAGAGCTCGAACATGCCCACTCCGTCCTCGACCGCGGTCAGGGCCAGCCAGTCGCCGCTGTTCGGATCGACGCGCCAGATCTGGCCCGATCCGTCGTGCGGGGGCGTCTCCTCGCCGCGCTTGTCACTGGCCTTCAGATAGATGTCGCCGTCGGAGCCCCAGGCCAGGCTGCCGCATCCCTGCCGGTCGAAGCTCAGCCGGACCGGATCGCCGCCGCCGGCCGGCACGACCCACAGATCGGTGCGGCGTTTCTCGTCCGGGCCCTGCCAGCGCGCCTCGACGTAGGCCACCGTACCGCCGTCGGGGGAGATCGCGATCTCATAGACGCCGTTGATGGTGAAATAATCCGCAGGGGTGATCACGTGGTCGCGATCGGTTGCGGCAGCGGCCGCGCAGGCGATCAACAGCAGGGACGCCGCGAGCACGGCGCAGGACGGCAGGAATCGGCGCAAGATGAGACCTCCGGTTTGGGGCGAAACGCGGTTGGTGATCAGCTTTTCAAAATTTCCGCGGGAACGGACGCTTCCATCTCCAGCAGGGCCTGGGAAAGCGTCTTGCCCTGTGGATCGACCAGCAGCGACACGGTGCCGCCGCCGCCCAGTGTCTGCTCGAGCAGGAAGTTCAGGCCGAGCAGGTTGTCCAACTCGAAGCGGGTCACTTCGCCGAGCGCGATATCCACGAAGAAACGACGCACGCGCGCCGGGGTCAACCATCCTCTGAGCCAGTCGTAGGCCGCGGGGCCGCGGGCCAGCACCCCGATGTTGCAGGTGTCGCCCTTGTCGCCGGAGCGGGCGTAGGCGATCTCGCGCAGGCGGACCTTGCGCTGGCGCTTGCCCCAATCGCGGCGGCGCGGCCTTCGCTGCGGCGCCGGACCCGCGCCCCGGGCGGCAACCGGTGTCTGCGCCGGCTCTTCCTCGACGCATTCGTGGAACTCCTCGCCGCCGCCGGCCGCGAGCGTCAGCACCTTCGGGGTCACCAGGTGACGGTCGATCAGGGCCGGCCAGTAGGCGACCACCGGCGAGGGCCGGGGCCGGCCGCCCTGGACGGCCAGTCCCGAGGGCCCCGACAGGATCAGAGCCGGCAAGGCCTTGCCGAAGGCCTCGATCCGGGCGCGATCCTGGTCGCGCACCGCGAATCGCAGCAGCGCCTCGTTCGGGTCGCCGCGGTACAGGCTGTCCGGCCATACGGCCCCGCCGCCGATCACCGCGGTTTGGGTCTCCTCGAATTCCAGGCCGAGCCGCCGCCAGAATATTTCGGCCAACGCCTCGCATTTGGCGTGGACGTCCGGGCCGCTGACCAGCAGGTCGCCGGACGCCTTCCAACCGTCCGCGTAGGCCATCGACACCTTGAGGGTCGGGGTGCGCGGGCCTCCCCGCACTCCGGCCACCCGCACCCGGTTCGGACCCTTGGCCGTGACCGAAAGGGTATCGAAACGGGCCACGCCGTCGGGCGAGATATAAGCCGCCGGATCGCCCATCTCGTAGACCAGCTGTTCCTTGACCGTCTTCTCGGAGACCAGGCCGCCGGTGCGGGGATGCTTGGTCACGGTGAATTCGCCGGAGCTTGCCATCTCGACGATGGGATAACCGATATCGTGGAAATGCGGCACATCTTGCCAGTCGCTGAGATTGCCGCCCGAGGCCTGGCAGCCGCATTCGATGATGTGCCCGGCCACCACGCCGGCCGCGAGCCGGTCCCAGTCGTCGAATCGCCAGCCGAACTCGTGGATCATCGGAGCCAGGGTGATGCCGGTGTCGGTGACCCTGCCGGTCACGATCACGTCGCAGCCCATGTCCAGGGCCCGCACCACCGGAGCCGCGCCGAAGTAGATGTTGGCCGCGGTCACCCTGCCGCGGGCGACGGCGAAATCCTCCCCGGTCTCGAGATTCGTGAATTTCTCCCCGGCGGCGGTCAATTCGTGCAGCCGGTCGGTGATGTCGTCGCCGTAGACGACTCCGATCTTCAGCTTCAGGCCCATTTCGGCGACCATCGCCGCCAGGCGGCGGCCCAGGCCCAGCGGATTCACTCCGCCGGCGTTGGTGATCACCCGCGTGCCGGTCCGGGCGATGATCGGCAGGCATTCCTCCATCTGATCGACGAAGTCGACGGCGTAGCCCAGACGGTGATCGCGCGCCCGCTGCTTCTGCAGGATGGACATCGTGATCTCGGCCAGGAAATCGCTGGTCACGTAATCGAGCGGTCCGCCGGTCAGTTGGCGGCGCAAGGCGTCCAGATCGTCGCCCCAATAACCGCCGGCGTTGCCGATGCGGATCTTCTTTCTCATTTGTCCACTCCGGTTCAGGAAGGGATCGGAGACGGGCCTGCGCAGTCTAGCATTATTGCAATTGGGCGGCAACGTCGCCATCGCCTGGAATCGCGGTTTCGGGGAGAGTCCGGCGCTTCGTCGCTCCATGGGTTGAATATTCCTGTTTTCCCATTATCCTTTGGTCACTGCGAATCATAGAGACCGTCCTGAACCGTGGAGGAGACCCTTGAATACGAGCCGCGCCAAATACGCGATTCTGGTCACCCTGGCCGCCCTGTTCCTCATGGCCGGCTGCGGTGGCAATGACGAATCCGCCGAAATGACCCAGGCAGGCGCCCAGGCCATGGCCGAAGGCCAGGCCCGGACCGAGGCCGTCGCGGCGGACGCCGGCATCAAGGCCAAGGTTCTCGAAACCTTCGCTTCCGGAGGCTACACCTATCTGCGTGTCGAGATCGACGGCGCCGAGAAGTGGGCCGCCATCCGTGAGACCGACGCCGTCGCCGGCGAGGAAGTCATGTTGATGGACGGCATCCTGATGCGCGATTTCCACAGCAGCACTCTCGACCGCACCTTCCCCGAGATCTGGTTCTACGGCGGCATACTCCGTCCGGGCGAGGTCGCGGCGGTTTCCAGCCGGCTGCCCACCACGGTCAACGAGGGCTCCGAGGGCCATCCCGAGGTGGTCATCGACGCCGGCGGCATCGACTTCTCCGGTATCGAGAAACCGGCCGGCGGGATGAGCGTGGCCGAGATCCACGCCGCCAAGGGCGACTTGGCCGGCAAGGAGATCCTGGTCCGGGGCAAGGTCGTCAAGTTCACCGGCAACGTGATGTCCCGCAACTGGATCCATCTGCGTGACGGCACCGGCGACGGCGCTGACGTCGACCTGACGATCACCACCGACGCCGTGGCCAAGGTCGGCCAGACGGTCCTGGTCAGCGGCGTGGTCGCCGAGGACAAGGACTTCGGCTACGGCTATCACTACGAGATCCTGGTGGAGGAGGCGAAGATCACCGTCGAGTAGCGGCGGTGTCGCCGATGACCGAACGGGCGATCCTCCACATCGACATGGACGCGTTCTTCGCATCGGTCGAGATGCGGGACGATCCCCGGCTGCGCGGAAAGCCGGTCATCGTCGGTGGAACGCCCGAGGGACGCGGAGTCGTGGCGGCGGCCTCTTATGAGGCCCGCCGCTACGGCGTCCACAGCGCCATGAGCGCTGCCCGCGCCCGCAAGCTCTGTCCCCATGGCGTATTCCTGAAACCCGGCCGCGGCCGCTACTCCGAAGCCTCCTGCCATATCTTCAAGATCTTCAGCGAATACACCCCTTTGGTCGAGCCGCTGTCGATAGACGAGGCCTTTCTCGATGTCAGCGGCTGCCGCCGTCTTTTCGGAAAACCCCAGCAGATCGGCCGCGAGATCAAGGAACGCCTGGGCCGGGAAGTGGGGCTGCCCGCGTCGGTGGGCGTGGCTCCCAACAAGTTCCTCGCCAAACTGGCCAGCGACCTGGAAAAGCCTGAC
>CAZYDJ010000142.1:0-6343 GCA_964646035.1 uncultured Fibrobacteraceae bacterium | reverse complement strand
GATGGTTTCCGGAAACATCCACCGACACCGATCCGTTGGCCGGATTCGGATAGGGCGCGCCGATCGTCCGCGGAACCGGCAGGGTCTGCCACTGGGTCTCCGCGAGAACCATTTGCGCCAGGCCGCGTCCGAGGCCGGCGTTTTCCAGAGCCCTTGTGCGGGATCCTCCCGCGGCGATGAGCAGGACACAACGCATCGAGTCGCCCGCAGCGATATCGAAGGGACCGAGTCCCAGCACCTGGCTGACGTCGGTGCCCCCCACCGCCGGGGGATCGAGTTCGCCGACCAGCGAATCCCACTTCTCCTGATCGGTGAATCCGTCGTAGATATTCCAATCGGCGCCGGCCACGTTGTCGATCAAGGTCAGACCGGCCGGTGCCGATCCGACGCCCACCAGATCGGTGGCCACGGTCAGCCCGAGAGGATCGGAGTCGCGCCAGGCCAGGGCCAATCCGCTTTCGGAATCCCGAGCCGTGGAATTGGGCCCGACCAACTGGACGGGGCCGGTGTCGGCGAGATCCCAGTCGAGGAACCATCCGGCCCGCAGGCCGACGATGTCCTGTCCGCTGCGGTTCGCCAGCGAGATCAGCAGCAGGGACAGTCCGGGGAATAATTCGGGATCGGGAGCCAATGCCGTGGCCGTCACCCGCAGACCGAGCGGCGACGGCGCCTCGGAATCGCTGAAATACGAGCGCAGAGCCGTCAATTCCTGGCCGCCGGCAAGCAGCAACTGCGGCAAGGTTCGCGGCAGATCCGCCGCCGTTTCGGGGTTCCAATGGCGATGATAGGATCCGTTCGAGGCATAGCGCGCCGCGTCGCTGACCCGATCAGGACCGGTAGCCGCCATGAAAGCGCCCTCGAAGAGCAGACCGGCAGCGGCTTCAACTCCCTGCTGCGAGTTGATCGGATCGTAACGGACACCGATTCCGTCGGAACCGTCGCCGCCGCCGTTACCGCGGAACCCCAGCCTGCCGTTACCGGGCAGTCTCAAGTCGATCTCGCCGGCGAGCAGATCCAGCGTCAACGGCAGACCGGCAAGAGAGGTGATCTGCATGTCGCGATATACCGGTTCCGCCGTCGCATCCGCCCAATTCCAGCGCAGAGAGATGCCGGCGCCGATCGGCAGATCAGCGCTGGCTACAACGACTATCGGGGCATCGATCGTAACGCTGCCCCCGGCGGGAACCGGCGGCAGGACGATCGTCGCGACAGCGGCGGAGATCCCGTCCTGGACCAGTACGCCCGAATCGGCAGCCAAGGCCAAGGTCACGGCTATCGGGCCGGAAGCGGAACCAAGCAGGTTCCGCCATACGGGACGCAATTCTATGACTTCGCCGGCCCCCACGAAGCCGTCGCCGTCCGCATCGACGGCTCCGGAATCGACGATCCTCAATCCGGGACCGTCCCAGCTCAGGGCCGATTCGACGGATAAGATGCCATGCCCGATTCCGAGTTCTTCGCCGCTCGAGAATCCCGGAAAGGCCGAGCTCGAAACCCGCAGTTGCAGCACAACTTGCGCAGTGGTCAAATCCGGCCTCAAACCGGCCAGCAATGCCGCGGCGGCGGAAACGAGCGGGGCAGCCATCGAGGTGCCGGTCAACCTGGCCACTCCCTCGCCGGCAGCCAACGAAAGCAGATCGACGCCCGGCGCCGCCAGATCAACCCAATCGCCGTAGTTGCTGGTGAAATGCCGCAGGGAATCGGCGCCCACGCTGGCCACCGCCACCACGTCGGGGTAGGCGGCCGGATAGAACGGGTAGGGCTGGTTGTCATTGCCCGCGGCGGCTATCACCACCCCGCCCAGCGAATGTACATAGTCCAGGATTTCGGCCTCGAGACTGGACTTCGTCAGTTGCCGTCCCCAGCTGCAGTTGATGATCCTGGCCCCGCGCTCGGCAGCGTAGAGAATACCCTGGAAACCGAAAGTCACGACGTTGTCCGCCACCGCGTTGCCGGCCGAGACGCAGAGTATCGGCCCGTTCCAGGTCAGCCCGGCGACGTCCAGGGAATTATCCGCAACCGCGGAAACCAGACCGGCGACATGGGTGCCGTGGGCCACGCCGCTTGGAGTCGCGTCGGCCAGGGCGGCCCCGTCGTCGGAACCGACGGCGAAATTCCAGCCGCGATGATCGTCGATGAATCCGTTGCCGTCGTCGTCGAAACCGTTGAGCGGATCGAGCTGGTTGAGCATGACGTTGGCCGCGAGATCCGGGTGTCCGATGTCGATGCCCGCATCCACGACAGCCACCGTAACCGGATTCCACTCCCCCCGGGCCAGATCCCAGGCCCCCGCGGCGCGGATCATCTCCAGATATGTCTGATCGGCGATGCGGGGATCGTCGGGCAGGGCGGAAACGCGATGCGCTCGGCAGGCCTCGGCCCACTCGACTCCGGCCGCGGCTTCGATGCGCGCCGCGGCTGCGGCAGGCGATATCCCGTCGGCGAAGAAGAGCAGTTGGAGAGAAGACAGGGGGTGGCCGGCAGCATCCGACCACCAGGGCGCCGTGGCCAAGACGTCGAGACCGCTGTCGGCGGCGACTTTCTCGATAGAGTTTCCGGGCGCCAGCCGCAGCACGGCGACGCCGCCGAAGACCAGTTCCTCCGCTGATCCCGCGGCGCGCAACGCGGGGCTGTCGGAAACCAGAGGCGTTGCGCAGAGCAAAGAACGGCCGCCGGCGGCATCGAGCCGGCGAACGGCAACGGCAGTCGCGGTTGAGCGGTCCGCCGAAATTTGCCCGGCGAAGGCCGCAGCGGGCTCGCCGGTTGCGGCCGCCGAGGCTGCCGCGGCCGGCGCGGCTGCCGGAGCCGCCGCGAGGATCAGCAGCAAGGTGGTGCACCAGGCCGAGAACCGCAGGAAACGCCGGGGCGAAACAGGAGCGAGTGTGGTCACGGACAGCAGAACACCCTCCCCGAGAAGTGACCGGAACGTGGCGGCCTTGCGACCGTCGCACCGAGAATCATGTTCCCATCAATTTCGGTTCAATCAGCCTCCGCGTCCACTCATCGGGCGGAATCGGTCGGGGCCAGGCAATCGACGAACCGGGAGAAAGCCCGGGCGGCCTGGTCTATCTTGCGAAAAACGGGAATCCCGGCGGCTTCGATCAAACGCACCATGGGATCGTAGAGAGGCCCGGAATCCACCACCACCACCGCCGGCTTCTGCGACTGCGACAGGATCCTGACGAACTCCCGCGGCTGTGAACCGGCGGCCGCCAGATCCTCGGGATGGGATCCGTCAGCGGCCGCGGGCAGATTATCCAACGCCCCGGTAACGGGCACCGAGGCGATGATGCCGCAATCCACCTCCGGGCTGTCCATGATCGCCTTCACAGAACGGGAATAGGCCTCGGTCCCGGCCATGGGAGTCGCATCGACCGGGTTGGCGCGATGGGCGAATGAGGGCAGTGACTCGTCCAGGACCGCGGTGGTCGCGGCGTCGAACTCCGCCAGACGCAGAACGCCCAGCGAATCGTTGACGGCGGTGCATTCGAAACCGGCGTTGCTGATGATGCCGACCCGCGGTCCGGCCGGCCGGCGACGCGACAACATGGTAAAGGTCTTGATCAGCGACTCGAATTCGACCAGCTCCTCGGCGACCACTACCCCGGCGTCCTCGAGACAGGACCGCGCGACGTCGTAGTCGCCCGCCAAGGACGCGGTATGGCTGGCCGCCGCCTTGGCGCCGAGGGGTGTGCGCCCGGCCTTGTAGATGATGACGTGCTTGCCGCGGAGTTTGGCCTCCTTTGCCGACGCGAGGAAACGGGCCCCGTCGCCGAGGCGGAACCCCTCGACATAGCAGGCGATCACATCCACTTCTTCCTGATCCAGGAAATAGGAAACGAAGTCGGCGACCGTCAGGTCCATCTGGTTGCCGAGACTGATGCTGGCCCGCGGGTTGATCACGCCGTCGTAGTTGCTGGCGAAAGTCACCAGATAGGCGCCGGATTGGCTGACCAGGGCCAGGTTGTCACCGGCCTCCGCCGCGGCGAAAGGCAGCTTGTAGCCGGGCAGGAAGAAGGTGTTGTAGCTGTCGCGGCTGACGATGCCCAGGCAATTCCCCCCCACCAGAACGGGACCGCCGCCGGGACGGGAATGACCGGTCTCGATGATCGATTCGATCTCCGCAGCCAGATCGCCCTGGCCCGCCTCGGCGAAGCCGCCGGGAATGAGGATGATCGATTCGGCCCGGTCGAATCGGATCAGATCCGCAATAGCGTCCCGGGCTCCTTCGGCGGGGATGCAGACCACAGCCAGATCGACCTTTTCCGGCAGCTCGGACACCTCCCCGTAACACGGCACGCCGTCGATGACGCTTTCCTTCGGATGGACCAGGAAGATTTTTTCACGGTCGACGCCCGGCGAGCGCAACAGGTTCTGCAGGATGATCCGGCCGGGATTGGCGGCGCGGGCGCTGACCCCGAGCACGACCGCGCTCCGCGGACGCAGCAGTTTGCCGATGCGGGCCAGGGGACGACGATGCGCGGGCCAGACACGGCGCGACACCAGACCGACGCCGTCGATGGCCACGAGTTCTCCGTCCACAGCCACGGCCGGATTGATCTCGATCTCCTCGAGAGTCGGCCGCTCCCCGGCAGCGGCGGCGAAAGCCGCGGCCAGACCGCCCAGAGCGCAAACCGACCGCGCCAGCGCAGACGGGGACAAAGGAGGCCGGGCATAGAGCCGGGAAGGGGCGCAAAGCAGGGAAAGCAACGGATGCGCCAGCATCGCTTCCGCGACATCGGATTCACGCAGGCCGCCGGCAGGGAAAATGAGACGGCTGGCCCCGGCAGTGCCGCGACCGTACCACTCGGTCAACAAACCGCCGATTCCCACCACCACGACCGGTCCGAAAGCTGGATCCTGGCGCAGGCTGAGCAGTACTTCCTGCCCCGGCCGATTGGCGATATGCGGCACGAAAGCCGCCGCGAGCACTCCCTCGACCGCGCCCGGGGCGACTGCGGCCTCGACATCAGCTACCATCGCCGCGGCCGCCGCGACGAGCGTATCCACACCGGACGTAGTGACTTGATCCAGAACCCGGACACCGCCGACATCGCTCTTATGCAGGATGTCGCGGCCGACGATCTTCAGCAACAACCGGCCCTGGTCGTCGGCCAGAGCCATGGCGCCGGCGCCCCACTCGGCCCGCCGCGGCGCATCAGCATCCAGCGGCAGGAAGACGGACGGGCAGACCCTGACGCCGCAGCCCTGGAGCAACCGGTAGACTTCGCTCTCGTTCAGGCGGATCGCAGTGTCGGACCCGCCAAGAGTTTCGTTGAGCTGCGCGGCGATCAGATCGTAGTTCTGCTCCGGCAAGGGGCGCCCTCCCGTTGAGATGATTGGTCTGAATCAGGGAACGACCAGTTCCAGAATCTCCATGATGGGTCAGACCGGCGACGAATGCCAAACAGAAAAACGCCGCCTCCGGTGCTGCCGGGCGACGGCGCTGGGAAAACACTGAGACAGACGGGATCAGAACACCACCGCGGCTCCGATACTGACGTAGCGCCAGGAGATATCCAAAGGCAGCGATCCGCTGTCGACGTCGACCGAATGGTAGGCCACTTCGGCCTCGATCAGCGTGAAACGCTTGCCCAGGCCGACCGCGAAGGTATATGCGTCCGGCACGTCGATGTCGATACCGGCGGCATCGCCGCCGAGTTTGGTGATGCCCGAACCGGCCCGCAGGAAGGCGCCGCCGGGCAGGTTCAACCGCAGCGAGGCCAACAACTCGTATGCCACGGAATGACCGCCGCCCGAGGCGCCGATGATCTCGTCTTCCCAGCCGCAACGGATGTAATGCAAGCCGGCTCCGACCTGGACTCCGGGACCGACGATCATATCCGGCAACAGGTCGAACCAGACGCAGCCGCCGATGTCGGTGCCGTTGGTGGCCGCATCGCCGAATTCACCGACCGGCAGCGCGACCCCGGCCGCCAAGGTCTTCTCGAAAGACATCGCGGCAGCGGGCAGGGAAATTACGAAGCAGATCATCAGTGCTTTGATGAATTTCATGATCTCTCCAGGCGGTCGAAAAACTCAAAAAAAGAGGGCACCCGGATAACCGGGTGCCCTGGATAATTTCGGCAGCGTCCTACTCTCCCACACAGCTTCCCGTGCAGTACCATCGGCGCTACGGTGTTTCACTACTGTGTTCGGAATGGGAACAGGTGGTACCACCGCGCCATCGCCACCGAAAAACGGCTGGCCTGATGACCAAATATAGAGGGCAGTCAGAACACATCTGGAATGCAATTTCCTGCACATTCCCCGAAGGGAATGTAAGTTGATTAAGCCGCCCGGCTTATTAGTACTGCTCGGCTGAACACATTACTGCGCTTAC
>CAZYDJ010000141.1:0-6390 GCA_964646035.1 uncultured Fibrobacteraceae bacterium | reverse complement strand
AGAAGATGTTATGGGTCGAGGCCAGTATCGGCCCCAGCATCTCGCGGGCGTTGAAGAGGTGGCGGATGTAGGCGCGGCTATGGCGCCGGCAGACGGGGCAGCCGCAATCCGGATCGAGCGGCAGATCGTCCTCGGCGTAGACGCTGTTGCGCACCACCAGCCTGCCGTCGGCGGTGACTGCGGTGCCGTTGCGGCCCATGCGGGTCGGCAACACGCAGTCGAACATGTCCACGCCGAGCGCGACGCTCTCGATGATGTCGTCCGGGAAGCCGACGCCCATCAGATAGCGGGGCCGGTCCGCTGGCAGCAGCGACGCAGTCAGTCCGGTCATCTCCCGCATCAACGGCGTCGGTTCACCCACCGACAAACCCCCGATGGCGTAACCGGGCAGATCCAAACCGGTGATCTCGCCGGCCGACCTGCGGCGCAGTTCGGGATAGACTCCGCCCTGGACGATCCCGAAAAGGGACCGCCACCAACCTTCCCGCTCGGTGCGGCCGCGGGGGCCGAAGGCGTCGCGGCAGCGGGCGGCCCAGGCGGTGGTCCGGTCCACCGCGGCGGCCGCGGCCTGTTCGGGAACCCCGTAGGGCAGACAATGATCGAAGGCCATGACGATGTCCGTGCCCAGGGCCAACTGGATTTCCATCGACAGCTCCGGCGTGAACTCGTGGCGGCTGCCGTCCAGATGGGAGCGGAACCTGACGCCGGTGTCGTCCACCTTGTTCAACTCCGCGAGCGAGAAGACCTGGAAACCCGCGCTGTCGGAGAGCAAGGCGCCGTCCCAGCCCTGGAACCGATGCAGGCCGCCGTGCCTGGCGATCAGTTCGTGACCCGGGCGCAGGTACAGATGGTAGGTGTTGCCGAGGATGATCCGCGCCCCGCTCTCGCGAACGGCCGCGAAGGTCATCGCCTTGACCGAGCCCGCCGTCCCGACCGGCATGAAGACGGGAGTCGGAATGGCGCCGTGCCCGGTCACGATCCTGCCGAGTCGCGCCGCACCGCCGGGGTCGACGGTCTCGATGGTGAAACTGAACTCGGTATCCAGGGGCGCGGCCCCTGCTTCGCGGGAACTCATGACCGATCCTCTCCAGCGGCCGCGCCTTCGCCATCGGACGGGCGGATGAACATGGCGTCGCCGTAACTGTAGAAACGGAACCTTTCGGCGACCGCGTGGGCGTAGACCCCCGGCCAGACTCCCGGCCCGGCAAAAGCGGCGATCAGCATCAACAGGGACGATCCCGGCAGATGAAAATTGGTGAGCAGGCCGTCGACCGCCGGAACGATCTGCGGCGGGCGCACGAATAGCCGGGTCATGCCGGCGACCTCCCAGGCGCCGTCCTCGCAACGCGCGATCCCGGTGAATTCGGGATCAGGATCGTCCCGGGACTCCGCCCAGCGCCTCAGGTCCGGCCCGTCAGCGTCCAGATCCAGCCGCCGCACGGTTTCCAGCACCCGCAGCGCCGTGGTCCCGACTGCGATGACCCGGCCGCCGGCGGCCCTGGTTACGCGCAGGGCGCGGTCGACCGCGGCCGGAAAGCGGAAAACCTCGGCGTGGAGCCGGCCGCGGCGCAGATCCTCCGCCACCGGCGGGCGGAATGTCCCCGGCCCGACGTGCAGGGTGACCCGGGCCAGGCCGACACCTTTGTCGTCTAATCTCTGCAACAGCCCGGAGTCGAAGTGCAGGCCGGCAGTCGGTGCGGCCACCGATCCCTTGTCGCGGGCGTAGACGGTCTGATAACGCTCCCGGTCCATGTCCGCCAGCAGTGAATCGACGTGCTCCGCATCCCGCCTGATATACGGCGGCAACGGAGTCTCGCCGCAACGCTCGGCCAGATCGGCGAGTTCGCCGGCCAGGGCCCCGACGCGAAAATATCCGTCATCGAGACGCTCGCGGATCTCGACCGACGGCTCTTCGCCCGCAACCGCGAGCAGCGAACCGGGGCGCAGCCTGCGACCGGGCCGGGCCATGACTATCCATTCGCCGCAACCGCTGGGGCGGACCAGCAGCAACTCCACCTTGCCGCCGCCCGGGACACGGACGAGATGCAGCCGGGCGGGCAGGACACGGCTGTCGTTCACGACCAGCAGATCGCCGGGACGCAGCAGCCGGTCCAGATCCGAGAACCTGGCCTCGCCCGCCACGCCGGCACCCCGTTCGACCAGCAGCAGACGCGAAGCGGGACGATCCGCGGCCGGTCGCTGGGCGATCAGTTCGAGCGGCAGAGCGAAGTCGAAGGAATCGTCGCGGCAGGTCATCTCAAAGCAGTTCCGTCTGGGCATCCGATCCGCCGGCGGGCGGTTCGAGACCGAGATGGACGTTGGCGCGGGGGGTGGTCTCCCGACCGCGAGGCGTTCGCTGCAGCAGACCCGACTGGATCAGGAAAGGCTCGACGACATCCTCCAGGGTATCGATCTCCTCGCCCAGCGAAACCGCCATGTTCTGCAGGCCGACCGGTCCGCCGCCGAAGTGTTCGATGATCAGGCGCAGGTAGCGGCGGTCGAGATCCTCGAGTCCCAGATCGTCAACGCCAAGCCTGGTCAGGGCGCAGTCGGCGGCTTCGCGATCGATGACGGTCCGGCCGTCGACCTGGGCGTAGTCGCGCACCCGTCGCAGCAGGCGGTTGGCGGCGCGCGGGGTCCCCCGGGAACGGCGCGCGATCTCCAGGGCCCCGTCCGCGGCCAGATCGACGCCCAGGATCCCGGCCGATCGATTCACGATCACGGCCAGTTCCTCCGGCGGATAGAAATCGAGATGGCAGATGATGCCGAAGCGGCTGCGCAGGGCGGCGGTGATCATTCCCGCCCGGGTGGTGGCTCCGATCAGGGTGAACGGCTCGAGCTGCAACTGGAAATGACGGGCGTTGGGACCCTTGTCGACCACCAATTCGATGCGCCAGTCCTCCATGGCCGGATAGAGGTATTCCTCGACCACCCGATTCAAGCGGTGGATCTCGTCGATGAATACCGCGCTGCAACCCTCTTCCTGGGTCAGCAGTCCGATCAACTCGGCGCTGTTCTGGAAGGCCGGCCCGCTGCTCATGCGGACCTCCATGCCCATCTCCTGGGCGATGATGCCCGCGAGAGTGGTCTTGCCCAGACCCGGCGGGCCGTAGAGCAGCACATGGTCCAGAGGCTCGCCGCGATCACGAGCGGCGCGGATGAAGATGCGCAGGTTCTGCTTGATCTTCTGCTGGCCGATGAAATCGTCGAGTCGACGCGGGCGCAGGGACAGCTCCATTTCGGCGTCGCCGGGACGCGAGGCGGGATCGGTCAATCTATCTTCGTTCACGCCGGAGTCCTCCTTCCCTTGTCGTCGTGCATCAACCCAGTACCTTCAAGGCCGCGCGAACCCATCCCTCCAGATCCTCGGCCAATTCCGGATCACGTTCCAGGGCCGCATCGAGCGCCTTGTCGGCGCGGGAATTCTTCAGCCCCATGGCCGCCAGCACTTCGCGCGCGGCATGCAGTTGGCTGGGCTCGCCGGCCGCCGCCGCCGGTTCCTGGTCGGGACCGGAGCGGGGGCTCAACAATTCGGGCGGAACCTTGGTGCTCAACTCGATCACCAGCCGCGCCGCGCTCTTGGGGCCGATGCCGGGCAGGCGAGCCAGACCCTTCTCATCGCCGGATCCGAGCATCCGGGCCAACTGCTCGGCCCCGGCGGCCGACAACATTGCCAGCCCGAGCTTCGGGCCCACTCCGTTGACCGAGATCAGCAGGCGGAACAGGTCGCGCTCGACCAGCCGCGGAAAACCGTAGAGGGTCCAGGCGTCCTCGCGAACGGCGAGATGGGTCCAGAGGCCGACGTTCTCACCGGGCGGCGGCATCGATCCGGCCGCACTCTCGGGGACCATCACCTGCAAACCGATCCCCCCGACCATCACCAGGGCCGCCGGACACGGTTCCACGAGCTTTCCCTCGATGTACGCGATCAACTTCCAGCGCCTCCGGTTGTCGCGGGTCCCGTCGGTGTGCCGCGGCGCAGCGAATGGCATAGCGCCACTCCGAGCGCATCGCTGGCGTCGAGCGAGTCGGGCACTTTCTGCAGCCGCAGCAGGCGGCCGACCATGAACCGCAGCTGTTCCTTGGTGGCGGCTCCGTTGCCGGTCAGGGCCATTTTAACCTCACGAGGGGCATATTCGGCAATGGGAAGATCGCGCAGGGCCCCGGCCAGCAACAAGGCGCCGCGGGCCTGGCCCAGGATCAGGGAACTGCGGGCGTTGCGGGCGTTGAACACGTCCTCGACCGCCATCGCCTCGGGCTCGTGGCGATCGAGCAACTCGACCAGACCGGTATGAATGATCCGCAGCCGCTGCGGCAGGGAGGCGGCTTTCGGGGCCTTCAACACGCCGACATCCACGAGCGTCAAGCGGCCGCCGGCGTCGTCCACCAGGCCATAGCCTGTCGTGTGCGAGCCCGGATCGACACCGATGATGAGCATGGAGCGGACCTTGGGGATGGAAGGTGGCGCGGGGCGGCGAACCGCCCCGCACGGGTGGCCTAGAGATTCTCCTGGATGGACGCCAGTTCCTCGTCATCGATATCGAAGTTGGCCGAAACCGCCGCCACGTCATCGAGGTCGTCGAGAGCGTTGATGAGTTTCAGCAGAGTCTCGGCGTCCTTGCCCGTAACCTTGGTCTCGGTGGCCGGGATGCGGGTCAGTTCGGACGAGGTGATCGGCAAACCGCCGTCCTGCAGATCCTGCAGAACCTTGCCGTAGTCGCTGAAGGAAGTGGTCACGACCAGGGAATCGCCCTCCACTTCGACGTCCTCGGCGCCGGCCTCGATCGCGGCGTCCATGACCGTATCGAGATCGGTCGCTTCCGCGTCGATCAGGATCAGTCCCTTGCGTTCGAAAAGATATCCGACGCAGCCGGCGCTGCCGAGATTGCCGTTGTACTTCGTGAAGACATGGCGCACCTCGGCCGCGGTCCGGTTCCGGTTGTCGGTCTGGGTGTCGATCAGGACAGCCACTCCCCCGGGACCGTAGCCTTCGTAGGAGATCTCCTCGTAGACGACGCCGTCCATGTCGCCGGAACCGCGTTTGATCGCCTTCTCGATGGTGTCCTTGGGCATGTTGGACGCACGAGCGGCCGACACGGCCAGGCGCAGACGCGGATTGGCCTCGGGATCGCCGCCGCCGCGGGCGGCGATGGTCACCTCACGGATCAGACGGGACCAGACCTTGCTGCGCTGGGCGTCTTTCGCGCCCTTCTTATGCTTGATCGTGCTCCACTTGGAGTGTCCGGACATATCTCACCTACTCCCTATCAATCGGAGCCTTCGGCCCTGCTCTTCTGGTACTCGTCGATCAGGTTCTTCGCCACGTCGCCCGGCACCTCGGCATAATGGCTGAATTCCATGGCGAACTCGCCGGTGCCCTGGGTCATGGCGCGCAGCGTCGTGGAATACTGGTACATCTCATCCTGCGGGACCAAAGCGTTGATCACCTGGATGGGGCCCTCGGCCACCATGCCCTGGGGCTGGCCGCGCCGACCCGAGATGTCACCCATCACGTCGCCCATATAGGCTTCGGGCACGCGGATCTGGACCTTCATCACCGGCTCGAGCAGCGCGGGCTTGGCGTCGGGCACGCCCTTCTGCAGGGCGATGCGGGCGGCCGCCTTGAAGCTGTTCTCGCTGGAGTCGACGGCGTGGAAGGAGCCGAAGAACAGGGTGACCCGCATGTCGACCATCTCGTAGCCGGCGACCACTCCGTTGTTCATCGTCTCGCGAACACCCTTCTCCACCGCGGGGATGAACTTGCCGGGAACGACGCCGCCGACGATCGCATCGACGAACTCGAACTTCTCGCCGCGGGGCAACGGTTCGAGACGCAGGTGCACATCGCCGAACTGGCCGCGGCCGCCGGTCTGTTTCTTGTAGCGTCCCTGGATCTCGACCGAACCCTTGATGGTCTCCTTGAAGGCGACCCGGGGCCGCTTGCGCTCGACCTCGACACCGAACTGCTTCTTCAGGCGGTCGAGGATGGTGGCCAGATGCATCTCGCCCTGGCCGATGAGCAGCGTCTGGCTGAGCTCGCCCTCATGCTTGACCGTGAAGGAAGGATCCTCCTCCATGATCTTGTTCAGGCCGACGCCCATCTTGTCCTCGTCGCCGGCGGTGGCGGCGGTGATCGCCTCGGCGCTGGTCGGGGTCGGCAGGCCGGGTGCGGGCAGTTGCAGATCGACTCCGTTGCCGCAGAGGGTGGAGCCGGTGGGGCTGTTCTTCAGCTTGGCGGCCAGGACGATATCGCCGGCGCTGACCGAATCGACTTTTTCGCGTCCCTTGCCCACGGCCAGGCTCAACTGGCCGATGCGCTCGCTGTTGCCGGTGCTGACGTTCAAGTTGTCGCCCGACTTCAGCCCGCCGCTGTGCACCTTGAGCCAGGTC
>CAZYDJ010000140.1:0-6398 GCA_964646035.1 uncultured Fibrobacteraceae bacterium | reverse complement strand
CCGAACCAGACGGCATCGGTCCAGGGCCAGCCCAGTACAAGGCCCATTCCCGCGGCCGCCCCCACGGTCAGCAGAATCTGGATGGACGCCCCCAGCAACGCCACCTTCTGCACCGGACGCAGTTCCTTCAGGGAGAACTCGATGCCCAGGGCGAACAGCAGCAAAGCGACGCCGATCTCCGCCAGCAGTTCGATGTCATGGGGATCGGATATGAGTGCGCCGCCGGTGACCGGTCCGAGGACGATACCGGCAGCGATGTAGCCCAGGATCAGCGGCTGTTTCAGGCGCTGGGCGACGATACCACCCAGGAACCCCGCAGTGACGATGATCGTGACGTCCGCGGCGATTCCCATGATGCGCTCCGTCCTAGGTTTTCACCCCGGGTTTGTTATCTCGGCCGCTCAAGGAAATCTTGAGCACTACGTATCCCAGGAGTCCGGAAACCAGCGAGCCGATCAGAATCCCCAGCCGTTCCAATCCCAGGTAGGCAGTCCCGCCCTGCTCGAATGCAAGCGACGCGATGAACAGGCTCATCGTGAAGCCGATGCCACATAGCAATGCCGTGCCGTAGAGCTGCCGCCAGCCGACTCCTTCCGGGGGCGAGGCGATTCCCAGCCGCACGGCAAGCCAGGACATCGCCAGGATCCCGACCTGCTTGCCGAGAAACAACCCAGTCACAATGCCGAGCGGAACCGGATGCAGAACATCGGCTAGGGAAAGCCCGCCGATCGACACACCCGCGTTGGCGAAGGCGAAGATGGGCAGCACGCCAAAGGCCACCCACGGATGCAGCGCGTGTTCGAGGTGTCGCAATAGCGACTTGGGGGCGGGCGTAGAGGGAGAGTCCTGTGACACTCGCAGCGGGATGAACATCGCCAGGACAACGCCGGCCAGAGTGGCGTGCACGCCGGACTTCAGCACCGCAACCCATAACGGAACGCCAAGCAGGAAATAGGCGGCGGACCGTTTCACGCCCAATCGATTGAGGCTTGCGAGGCCGAGCACAAGAACAGCTGCGACAACGAGGGAAAGCACCGATAGCTTGGCTGTGTAGAACAAGGCGATCACGACGATAGCCCCAAGGTCGTCAAAGATGGCGACGCTCAGTAAGAATGCTTTCAGCGCGGTCGGAACACGCTTTCCGAGGAGGGAGAGCACTCCCAGGGCGAAAGCAATATCCGTCGCAGTCGGGATGGCCCATCCCTTCAGCGCGATCGAATCCCCCCAGTTGAACGCGGCATAAAGAGCCGCGGGCGCCAACATCCCGCCCAAGGCGGCGAATGCCGGCAGGCTGGCCTGCCGGGGACTCGACAAGTGCCCCTCGACCACCTCGCGTTTCAGTTCCATGCCGACCAGGAAGAAGAACACCGCCATCAGGCCGTCATTGACCCACAGCAACAGGGGCTTGGCGATGCCGAAGGTGCCGATCCTGACCTCGAGGGGAAGGTCCAGCAACGCCTTGTAGTGGATTGCGAGAGGCGAGTTGGCGACGGCCAACGCCAACACGGTCGTCGTCATCAAGACCAGCCCGCCCGCAGATTCCAGGCGGAGAAATTCCTGAAGTGGCTTCAACACCTTGTTGACCGGGTTGGAATTGTGGGTTTGCATGAGAATCCGCCGGCGCCTCTCGTCTATCGCCCAATGGTTGAACCATGCCGCAATAGTGTATCAGCGTGTTCACTCTAGGCAAAGCGCCACGAGTCGGCAACTGATACGTCCGCGAGATATGGCCGGGCAGCCAGCAAGACGTTTCGGACTCGGAACTCCAGCCTCGGGGAGCCGATTTTCCGTCTCCGAACGAAGCTTCCTGGATCAACTGACGCAGGGGTGGCCCTAACATGCAGTGAAAGTGGCTGGTGTTGAGACAGTTTCGCGAAACACAGGAGAAAGGCCCAGAATATATGGCAAGCTAAAGCCGACAATAAAAGCAACCTTGGTAAGACGCCCCGAATCTCCTTGATAAGTAAATAATCAAAGGCAGCTTGTGACCTCGGACACCTCGGCTGACATTCCCCGGTCGGTTATGATTACTGATGGATCTGTTTGATTGCTTCGCGCAACACTTCCTCAAAGTTGTCGGGAAACTCGTGTCCCCGGTCCTCCATGACGATGTGGTTTACCGGCACTCCCGCCTCTTCGAAGTTGGAGACGGTGGTCTGGGCCGGTGCGGCGGTCCAGTCTTCGGACCCGACGAATATCGTCCCGCGGACTCCGCGCGCGGCGGCGGCTTGAGCGGTTTCCAGCGGAACGGGAGTCCTGGTTGCGGGGCAGCCGGCGATGAAACCCTTGGCCGGAATGGTCCCCTCGGCGGCCATGAACAGCGCCAGATTGCCACCCTGGGAAAATCCAGCCAGTGTTACTTGCTCCGTGTCCACGGCGTATTCCCGGACAATTTCCCGATACAGGCCGAGGACTTCATCCTGTGCCGTAGGCCGGCTGTAGATGTCGACTCCGCCAAGGTCCCACCGATACGACTTGGTGTCGGCCCGTTTGCTGGATTGAACATAGGCGATGATCATGCCGTCGCCGATCACGGCGGGGTCCCAACGCTCCATGGCCTTGACGATGCTTTGATTTCCGCCGTGGATAATCATCAAGAGGGGATAGGTGTCGTTTGCGGAATAGGATGCCGGCTTTATCACCTTGTATTCCGGCTTGGACCCGCTGCCGGCGATGTCTCGCAATCGGTTGTTCCGGGCCAGGAGTTTTCTGAACCGATCATTATTGCGAACGCCGTCATAGATGCCGGAACGAGGAATGATAAAATAGAAGAATCCCTCCTCGATGCCTTTTTCCCAGACAGTCAACGCCTCGTCCATGCGCCCGGCCTCGCAGAGGACTTGTAGGGTAAAATCAGAAACCTCGAATTCACGATCCTGCAGGTTCGGTGCCGACAGTTCGATCAGAGCCAGGGCGTCATCGAACTTTTCCTGTTCCAGGAGGGTGTTGGCGGCGTCCCGGACTTCGCTCCAGCTGGACGGCGAAGCTTCATTCGTCCGTGCAGGAGTCGGGCTGCCCAGAACGACGAGGCCGACGAACAGGATCAAACGCAGTTTAGAATGCAGCATGGCTTCCTCTTTGGTTGTTGCGGTTCCTGATAGTGTGGATGATCCCGGCATCGACCCAGTAGATGTCACTGTGGGTTCTGCTGTCGACGTGCCGGGCGAAGAACAGGTAGCGGCCATCGGGAGAAACACTGGGAAACCAGCCCGGGCGCAAAACGGACGGGGATGTCTGCCGGCGTCTTTTGGCCGAGGTAGTTCGCTGTCCGCTCCGGCTGGTTGCTGCAACCGACCGCAAAGACGGCCAGCATGATGAAGCCGATAGCGCCTGAAGGTGATGGCACCTGAAATTCTCATTTCTGATACAAAATCAACCCGGAACGGGGCTTGTCCGGCAAGAGCGGTAGATCTACGGCAGGGGGCCCGGGTTGTTGCGTTGGTGTCCGCAATTCGCGGAGTTCCCATTCTGGTCTCAACCGCCGAGCCGGATTTGGATCAAATCCGGAGCCTGCACTTGTCCATGAAACCGGGAGAGCCCACAACCGGCGGCGCCTTAACAGAGGGACAAGATGACAGTATCTGACTATCTTGTTGCTGAATCATCGCGGATGGGCTGTCTGGTCGATCATGAGAGAGGGATCTATTGGGTGACAACGTTCTGCCGCGGCGAATCGCATTTCTGGGCAACTACCTGCCGCGACAGTGCGGCATAGCGACCTTCACCCATGATCTATGTGAAGCAGTGGCGTATGCGGTGCCCGGCTCCGACTGCTTCGCGGGGGCGGTCAACGATCGGGCGGAAGGTTACGAATATCCTTCGCGCGTCCGCTTCGAGCTGCAGGAAACAGAGCTGGATTCCTACCGGCGGGCGGCGGACTTCCTGAATTTCTACAACGCTGACGTGCTCTGTGTGCAGCATGAGTTCGGCATCTTTGGCGGACCGGCGGGCAGTCATTTGCTGGCTTTGCTGAAAGAGGTGCGGATGCCGGTGGTGACTACGCTGCACACCATCCTGCGCGAGCCGGATCCGACGCAGCGCAAGGTGATGGATGAGGTGGTGGCTCGTAGCGACCGTCTTGTGGTGATGGCGCACATGGGGGCGGATATCCTGCGCGACACCTACGGCGTGCAGGATGAGAAGGTGGACATCGTCCCGCACGGAATCCCCGATCTGCCGTTCATCGAATCGAGTTTCTACAAGGAGCAGTTCGGCGTGGCGGGGCGCCAGGTACTGTTCACTTTCGGACTGATCGGGCCGAGCAAGGGCATCGAACTCGTGATCGAGGCGCTGCCGGAGATCGTGCGTGAGCATCCGAACGTGGTTTATCTCGTGCTGGGCGCCACGCATCCGAATCTCCTGGCGCACGAAGGCGAACGGTATCGGCTGAGTCTCGAGCGGCTCGCCGAGGAACTCGGCGTGAAGGAGCACGTCATCTTCTACAACCGCTTCGTGACCCTGGCGGACCTGAAGGAATTCATCGGTGCGACGGACATCTACCTGACGCCCTATCTCGATGAGGCACAGGCCACCTCCGGCACGCTGGCATATGTCTTCGGCGCAGGGAAGGCCGTGATTTCCACTCCCTACTGGCATGCGCAGGAATTGCTGGCGGAAGGCCGCGGCATCCTGGTGCCGTTCAGGGATCCCCGAGCGATCGCGGCGGGCGTGAGCGAGTTGCTCGCGGATCCGGAGCGGCTGGGGAAGATCAGGCGAGTGGCCTATGCGATGGGGCGCGAGATGATCTGGCCCGCCGTGGCACAGCGTTATATCGAGACTTTCCAGCGCGCCCGTTCCGACCGGAAGACCAGTCCGCGTGCGGCATTCGCCGGCTGGACGCTCGACAACCGGCCCTGCGATTTGCCGCCGCTGCGCCTCGATCATTTGTTTCGCATGAGTGATGACACCGGCATTTTTCAGCACGCCACCTTCAATGTGCCGAACTTCCATGAAGGCTACTGCACCGATGACAACGCGCGCGCCTTCATTCTCTGCACATTGCTCGATGAGGTCGGCGACAAGCCGCTGGCCGATCATCTGGGGAGGCTGACCACCGGCTACCTCGCCTTCCTTGCGGCAGCCCTGGATCACGAGACGGGCCGCTTCCGGAACTTCATGAGCCACGGGCGTCAGTGGCTGGAGGAGGCCGGCAGCGAAGACAGCCATGCGCGCGCACTCTGGGCAGCCGGCACGGGCGCCGGCCGCTCGCGCATCGGGGGCCACCGTCTGCTATCGGCCAAGCTCTTCGAGGCGGGGCTTCCCGCAGTGGCGTCTTTCACGTCGCCCCGTGCCTGGGCGTTCACCCTGCTCGGCATCCACGAGTATCTTCAATCCTTCACCGGCAGTCCGGAGATCAACGAGATCCGCCTGAATTTGACCGGGAACCTTGTGAGGCTCTGGTCCGAATGCGCCACGGAGAACTGGCCGTGGTTCGAATCCAGCGTCACCTACGAAAACGCACGCCTTTGTCAGGCGCTCATCGTCAGCGGGCAGTGGCTGCCCCACGCCGAAGCGCTGGAGATCGGGCTCAAGTCCCTGCGTTGGCTGGTTTCGATTCAAAAGACACAGACCAGCTGTTTCCGGCCCATCGGCAACAACGGTTTCTACCGGCGTGGTGGTGCGCGCGCGGACTTCGACCAGCAACCGGTCGAGGCCCAGGCCATGGTTTCCGCTTGCCGCGAAGCATTCCGCGCCACGCGTGATCCGGCGTGGTCGGACCGGGCCAAGCGCGCCTTCGAGTGGTTCCTGGGCCGTAATGATCTCGGCCTGTCACTCTACGATTTCACCACCGGCGGCTGCAGCGACGGCCTGCATTCCGACCGCGTGAGCGAGAACCAGGGCGCGGAGTCCATGCTGGCCTTTCACCTTGCCCTTGCCGAGATGAACCGCGCCGAACACCAGATCACCCGCTCGCCGCATCCCGCTTCGTCCGACAGGTCCGGGTCATGAGCGATATTCGCATCCGCCGTCATGAAGTGATGCGGCGGCCCGAAAGCGCGCGCGTCATTCTCCGGTCCTTCATTCCCGCGGCTTCCCAGCGCACCACCACCGTCATCGGCCGTGCGCTCGCCCTGTCCGAAGCGGAAGACCCGACGGTGGAGGGCAAGGTGTACTGCGCCGCGGTCATGGACGCCTGGTCCCGCCGGGTCCTGGGCTGGTCCATCGACGACAACATGCGGAACGAGCTCGTGGTCGCCGCGCTCGGGATGGCGGTGCTGCGGCGCAATCCGACGGACGTCGACAATAACACGATCATGCATTCCGATCACGGGTCGCAATTCACGTCGTGGGCATTCAGCCAGAAAGTCTACGATGCCGGGCTGGTGCCGTCGATGTGCAGTGTCGGCGACTGCTACGACAATGCGATGATGGAGTCCTTCTGGGAGAGAATGCAACTC
>CAZYDJ010000139.1:0-6428 GCA_964646035.1 uncultured Fibrobacteraceae bacterium | reverse complement strand
ACACCCACGTCAAGGCGCTCGAGGCATATGTGAAGCTGGGCATCGACCTGCCGGTCAACCTGAAATTCATCGTCGAGGGCGAGGAGGAGTGCGGCGGCCCCAGCGTCTACGAATTCACCGAGCAGAATCCGCAGAAGCTGGCCTGCGACGCTGTCGTGATCAGCGACACCAGCATGTACGACGAGACGACGCCCGCCATCTGCTACAGCCTCAAGGGGATGGCGTTCATGGAAATCCATGTCGACGGACCGGGCATGGATCTGCATTCGGGCAGCTTCGGCGGCACCGTCCAGAATCCCGGCAACGTCATCTGCGAACTGGTGGCCTGGCTGAAGGACGAGAACGGCAAGGTGCTGATCCCCGGATTCTACGACGACGTGCTCGAGCTGGACGACGCCGAGCGCGAGGCCTTCGCATCGCTGCAGTATTCCGACGAGGTGCTCAAGCGCGA
Organism: uncultured Fibrobacteraceae bacterium; assembly: GCA_964646035.1. Taxonomy (GTDB): domain Bacteria; phylum Krumholzibacteriota; class Krumholzibacteriia; order LZORAL124-64-63; family LZORAL124-64-63; genus CAYLMM01. Next base: position 5,977 of record CAZYDJ010000139.1, on the reverse strand, counting down.
CACCGGCGCTCCGGGGCCCTTCGGCGAAGCCGGCTACACCACCCTGGAGCGGATGTGGGGCCGCCCGACCTGCGACGTCAACGGCCTGTGGAGCGGCTACGCCGGCGAGGGCGCCAAGACGATCATCCCGGCCAAGGGCGGGGCGAAGGTCAGCATGCGGCTGGTGCCGAATCAGGATCCGCAGAAGATCGCGGGGCTGTTCAAGGAATACGTCGAGGCCATCGCGCCCGAGGGCGTGAAAGTCGAGGTGAAGGAGCTGCACGGAGCCAAGTCGGTGATGGTGCCGCGGGACTCGGAGATGATGCAGGCCGGCATGCGGGCCATGGAGCGCGGCTTCGGCAAGAAGCCGGTGTTCATCCGCGAGGGCGGTTCGATACCAATCGTGGGCACGTTCCAGGAATGCCTGAAATCGCCGGTGCTGCTGCTGGGCTACGGGCTGCCCAACGACAACATCCACTCCCCGAACGAGAAGTTCCATGTGGTGAACTTCGTCAACGGCATCCGCACCACCGCCTACCTCTTCGAGGAAGCGGCGAAGTAGAAGCCGGCTCTCGGAAAGGGTCCGGGACGGCCGCGGCGGCCGTCCCGGATTCGAATCGACTCGGCGGAAGTTGACATATCTCCCCCCCGGAGATAGATTTCCGCTCTCCAACAGCGAATCAGGCGTCCCCTTCGTCTAGTGGTCAGGACACTGCCCTTTCACGGCGGCAACACGGGTTCGATCCCCGTAGGGGACGCCATACGGATACAGCGGCCTTTCGGGGCCGCTTTTTCGTTGCCGGCGCCTCACTCCCGCGACCTGTGAAACATGGCCGGTAACTCCCCCGCTCCTCGCGGGCGTCAATGGGTCAGGACCACCGCGACGATAGCCGGCCACGACGGCCGTCGAATTTCCCCTTGAAATCATCCCGTTTTTTCGGTTATGATGCTTTCCGCTCCTGGGCACTCGCCCGGAATTGGAGTGTTTGGCGATAATCCTGACTTCTCGCCTCCTTGAGGTTCATCTCCGACTGACACCTGACCGCCCCCGTTCCCCAAGGCCGTTCCCGCAGTGATCCGTCGATGCCGTCATGCTCGCCATGGCATCGGCGTAAACTGGTTTTTTGGATTTCCTACGCCTGCTCCGACTCGCCACGGATAGCCTCCGTGGCCGTTTGTGTCGATGCCGGAGCCGCCTGTCGCGCAGTACTCGCCGCAGGAGGTTCGAAGAAAATGAAGGCGAATGTGTTCCTGGCCGTTTCTCTGTCCATCATCGGTCTGCTCTGCTCCCCTGCTGTCGTGCAGGCCGACTGCACGACCCTGGATCTCGTCGATATCGGCAACCCTGCATCCGAGAGCGGGCACAACCTGCAGCATTGGGGACCGATCGAGCCGGCGACCTCGGGTGGAGCCTACGGCGGGATCGCTGATTGCCGTCCGATCTACGCGCCCGAAGACGGCGACGACTGGGCGACGATTGATCTCGATTTCGGCGATGATCCCACCGTCTGCAAGCAATTCACAATCAGCCACCTCGACGGCATCGCCAAGGATCCGTTCGAGGTCTGGATCGGCGGCGTGCTGGTCTTCGACTACGCCGGCGACGACCTCACCACCGAGGTCTGGTACCAGACCACCGTCCCGGTCTGCATCTCCGGAATCCAGACCGTGAAGTTCGTTTCGACCGCCGAGCAATGGGCCAGCTGGTCGACCTACGGCCAGATGTGCTTCGACACCCTCGAAGTGGAGGAATGCCCGACCGACTGCACCATGCTCGACATGGTCGACATCGGCAACACCACCAGCGAGAGCGGCCACAACCTGGCCGGATGGGGTCCGATCGAGCCGGCGACTTCCGGCGGCACCTACGGCGGCATCGACAATTGCCGGCCCGTCTACGCTCCGGAGGACCAGACAACCACCGCGACCGTCGACCTCGATTTCGGCGATAATCCCCTGATGTCGAAATGCCTCACCCTCAACCACCTCGAAGGCATCGCCGTGGACGCCTTCGATCTCTACATCTATCCGCAGGGACATCCCGAAGCAGCAAAGCTGATCCACAGCTACGCGGGCGACGCCCAGACCGACGAGATCTGGATGCAGACCAGCATCCTGGCGCCGGCGACGGGCGTGCAGACCCTGAAGTTCGTCTCGACATCCGCCCCGTGGAGCAGCTGGAACGTCTACGGCCAGATGTGCTTCGACGTGATCAGGGTCGACCAGTGCCCGCGCGTGACGGACTCGGTCGACATCGGCAAGCCGACCAGCGAGACCGGCCATAATCTGCAGGGATGGGGTCCGATCGAGCCCGCGAATTCCGGCGGCAACTTCGGCGGCATCGATGACTGTCGCGCCGCATACGCCGCGCTGGACGACAACGACTGGGCGACCCTCGACCTCGACTTCGGCTGCTGCGAAGGCGAAAAATGCCTGGTCTTCGATCACCTCGACGGAGCCACCAAGGACGCCTTCGAGGTCTACGCGTACCCGCAGGGCGACCCCGGATCCGCCCAGCTGGTATTCACCTATGACGGCGACGACTCGACCGCCGAGGTCTGGTTGACGTCGAGCGTGCTGATCGACGCGATCGGGATGCAGACGGTGAAATTCGTCTCGACCCAACCGAAATGGGCCAGCTGGTCGACCTACGGCCAGATGTGCTTCAACAACGTCCGGGTCGAAGCCTATATCCCGCTGAAGGATTTCGTCCTGATCGGGGATACGGCCTCCGAGGCCGGCCGCAACATGTCCGGCTGGGGCCCCGTCGAACCGGCCACTTCCGGCGGCAGCTACGGCTCCATCGACCGTTGCCGTCCGATCTACGCGCCGGAGGACGGCGACGTCCAGGCTTCGATCGAGATGGACTTCGACTGGTGCGCCTGCGGCACGAAGTGCCTGACGATGTATCACCTCGACGGCCTGGCCAAGGACGCCTTCGACGTCTACATCTATCCTCCGGGCGGCGTGCGTCCGGCGACGCCGGCCTACTCCTACGCGGGCGACAACTCGACCGTCGAGATGTGGTACAAGACCAGCTTCGCGGTCACCGCCTGCGGCAGGCAGGTCGTGGAATTCGTGTCCACCGAACCGACCTGGTCCGGCTGGTCCACCTACGGCCAGGTCTGCTTCACCGAGTTGCGGATCGTCGACTGCGCGCCGCACGATCCGGAGCCATTCTGGACGATCACCGGAGTCGATCCTTCCCTGATGACTCCCGACAACCGCAGCGGTCGGATCAGCTCGATCGCGCCGAACCCCTTCAACCCGAAGACCGAGATCAAATTCGTGATGATCCGCGAGGCTCATGCGGAAGTATCGGTCTACGACATCCGCGGCCAGAGGGTCGCCAAGCTGCTGGATGCCGTCCTGCAGCCGAGCGAGTACTCGGTGTTCTGGAACGGAACCGACGATTCCGGCAAACGTGCGGCCAGCGGAATCTACTTCGTGATGATGAATTGCGATTCCGCCGTGATGCAGGTCGAGAAGACGACCCTCATCAAGTAGAGACAACAAACGCCAACACGGCGAGGGGCCCCGGGTTCGCCGACCCGGGGCCCCAGTTCGACCGCGGCTCTGCTCATTTGATCAGGACCATCGTCCCCGCTGAAGAGCCGGCCCCCGATTCCAGCCGATAGAGATACGTCCCGGACGGAACCTGCCGGCCCGAATCGTCGCGGCCGCGCCACGGTATCTCGTGATCCCCGGCTTCCAATTCACCGTCGTGCAGCCGCGCCACCCGCCGGCCGTCCAGGTCGAAAACGTCCAGGCGCACCGGTCCGGCGACCGCCAGCGAGAACGCGATGACGGTGCCGGGATTGAACGGGTTGGGATGGTTGCCGCGCAGAAGCATCGCGCCGCCGGCCGGCGGCGCATCCGCCAGCGAATCCACTACCTCGAATCCCAACTCGTCGAAGGACATGGCCGAGGCCCAATAACCCTCCACTCCCCCGCTCTGGTGGAAGGTTTCCTCGGTCAGCAGCAGGCGGCAGCCGTACTCCCCGAGCGGCAAAGTCGTCGTCCCGGTGCAAAGGCGCTCGATCTCCGCGAAGACCCCGATCTCGGTCGCCGCGACATCGACGTCATAGGCCGCGTCGGCGGCGGCGGCGGTCACGGTCAACCACTTCGGCGGGCTGTCACAAACGCCGGCGGTGCGCTGATGCTCCCACCACAGGACGTGGTAGCTGCTGTCGAGAGCGAAATCGACCTCGGCGGCGCCGAAGCGGTCGGTCAGGAAGAAGTCGAAGAGCAGGTAGCCCTCGAAAACGTAGGCGGGATCATCGTGGTTGGCCTCGTAATCGGCGTCGCTGCTGTTGCCCGGATTGGGCTGGGTCCGCCACCAGCGACCGGTGTAGCCGATCATCTCGTTGGCGGCGTCGTCGCCGTCATCGCCCCAGATGCCGACAGGCTTACCGACGAGCTTGATCTGATAGGCGAAGTTGGGCTTGAGGTTCACGGCCGACAGATGCCCGGCGAAGGTCAGCCCCTGGCAGGGCGCGTAGGTCACATCCACCACCGCATCGGAATACAGGTAGGAGTCCTGGTATTCCTGGGCGTAGGTGTTGGTCCCGATGTCCTTCCAGCGGAACGGAGCGTCGGGCCAGGTCGTCACGTCGATGGCGGGGCCCATACGCACGATCACCGGGGGGCAGGGAAGCGCGGCGGCGGAAGCTGACGCGGCGAGTACCGCCAGCAGAACGATCAACGAAATGTTTGGGGATTTCACGGCCACCTCCAACGAAAGATGCTGGGGCGAGCCTTTCCGATCGGGGTGGGCGGACCGATCAACTTGGCATTCTATCATATTGGACTCGATCGTATCCAATTTTTCGGTTCGGTGTTCTTCTCAGGCTGTTCGCCGAGTTGACTTTCATCACCCGATAAGATAGAATCCGACAATCGCCCTTTAGATTTTCGGAATTATGAGAATAAGATTTCCGGAATCATTTCCACTCGCCGCCATAAACTCGCCGTCTTGGGGTCCCTCGCCCGGATCGGGCCGGAGGCGTGTCCAGCAACCGTACGAAAACCACCTTCCGACTCTCCCACCCGACATTCGCCGGGGACCATCTCCGACATACTCGCCGATTTCGCACCGGCCCGAGCTTCGAACTCGACGCCCGTGCATCGTTCCGCCCGGCGGCAAAGGATGCCGACATCTAGCCGAAGGAATGGCTGATCTCGAACACCCGGCTCTCTCTCGTCCGGAGACGCCGGTCCTATCGCCTGCAAACTGTGAAGCTGATCGAGGCGTGATCCTGCGCCTCCCGATCGCTACGGATCAGGTATCTGAAGCCGGGGGAGAAAACCATGAGAAGGCTCTTTGGAATTCTGGCAATCGCGGCGCTGGCGGTTCTCTGGGCGGCGCCGGCGGGGGCGCAGTACTACGACTATGTGGATATCGGACTGCCGGCTTCGGAGGCCACCCACACTATCGTCGGCTGGGGGCCGATCGAACCGTTCGACTCAGGCGGCAACTACGGCGGCGCGGCCGGACTCGGCATCGACTTACGCTGTGCGTGGGCAGGCGGAAATGATGTGGCTGGAGACCCGAAATGGGCGGAAGTGATTCTGGATTTCGGACCCACGGGCGGAGTCAAGACCCTGAAAATACACTACCTGGACGGATCTGGCGTCGACACCCAGAACCACTTCATCGATACCACCGACGGCATCGGCGGCGTCATGCTGGGCGAGGTTCCCAGCCAGACTACCACTGAAGACTGGATGTGGGCCGAATACGATGTCTCCGAGTACAACGGGCTCCACACGATATGCATCATCGCCACGGCTCCCGCCGGGACATGGTGGCTTGATTACGGCCAGGTAGGCATCGATCTGGTCGGAGTGGAGATCGAACCCGACACGCGCATAGACCCCGTCGCCCCCGACGCCGATCCGATCAACTGCAGCGGCGTCAAGGCGGTCGGCTTCCACTTCACTAAGGGCGCCGACGAGATCCGCGGCTACTCGGCGCAGGTGCAGTGCTCGGCCGAGT
>CAZYDJ010000138.1:0-6435 GCA_964646035.1 uncultured Fibrobacteraceae bacterium | reverse complement strand
TCCGTGCGCCTGTTGAGGCGGGTCGCCGCCTGGCCCGTCGTCGATACGATACTCCGCCGCTTTCTCGAATCATGCCCGGCCTCGCCCTGGGCCCTGCGCGATGCCGCCATCCTGCTCGAACATCGTGCAGTGGACCTGCCCGCGGCGCTCGATTTAGCCGTGCGTCTGGGTGAAGAAAAGCGGATCGCCCGCATCGAGCATAAACTCGGTCGACTCGCCGCCGAATGAGCCTTGCTCTTGCGGCCCGGCTCCCCGCTGTGTAACCTCGCGCAGGAGATTCGGAAACACAGCGAAGCCGGAGGAAGCCATGGCGCATATTACCCGCGAGGAGGGCCACCTGATAGTGGCCGCTATCCGGATCCTCTCACATCGCGAGGGGACATTGCCCGGGTACGACGAGACCGCCGAAATGCTGCGGATGCAGCCCGAGACCCTGCGGATGAAAGTCTCCGAGTTGGAAACGGCCGGCGTCCTGATGCGGGTCGAAAGCGCCTGGGACGTTCATCTCGAGATCCGCGATCATCTGTTGCTGGAGGAACTGGAGCCGGAAGCGCAATCGGCGGCGATGGAGGACGAGTTGGCCGCCTTCGACCTGCGCAAACAGGAAGAGGCCGAGCGGATGTCGCGACTTTTCTCCGATGGGGATCACGAAAAGCGGCTGCGCGAGAAGATCGACGAGATGGACGACGGACTTTTCCGGCATCAACGCGGGAAGCCGGCCAACCCGTTCGACAAGGATTGACTCCGGGCACTAAGGCAACAATAGGAAACGGGCCCCGACTGGGGCCCGTTCTTCTATCGGAATCGAAACGGTGCTGCGCCTAGTTACGGTACAGCTCGCTGCGATTATCCTTGATGTCGGCTTCCTTCAGGGCATCCTCGAACCAGGCTTCGACCGCTTCCTGCTGGCGGAACCCGAGCAGGCGGTTGCGCAGCGAAGGCAATGCGGCGGCGAAATCCTGGCTGTCGAATTCCCACTTCCAGACCGGTCGCAGGACGAATACGCCGCGGGTCGTCTCGATTCCCTCGGCTACTTCTCCGACCGCTGTCTGCATGGCCTGCTTGTTGAAGTCGGTGTTGTAGCCGACGCCCTCGATGTTGCCGGCGGCGGAGAAGGTGTCGGTCTGCGCGTATTTCAGGCCGAAGCGCTCGGCGACCACGGAGAAATCATCGCCCATCTTGATGGCCCCGACAGCCGGATTCAACTTGGCGGTCGCCATCTCGACGCGCTGCTGCCGGGTGAAGTCGGCGACCACGCGGACGCGGACATCAGCCAGGGGAGCAGGGCCGGCCGGGATATTCTCGAGGGCCTGGACCACGTAGTACATCGAGTCGTTCTGCAGAACGCGGCTGATCGATCCGTCTTCGGCGTCGACGCAGGAGAAGGTACCCTGCATGGTGTCCGTGAAACCGGGGATGTCGCGACCGGTGCGGTACGGATCGGGAGTGACTACGGTCAGGCCGGCGGCCGCGGCGGCTTCGGTGAAGCCGATGGCTTTGGCGGATTCGATGAAGGCGTCGGCCTTTTCCTGGATGTCCACCAGCGTCAGCTCGCCGGGATTGATGGCGAAGAGGATGTGCCGTGCGTGCACCCGCACGACTTCACCGTCCTCTTTCTCCTGCTCTAGCACCTCGATCAGATGCTGGCCGTACTGCGTTTCGACGGGCCGGCTGATCTCGCCGACCGGCAGGCTGAAGGCCGCCTCGGTGAAGGGCGCCTCCATCTGGTTGCGGTCGAAGGTGCCCAGGTCGCCGCCGCTGTCGCGGGTGGAATCCTCGGAGTAGATGGCCGCGGCCTCGACGAAATCGAGGGTTCCGGCTATGATCTCGGCGCGGATCTCCTCGGCCAGAGATTCGATGTCGGCCCGGTCCTCGTCGCTGGCCACCTTGGGGAAGGCGACCATCTGCAGACGCACCATGCCGGGCTGGGTATAATCGTCGAGATGTCCGTTGTACCAGGTTTCGATCTGCGCGTCGGTGGGCTCGGCGGGATCTTCCAGATCGGAGAAAAGAGCGCCGACGTATTCGCAGACCGCGCGGCCCTTCTGGCGGATGTATTCTTCACGCACCTCGGAATCGGTCACGGCCACATCGGCGGTCAGTTCGGCGTAGAGCTTCTGCCGCGGCACCAGTTCGCGCAGATAGGCCTCGACCCGTGTCCAGTCGCGGTCGGGATTGGCCAGATCGGCCAGATAGGCGGCGCGATCGGGATTGCCGTTCTCATCCGTGTAGTTGGCGAGCAACTCCGGCGGCGGGCTGTTGCGCAGGATGTCGAGGATCTCCTCGTCGCTGGCCTTGAGATGCAGCTTCTCGATCTGGGCGCTCTCGAGCTTGAGCCGCAGCAACTGCTGCCATACGGTTTCCTGGGCCTGCGCCACCTGGTTGTTGGTCATTGTCCGGTCCGGCATCTGCTGGCGCAGACGGGAGAGGTAGCCCTGATAGGTCTGATCCCATTCCTGAACCGAGATCTTCTGGCCGTTGATGGAACCGATGTGGTCCGGACCTTGGCGCTGGGTCTGGCGTCCGGAGTACTGCATACCCCAGGCCAAGAAGATGAACAGCACGAAGGATCCGGCTATGACCCAGTAGAAGATCTTGGCCTTGGACCGGAGCAGTTTGAACATCTTGTTCTCCTTGCGGACAGGGCTCGGCGAATTGCCGCCGGTAACTGGACCCGGCGGTATCTTCAAGCCATCCAATAAGCTGGAGGCAAGTGAGCCAGGACGGAAAAGCTTGTGGAATCCAACCGCTAAATTTAATACAACCTAGAGGGTACCTACAAGTAAAAACGGGCCCGGGAGCCTGGAGGAAGGAGCCTCGACCGGTGATTTACCCAATTTATCAGCGTATTTCCGCCTGCGCCATGGTGATTTTGACGCTCGCCGCAGCCGCCGCCGCGGTGGCTGGAACACCCTGCTGGCCCCTGGAACTGGGTACCAGATACCTGACTTCCGATTTCATGGAGCACCGCTCCGGGCGTTTCCACACCGGCATCGATCTCAAGACCGGGAGCCGGTCCGGTTTCGTTGTCCGGGCCGCCGAGGACGGTTGGATCAGCCGGCTCAAGACCTCCGCCGGCGGGTACGGCAAGGCGGTCTACCTGCGTGGGGAATCGGGACGGACCTACGTCTACGCCCATCTCGAGCGCTTTCGCGACGATTTGGCGCAACGAATAGCAGCCGCCCAGAGAAAGACCGGCCGTTATGGCGTGGATGTGAACGTGCCGCCGCGTGCGATCCGGGTGGTCCGGGGCGAGACGCTGGCGTTATCGGGCGAAAGCGGCACCCTGGGGCCGCATCTTCACTTCGAGGTCCGGGACGCCGCGCAGCGGCCGCTCAACCCCCAGCGCGAAGGATTCCTGGTCGGGGATTCCGTCCTGCCGCGCATCCTGGGCATCAGGGCTCATCCGGCAGCCCCGCAGAGCCGCATATCGGGCCTGCCGGTAGCCCACGTGATCCGTTCGGAAACTTCCCTTGCCGGTGATCTGCCGTTTCTGGCTATCCAGGGCCCGGTCGCCTTTTCCGCCGCGGTGGTCGACGCGTCGGATATTCGCGGCCACCGCCTCGAGCCCTATCGCCTGACGGTGAGACTGGACGGCGCGACGGTTTTCGAGGCCCGCAACGATCGACTCGCCTTCGATCAGAACGGCGCCAGTCGTTTGGAATGGCTTGAAACGGCCGACGGCCGGGAGCGTTGGTTGATGCAGCGTGCCGGCAACGAATTGCCGGGGCGAAGGGGAGGGCGGTGGAGTCTGGATCCGGATGTTCTCATTCCGGGGAAGCATTATCTCACTCTGGAAGTCGCCGATGTCGAGGGCAACGCTGTATCCGCCGGATTCGAATTGCGGGTCGGCTCAACCAATGATCCGCAATCCGTCCGGGCGCCGGGCTGGCTGCCGGAACCGGTCGCGGTCGAGTTGCCGCGGTCGGACTCGGGCTGCGAACGCCGCTTGACCCCGTTCCTGCTGGTGGAAACCGATGACGGCTTCGATTACCGGGTCGGACCCGCCGCCGACGTCGGTTCGGGACTTCCTTGGCGGGTTCTCGCGCCGGACACGCTGTCCGCGAACGAGAAGGCGGCGGCCCTGGAGCGGCAGGGCCTGCGGGCGGCGGGTTTCAGCCTGCGCTGCCTGGCCGCCGATTGGCCCGCCGCGCATCCGGTGCCGGTGGAATTGGCAGGTCTGCAGGCGGACAGCCTCGGCGCCGACATCGCTCTGTACCTGCAGGGTCCGCAAGGGGATTGGGATTTCGTCGACAATCCCCGGTTCGACCCGGTCGCGGGCGGCTGGATCGTCGACCTGTCCGGGCCGGGCCGCTATGCCCTTTTCGGTGACATCGTCCAACCCTATCTCGGCCCGGGGCCGTTCGAAGGCTTGTTCGAAGCCGCCGCGGAGGCTTCAAGACCCGGATTCGCGGCCAGGCGCTGGCAGACCGTCAGCATCGGGCTGGAGGATCGGGGATCGGGGATCGATCCTGATGCAATTGCGGCCTATCTCGACGGCAGCCCGTTGATTGTCGAGCCGGATCTGCCGCGGCATCGGCTGCTGGTGGTTCTGCCGGATTCGTTGGACTCCGCGCGGCATACCCTGGATATCAAAGTCGCCGACAACGCCGGCCACCGGGTCAGTCGTTCCTACCTGCCTGCGCCGGCCCCCTGAGCGGGCCGCGCCAAGGTTGTATCCCGCCGCCGTCAAGGCGGCGAAGGCCTCTTGTGGACGCCGGCGGCGGCCGTTGTTATGCTTCGGCCGCCCGCGATCGCCGGGGCATCTGACCAGCTTCGGGAAAGGCATCATGGCCGACAAGACATTCGTTCATCTGCACAACCATTCCGATTATTCGTTGCTCGACGGAGCGATGAAGACCCAGGCCATGGCCGAACAGGCAGCTGCGTTCGGCATGCCGGCGTTGGCGTTGACCGATCACGGCAACATGTTCGGAGCGGTGGAATTCTATCTCAACTGCCGCAAGGCCGGGGTGAAGCCCATCCTCGGCATGGAAGCCTATATCGCCCCCGACCATACCGACCGGACCGGCGAGAAATCCAAGCAGATGAATCATATGGTGCTGCTGGCCCGCAACAATGCGGGCTGGCGGAATCTGATGAAGCTTTCGTCCATCGGTTTCCTGGAGGGCTTCTACTACAAGCCGCGCATCGACAACGAACTGCTCGCCGCCCATTCCGAGGGCGTGATCGGGCTCAGCGCCTGTCTTTCCGGGGTGCCCAACCGGATGCTGAAGGAAGGGAATGTCGTCGGCGCCACCCGCGCGGCCTGCGAATTCGGCGAGATCCTCGGTCGCGACAACTACTTCCTCGAGATCCAGGATCACGGCATCGAGGAAGAGGCCCGCGTGCGTCAGCTGATGCCCCAGGTCGCCCGCGACGCGAAGCTCGGCATCGTCTGCACGAACGACAGCCACTATCTGAAGCGCGAGCATTCCCAGGCTCATGACCTGTTGCTGTGCATCGGCACCAACAAGCAATTCGACGACCGCAACCGCATGCGCTACGACACCGACCAGGTCTACTTCAAGAGCCCGCAGGAGATGCTGGATCTTTTCCGGGATTGGCCCGAGGCCGTCGAGAACACCCTGCGCATCGCCGACATGGTCGACCTCGAGCTGAAGCTCGGCGAACTGCTGCTGCCCGAGTTCCCCCTGCCCGACGGGTTCACCGAGGATCTGGATTATCTGAAGCATCTGGCCTGGGAGGGCCTGCACAAGCGTTATCCCGACATCACGCCCGAGCTCGAGGAACGTTATAACTACGAGATGGGAATCATCGAGGAGACCGGTTACGCCGGTTATTTCCTGATCGTCTGGGACTTCATCAACGCGTCGCGCCGGATGGATATCCCGGTCGGGCCCGGCCGCGGTTCGGCCGCCGGCAGCCTGGTCTGCTATTGCCTCGGCATCACCGACATCGATCCCATCGCCAACCAGCTCCTCTTCGAGCGTTTCCTGAATCCCGAGCGCATCTCGATGCCGGATATCGATGTCGACTTCTGCTTCGAGAAGCGGCCGCGGATCATCCAGTACGTCATCGACAAGTACGGCAAGGACAACGTCTCGCAGATCATCACCTTCGGTTCGATGGCCGCGCGCGGCGTCATCAAGGACGTGGCCCGGGTTCTCGGATTCAATTTCCAGGACGCCGACCGGGTCAGCAAGATGGTGCCCGAGGGGCCGGGCGTGTCGCTGAAGGAATCCATCGAGACGGTGCCCGGTTTCAAGGAGGTCCGCAACGAATCCCCGCGGCACGACATGCTGCTGAAGAACGCCCTGGTGCTGGAAGGCCTTTCGCGCAATCCGGGCATCCACGCCGCGGGAGTGCTGATCACACCGTCGGCCCTGATCGATCACATCCCGCTCTACAAATCATCGCGCGGCGACATCACCAGCCAGTTCGACATGCGCATGGTCGAGGAGATGGGCCTGC
>CAZYDJ010000137.1:1670-6485 GCA_964646035.1 uncultured Fibrobacteraceae bacterium | reverse complement strand
GGCTGCTGCCCCGGCTCGGGGTCTCGGGTTCGATCCTGCTGGCCGCCGGTCTGGACGTGCTGGCCGGAGTCGTCGTCTGGTCGCTGCGGACCGAAGCGCCGGCAGCCGCTGTCGGCGCACCCGCGGCCGATTCTCCGCAGCGCCCGGCGCCGGCAGCCGACCGATTCGACCGGCGGCGAACGTTGATCGTCGCGGGCCTTTTCTTCGTGACCGGCATGGTGGCCCTGGGCGGCGAGGTTCTGTGGACCCGATTTTTGGCCCTGGTCGTGCGCAACACCGTCCACACCTACACCATCACCCTCTCGGTCGTGCTGGCGGGAATAGTGCTGGGCAGCTGGATCTCCGCGCGGCTTTTCGATCGCGACCTGCCCCGCGCGGCCTGGTTCGGCGGGCTGCAGGCCGCCGCCGCCTTGTCGATGTTGGTGCTGATGTCGTTGCCGGCGACGTTCTGGCGCGGCCTGGGCGAAGGTCCCTGGCCCTATCTGGTGCTGCTGCTGCCGCCGGCGACGATGTCCGGCGCCCTGTTTCCCCTGGCCATGCGGATGGTCCTGGACGATCCCCGGCTCGCTGCAGCCGGCGTGGGCCGGATGTCGGCCGTGAACACGGTCGGCGGCATCGCCGGTTCGCTGGTCGCCGGTTTCTGGCTGTTGCCCGGTCCCGGAATGGCGGCCTCACTGCGCATCCTGACTCTGCTCGGGGTGCTCGGCGCCGTTATCGCCTGGTTGGGGCTCTGCCGCGGCCGGAAAGCCCTGCGCCTGGGCGCGGCCGCCGTGATACTGGCCGCCTGGTTCGCCGTTCCGCCGCTGACCGACTCCCGGCTGCCGGCCGACCTGCTCGCGCCGCGGGAGCGGCTGATCGACTTCACCGAGGGGATGTCCGCCACCCTGGCCGTGATCCGGGGCGAGGACACCGTCAATCTGGAGATCAACCGCCACTGGCAGGGCCAGGACGTGAAGTGCCACCAGATCATGGCGGCGCACGTGCCGATGATCGTCCATCCCGCTCCCCGGGACGTGATGGTGATCGGGGTGGGCACCGGCCAGACCGCCAGCCGCTACCTGATGTATGACATCGCCGGCCTGGACTGCGTGGACATCGAGCCGGAGATCTTCCCGTTCATCGCCGAGCATTATCAAACCGGCTGGATGGACGATCCGCGGGTGAACCTGGTGGGCGACGACGGACGGACCTATGTCGCGCACGGCCAGCGGAGCTACGACGTGATCTCGGTCGAGGTGGGGCAGGTCTTCCGGCCGGGCGTGGACGCCTTCTACACCCGCGAATTCTATCTCGGCGCCGAGCAGCGCCTGCGTGACGGGGGGCTGTTGTCGCAGTTCGTGCCGCTGTCGTTCCTGGGACCCGACGAGTTGAGCGGGATCATCGCCACATTCCTGGATGTCTTTCCCGAAAGCATCCTCTGGTACAACACCTCCGAGCTGCTGCTGATCGGCTTCAAGAACGGCGAAGCCCTGCTGAAGACCGAGCGGCTGGCGATGTTGGGCGAAGGCGCTGTCGGCGAGGATCTGCGGTTCAGCCAGTGGGGAGGTCCGCGGGAGTGGCTGAACGACACCGCCAACTTCCTGGGCGGCTTCCTCTGCGGTCCGCGGGGATTGCGGGATCTCGCCGCCGGCGGCGAGATCTACAGCGACGACCGTCCGGTGCTGGCCTACGCCACCAGCGACGCCGGCATCGGCCAGGGCCGCGAGCTGCCTCTTGTGCGGTTGATATCCCGTCATCTCGATCCGATCGGCTCGCTGCTCGACCGCCCCGTCGACGCCAGCAGCGCCGAAGCCGTCGCCGGATTCCGGGACGCCAATCTGGCCGACATCGTCACATCCTGCCATCTGCGGGAAGCCTCGGCCGCCGCCGGAAAAACGCAGCCGCGGGAACTGGTGCGAATGCTGACCGCGGCCCTGCAGACGAATCCGCGCAGCAATCTGGGCAACCGCATGCTGGCCTGGGCCGAAGCCCAGGCGGGCGACACCCGCGACGCCGCCGGCCATTATCGCGCCGCTCTCGATATCCGGCCGGACGACTATACGGCGCGCCGCGAGCTGGCCGCAGTGCTGATCCACGACCGCCTCTACACCGACGCCAGGACCGAATTGAACCGCCTGCTGACCATGAGGCCGGACGACGTGCGGGTGCTGAATTCGCTTGGTGCTGTCTTGGCCGCCCAGGGCGACCTGGCAGCGGCCGAGAAGGCGTTCCTGCGGGCGATCGGCATCGACCCGTCGGATACTGATTCCCGCCGGAACCTGGATCGGGTCCGGGCCGAACTGCGGCGATAACCGGAGCCCCGCAGATGAATCCGGGTCGCCGTCAGAACATTTCCGCCATGTAACCGTAATGATTTGCTGTGATTTTCCCGCCGGAAAACTGGTCCTATTACCGGGAGGAACCCGAAAATGATCTTGAATAACGCTCCCCGGCGCCGGCTGGTCGCCGCCGCCGCCATGTTGCTGCTCCTGCTCTGCGCAGGATCGTCCCTGGCCCGGCCCGATTTCGAGAGCCGCGACCAGATCCCCGAGAAGTACAAGTGGAACTTGTCCGATATCTACGAGAGCTGGGATCTCTGGGAAGCCGACATGGTCCGCATTGAAGAGTTGATGGAGCAGTACGCGGCTTTCGAGGGGACCCTCGCCCAGGGTCCGGACAAGCTGCTGGAAGCATCCCGCATGAGCGACGAGATGGGCATCCTCTCGTACAAGCTCTATCGCTATCCCGCCCTGATGAACTCGCTGGACACCCGCGACAACGACATCTCGGCGAAGCTGCAGCGGGTGCGCACCCTCTTCGCGCGATTCTCGACGGCCACCGCCTGGTTCAATCCCGAGATGCTGCGCATCCAGTGGGACACGATGAAAGGCTGGCTGGACGACACCCCGGATCTGGCGCCGTACCGCTTCGGCATCGAGGATCTCTTCCGGCAGCAGGCCCATGTGCTGACCGAGGACAAGGAAGAGCTGCTCTCGTTCTACGGACCGTTCCGCGGCGCGCCGGCCGAAATCTACTCCCAGCTTTCGACCTCTGATATCGAGTACGGCGACGTGACCCTGGCCGACGGCGAGACCGTGACCGTGACCCCGGGCACCTATTACAACATCCTGTCCACCGACCCCGACCAGCAGAACCGCAAGACGGCTTTCGAATCGTTCTACGGCGTGTACAACGCCAAGGCCAACACCTACGCCTCGATCTACAACTCGGTGCTGCAGCGCGACTGGGCCACGGTCCAGGCCCGCGGCTACGAGACCTGCCTCGAGGCCGAGCTGGACGGCAACAACATCCCGACCGCCGTCTACGAGAACCTGGTGGAATGCGTGCGCAACGGCGCCGAGCCCCTGCACCGTTACATCGCGCTGCGCAAGCAGGCGCTGGGCCTGGACGAGTACCACGGCTACGACGGATCGGCCACCCTGGTGGACTTCAACAAGGAATATCCCTACGAGGAGATCGCCGCAGACATCATCGCTTCGGTCAAGCCGTTGGGCGACGAATACCAGAAGCAGATGAAGCAGATCTTCGGCGGCGGCTGGATCGACGTCTACGAGGGCGAGGGCAAGCGCTCGGGCGCCTTCTCGGCGAACGTATACGGCGTGCATCCCTATATCCTGCTCAACTACAACGACACGCTGGACAACTTCTTCACCGCGGCCCACGAGGCCGGCCATTCGATGCACACCCTGCTGGCCAACCGGAGCCAGCCGTTCTCGACTTCCGGCTACACCATATTCGTGGCCGAAGTGGCCTCGACCCTGAACGAACGTCTGCTGCTGGACTACATGCTGCAACGGACCGAAGACCCGGTCGAGCGCGCGGCGCTGCTGACCCACGCGATCGACGACATAGTCTCGACCTTCTACTCGCAGGTGATGTTCGCCGACTTCGAATGGCAGGCGCATCAGATGGTCGAGCGCGGCGAGCCGATCACCGCCGACTCGCTGAGCGAGCTCTACACCTCGCTTTGGCAGCGGCAGCAGGGCCCGGCCGCCACCTTCGACGAGCCCTACCAGGCCACCTGGACCCGCATCGGCCACTTCTACCGCACGCCCTTCTACGTCTACCAATACGCCACCTGCTACGCGTCGTCGGCCAAGCTCTTCGCCGAGATCAAGGGAAGTTCAGGCAAAGAGCGCGAGGCGGCCGTCGAGAGCTATTTGGATCTGCTGAAATCGGGCGGCAAGGATCATCCGATGGAACTGCTCAAGACCGCGGGCGTGGATCTTTCCGATCCCTCGGCTTTCCAGGCAGTGGTGGACAATCTGGGCGTGCTCGTCGACCAGTTGGAGAAGGAGTTGAAGCGGATGGGCAGGATCTGATAGCTTCCCGTCATGACCGATACGGAAAAGCGGCGATCGGTTCAACCGGCCGCCGCTTTTTCAAGGCGATCAATCCGATCCGGTTCGATGTCGGCAATTTCACCGGTTTCAGGGTGGGTTTCCGTTGACCTACTTTGGCCAAGAGCGCATTTTTGTTTTTTGCAGTCCGCTTTTCGGCGGGCGGATAACAGTTCCGGCGCGAGAGGGCGCCAAAAGAGGAGGGCCATGAGCATCAGCCTGATAGCTCGGACCATCGGGGAATCGGTCACCCTGAAACTCAATGAAAAGGCGGCCATTCTCCGGGCCAAGGGCGATCCCGTCATCCACCTCGGCGGCGGCGAGCCCAAGGGCAAGGCGCCCGTCGATGCGATTGTGGCGGCATCGGGCATGCTGAACTCGGGCGAGGTGAGATACACCCCCGCCTACGGCACGCCGGACATGAAGGCCGCGATCATCCGCTACACCCGCGACTTCTACGGACGCAAGGTCACGC
>CAZYDJ010000137.1:0-1660 GCA_964646035.1 uncultured Fibrobacteraceae bacterium | reverse complement strand
GCCCGAAGAGGTCATGGCGTCCAGCGGCGCCAAGCAGGCCATCATGTGCTGTCTGCAGGCCGTCCTCGACCCCCAGGACGAAGTCATCTACCCCGCGCCGTATTGGGTCAGCTATCCCGAGATGGTCAAGCTCTGCGGTGCGGTGCCGGTGCCGGCTCCGCCTGAGGACGGAACCTTCTATCCCCGCATCGAGGACATCACCCAGCGGGTCAGCAGCTACACCAAGGCCGTGATCATCAACAGCCCGAACAATCCTTCGGGCGCGGTCTACTCGCGCGAGTTCATCCAGGACGTCGTGGAGTTCTGCGAGAAGGAGAACATCTACCTCATCATGGACGACATCTACCACCGGCTGATCTTCGGCGGCGTCAAGTGGACCAACGCCTGCGAGTTCGCCAAGGAGATGGGCGACAAGTCGAAGCTGGTGATAGTCAACGGCGTGTCCAAGCAGTACGCCATGACCGGATTCCGCATCGGTTGGGCGGTCGGCAACAAGAAGCTGATCGATGTGATGTCGAACATCCAGTCGCATCAGACCTCGGGGCCGGCCGGAGTGCTGCAGAAGGCGTCGGTGGCCGCGATCAACGGTCCCCAGAGCCACGTCGAGAACCTGCGGATGACCCTGGAGAACAACCGCAACGTGATGGTCGAGCAACTCAACGGCTTCGAGGGCGTGACCCTGTCGCCGCCCGACGGCACTTTCTATTCCTTCGCTGATTTCAGCCACTACGACAAGGATTCGACCCGCTTGGCCAATTTCCTGGTCGACAAGGTGCAGGTCGTGACCGTGCCCGGAGTGGAGTTCGGCATGGAGGGCTTCCTGCGCCTGAGCTACTGCGGCTCGATCAAGGACATCACCGCGGGCATCGAGCGCATCAAGTGGGCGCTGGATCCCAACTCTCCGAACGAACTCTACATCGGCGACCGCAAGCTGGTGCGGGACTGGACCTAAAGGGGGCGACCATGTCGAAGTACCTCAAGATCAAGTCGCCTGCCGAGAAACAGGCCACCGAACTGGCAAGCGATTTCGGGCTCGAGAACCACGGGCTGAAGCATCTGAAGCGGGTTTATTGGAACCTGCCGACCGAGGCTCTCTACGAGGAGTTCGTTTTCCGCGGCGAGGGCCACATCACCGCCGACGGTCCGTTGCAGGTCAACACCGGCAAGTGGAGCGCGCGCGCGGCCAACGACAAGTTCATCGCCCGCGAGCACGAGACCGAGGACCGGGTCTGGTGGGGCGAGTACAACCGTCCGATAGCGCCGGACAAGTTCAGCGGCCTGCTCTCACGCATGCAGTCGTATCTGCAGGGCGAGGAAGTCTTCGTGCAGGACTGCTACTCGGGACACGATCCCGAGCATCGGCTCGCGGTGCGGATCATCACCGAGGACGCCTGGCAGAGCCAGTTCTGCCGCAACATGTTCATCCTGCCCGAATCGCGCGAGGAGTATCAGGAATTCGTACCCGAGTTCACGCTGCTGGCGCTGCCGAAGTTCAAGGCCGACCCGATCATCGACGGGACGCGCAGCGACACGGCGATCATCGTCAACTTCGCCGAACGCCTGGCCCTGGTGGCCGGATCAAGCTACGGCGGCGAGGTGAAGAAAACCATCTTCTCGGTGATGAACTTCCTGATGCCCAACAAGGGCGTGCTGTCGATGC
>CAZYDJ010000136.1:0-6562 GCA_964646035.1 uncultured Fibrobacteraceae bacterium | reverse complement strand
CCGTCAACGTCGCCGGCCATGGCGGCGCTGGTGGCCACGCCCATACCCACCAAAAGGGCCAGGGCAAAAATAAGCAGCATCAATCGCTTCATCATCTCAGTGTCTCCTCCATGAAGGACAAGTCAGAAAGCTATCGATCATTCTTCCAGGGGCGGAACCTCTTGCGTTGGAAGCATGTGGTTCCCGATAGAATCCGATCGATATCACCTCCTCCCGTAGAGTGAAGTCAGCCTCTCCGTAATGGCTGACCAGCTGAACCGATTCTCGATAATCATCCGGGCGCGACGCGCCCGGTCAATCGTATTCGATCTATCTGCGAGCGCCTCAACGACCGCGGTGGCGAATGATTCGTCCGCGGCGGCGAGCGTCATGGCGTCATCCTCTTCTGCGACGATTCCTTCCGCTCCGACCGGCGTGGTCACGATCGGGATCCCGTGGGCCATGGCTTCGAGAATCTTGATCTTGATTCCGCCGCCTTCGCTCAGAGGAGCGACGCAAAGTCGGCAGGACCTGTACAACTCCGTCAGATCATCCACGAACCCGAGCCCGACGACACTGTCGTCTGCTATACCAAGCGCCGAAATAAAGCGGTCCGAACCGCGTCCGGCAAGGACAAGTTGCTTCATGGATGTATATTGGGCTACGACCGGCCAAACCCTGTCAACCAAAAATTTTGCAGCACTACGGTTGGGACTGTGGGCGAAACTGCCGACGAAAAGCAACCTGCCGGGTCCTTCCTTTTCCCATACCGGCTTGATCGCTTCGGTGTCGATGCCGAGAGGGACGGTTACGCAGTTTATTCCTCCGGACGCCTCTAGCAGTTTTCGGTCCTGATCAGTAACGCAAAGGGTGTAGTCCGCCCAGCGGGTGGCATCTCGTTCGAGCTTGCGCCATCTGGCGGCGCTAAGCTGTAATTGCTTTCTGTATAATGGGTTGTCGGCCATTTCGGCCCGGCGCGATCGCGGCAGTGATCCCATCTCATGTGTATCCAACATTAACCGGGGCAGCTTGGCTCCAGACGTGTCGACCCGGTCGCGCCAGCGTCTCAGATCCTGCAGTATGCGAGCGAGTTGGAGGTATTCCACCTGCACCACGTCCGGCGAAGCCTGTGCCACGGCGGCCTGTATCCGGCGTGACAAATCGGGGGACCAGTATTTTTCGACGTAGAGCGGGTACCCGGTGCCCAGGCTGCGCAAGCCCGCCCGGAACCGGTCAATCAGCAGTGCGGTACGGGATCTTCCGACGGCCTGTCGATCCAGGAAGGGGATGGGGTGCAGCGTGACATCCAGGGATTGGGCGACCTCGTCGAGATACGCTTCCTCGCCGCGGCGCATAAGGGAGACTAGAGTCACGTCGTGGAGACGGGAAAGGTGGCGGACCATCTCCCTGATCGAGACACCGCCGCCATGACCGATTTGCCGGTGCGGCAAGTATGGTGATATCACCAGCACGCGCATTGGGACTTCCGTTTCCCTTGTCGGCCGGTCAGTAGAGGACGTAACCGCGGCTGGCGGCAAGATCCTTCTTGGTTCTCTCCAACTCGACTTCGAATTCGGGAGAGCCGTCCTCCAGGTAGGGCTTGTTCTTATGCAGCCATCCGGCCGCTTCCTCGTCGATCTCGTCCTCGGTCTGCAGATCCTTGAGGATCATCGCCTCGACGAAGTTCTGGAAGCGATCCTCCGCGATCTCCAGATCGACGTGCTCCTCGTCGAGCAGGGAGTCGGATATCGACTTGGCCAGTTCGGATATCCTTTCCTCTGACAATCTCATATCTGATGCTCCCCGGCGCTTTACGCCTAGAGGGTGAATCCCTTTTTCTTGGCGATCTCGCGCTTCATCTTGGCTCTCAACTCGCCGTAGTCCATCTCCCGCGCACGGATCTCGATCCGGTACTCATCCAACAACTCGTCGACTTCGGCGTCGATGGCTTCCTCGGCCTTCATGTTGTCGTAGATCACGTCGGCGATCGCGCGGTAGACCAGATCTCCGTTCGTCTGGATATGGACCTCGCGATGGGCCTCTATCATCTGAACGAGTTTCTCGGCGAGGTAGTCGATCTTGTTGGGAGAGAGTCTCAAAGCATCCTCCGCGGTGTCCGGCCGCCGAAAAGGGCGGCTGCTGCTGAATTACTGCCTCCATTCAACGCTCTAGAACGAGGCTTGGCAAGGGCAAATCGCCGCATTAGTGTATTGCCCTGGGAATCAGGATTGGATCGACGTTCTGGAGGATGTTCATGCCGACCAACGGAGCCAGAAAACTTTTCTGGGTGGTTTTCGCCCTGGCGTTCGCATTGCGGGCCGCCCACATCCTGTTCATGCGGGATAATCCGCTGTTCGCACATCCCATTATGGATGCGGGGATCCACGATTCCTGGGCGCGCGGGTTGTTGGCAGGGACCTGGCCTCCGAGCGAACCCTTCTTCCGCGCCCCCTTGTACCCATATCTGTTGGGGGGCTTGTACTTCCTCCTGGGGGCGGCCAGGTTGCCGGTGCAACTGGTTCACGCCTTGATCTCGGCCTTGGGCCCGGCCCTGGCTGCGTTGATCGCGTCCCGGATCTTCAGCCGCCGGGCGGGCTGGGCGGCCGGGATCCTGTTCGCGTGCGCCTGGACCAGCATCTACTTCGCCGGTGAATTGCTGATTGTGACCGTGACTACGACTCTCAACCTGCTTGCTTTGTGGCTGTTGTTGGACCGCCCCGCCGACAGACGTCCCGGGATGGGCCGGCTGTTCCTGGTCGGCCTGGTGCTGGGACTGTCGGCGATCGCCAGGCCCAATATCCTGATCGTGTTGCCGGCTGTCGTCTGGTATCTCTGGCGGGTCGGCCCGGCACCGCTGCGGCCGCGGCCCTGGCTGGTCCTGGCCGCCGGATTGATCCTGCCCATCCTGCCGGTGACCGCC
Organism: uncultured Fibrobacteraceae bacterium; assembly: GCA_964646035.1. GTDB lineage: Bacteria > Krumholzibacteriota > Krumholzibacteriia > LZORAL124-64-63 > LZORAL124-64-63 > CAYLMM01. Next base: position 3,663 of record CAZYDJ010000136.1, on the reverse strand, counting down.
CACAACTTTTTCAAGGGTGGCGACACGGTCCTGATCGCCAGTCAGGGCGGAGTCAACTTCTACATCGGAAACAATTCCCGAGCCGACGGCATAACCGCAATCGTGCCCGGAACCAGGGGCACCTGGCAGGGCGGATTCGAGGATGCCATAGCGCTGGCCGAGGAGGAGGAAGGCCGGGACCTGAAGCCGTCCGAAGTCGACCGGCATTACTTCCGGAAAGGCCTGTCGTTCTGGCGGGATGATCCCGGCGGCGCCGTGCGGCTCTACGGGAAAAAACTATGGCTGCTGCTGGCCGCGGGCGAGCGGTCGAACAACAAGTTCATCTATTGTTGGCGAGATTGGTCGCCCCTTTTGAAGCTTCCCGTCTGGCCGGGATGGGCCCTCGTGTTGACGCTGGCGATTGTCGGATTCATGCGCCGCGACCAGGCGGCGGCTTCCCGGGGACTGCTGCTGGGGTTCGCCGGCCTGTACCTGGTTTCGATCCTGTTCTTCTTCGTGAACGCCAGGTTCCGTTTGCCGGTGCTGGCGGTGCTGACCATACCTGCCGGCGTCGGTGTCGCGGCGATCCTGGAGGCGATCGCCTGCCGCAGCTGGCGGAAGGTCCCCGTCGCCGGATTGATCATTGCCGTAGTCGTCGGGAGTATGTCGGCTACCGATTACATCTCATTCCTCGAGAACAAAGCCGAATTGAACCCCTACCATCACTATACACTGGCCAACGCCTGGGCAACGAAAGGCGATTCGGAAGAGGCGATCAGGGAGTTCCGCGAAACGCTCAGGATCCAGGCTGCTCATCCGCAGCGAAAATTCGATCTCATCGCCGAAACCGTCTATTCCAGCCTCGGCGATATGCTTATAGACGCCGGGCGGCAAGATCAGGCCATGGAAGTGTTCTCGGAGTGGGTTCGCCAAAATCCCCGCACGCTGGACGGCCGCCTGCGCCTGGGTGATATCCTGCTGCAACTAGGCCGGGTGGACGCAGCCGCGGTTCAATTCGAAATCGCATTGCGGGAGGCTCCCGAGGATCCCCGGGCGAAGTTGGGCTATGCCTGGATCCAATATTATAACGGTAATATCGGGGCGGCTTTAAGGGCTTTTCGGGGATTGGGGGACGCGGGCGGGGATCCTCAGGCAATTTTCGGCCAGGGGCTCTGCCTCATTTCCCTGGATCGCCTGGGAGCAGCCGAGAAGGTTTTCAAGCGACTGCTGGCCTTGGAGCCGGAATATTGGCAGGCAATCGGTAATCTGGCTGGTATCTATGAACGGTCCGGACGACTTGCGGAGGCCCGCCTGCAGTACCAGAAACTGCTCGAATTGCATCCGGAAGACGAGAAGGCCCGCAACTGGCTGGCGGCGAATCCGCCGGGGGATCAGGGCTGGTAGGATGCGGCGGTGGTCGGCGTCTCGTGGACGATCACTTCAGTCAGCAAAGGCAGGGCGGGCTGGAGACGTTCGAAGATCCAGCGAGCCATCAATTCGGCTGTGGGATTATCGAGTCCCGGGATCTCGTTCAACAGCCGGTGGTCCATCTCTTCGAGCAGCGGTCCGAACGCGCTGCTGATTTCACCGAAATCCATGATCCATCCCATATCCGGATCCGGATCCGCTTCGATTGCTATATCCACTACATATGTATGGCCGTGTACGCGCCCGCATTTATGCTCAGCCGCCACCTGGGGCAATCGATGAGCTGCGTCGAAGGTGAACGATTTGACGATGCGGGTGGCCATGGTGTTCCTCGCTGTTTGTTGGCCGAATCGTGGCGGGATGACCGATTCGGCGACCGGCTCTATTTTCAGCTGTCATTCTCCGTGGAGGTCTCGTCTTCAACCGGGGGCTCGAAGCAGCGACGGCAACGGGCCTCGTAGGTGCCCTGCGCTCCGACCACTATCTTGTCGCGGCTGTCGATCAGTCTCTGGGTGTGTCCTGCCGGATTCCCGCAGCGGACGCAGATCGCCAATTGCTTGGTGACGTATTCGGCGATGGCCATCAGGCGCGGAACCGGTTCGAAGGGTTTTCCGCGATAATCCTGGTCGAGACCGGCGACGATGACTCGCTTGCCCAGATTGGCCAGGCGATCGCAGACATCGACAATGCCGGAATCGAAGAATTGCACTTCGTCGATTCCCACGACTTCCGTCTTGTCCTCCACGAGATCGAAGATCTGCGAACAGGTCGCTACGGCGGTGCTCGGCAGGCGTTGCTGGCTATGCGATACGATGTGGGTGTCGCCGTAGCGGTCGTCGAGGGAGGGCTTGAAGAGCTGGATCCGCTGGCGGGCGATCTCGGCCCGCCGCACGCGCCTGATCATCTCCTCGCTCTTGCCGCTGAACATCGGGCCGCAAATAACCTCTATCCAGCCCGTCTTGCCCTGGATGACCTGCATGACGCCTCCGCTGCCTGTGTGCGGTATTCGATCTCTTCGGCGGGGGATCCCGCCGCGTCCGCGAATTTACGCAACACCGGCTCCGATTGCCAGTCCGTAATACCGGGCCGGGGCTGATGATGTCGCTTTGCCTGGGGGCTCGCGGACCTTATAATCTCATGCCATGTGGACTATAAACGAATTCAAGACGCTTGTTGATCCCGGCGTGATCGGGATGGTGCATCTGCGGCCGTTGCCCGGATCTCCCGGCTGGGGCGGCGATATGGGCGCCGTCATGGCCGCCGCTCTGCAGGACTCCGCGGCGCTGGCGGCCGGAGGCGTCGGGGCGATAATGGTGGAGAACTACCACGACGTTCCTTTTTTTGCCGGGGCCGTTCCCGCGATCACGGTTGCCGCCATGACCAGGATTGTCGGCGCCATAGCGGATTCGCATCCCGAATTGCCTTTGGGAGTGAACGTTCTGCGCAACGACGGGGCAGCGGCCTTGTCGATAGCGGTCGCCACCGGCGCCAGATTCATCAGGGTCAACGTGCTTTGCGGAGCTGTTGTCGCCGACCAGAGAGTCATCCAGGGTGAAGCGGCCCGCTTGATGAGGCTGCGCAAGGAACTGTGCGCCGAAGATGTGGCGGTGATGGCCGACCTCAGGGTCAAGCACTCAGCGCCGCTTGCGCCCCGGGGTTCTGTCGAGGAGTTTGCCGATCTGCGCGTCCGCGCCCTGGCGGACGCCGTGATCGTGTCGGGGGCCGCCACCGGCGCCGAGGCCGACCCTGACGAACTTGAAGCCGTGCGGGAGTCAGACCGGAATTGTCCGCTGTTGATCGGCAGCGGCATGACCGTGGCGAATCTATCCCGGTTCTCGACCGCCGACGGATTCATTGTCGGCACTTCCCTGCAGGAGCCGGGACCGGACGGCTTCTCCCGGGTGGTGGAGAAAAAAGTGGCGGCTTTCGTCGCCGCGGCGGCGGCTGCAGCCAAATAACAACAAAGGGGCCGTGATGCGCATCCTCGTGACCGGCGGCGCCGGTTTCATCGGATCCAATTTCGTGCGACATCTGCTGGAAAAGGGCGGCGACCGGGTCGTCAATCTGGACTTGCTGACGTATGCGGGCAATCTGGAGAACCTGGCCGGCCTCGAGGATCATCCCGATTATCGTTTTGTCCGCGGTGATATCGGAGATGCCGGCCTGGTTGCGGAACTGATGGCCGCCGAGAGTATCGAAGCGGTGGTGAACTTCGCGGCCGCGAGCCACGTCGAACGTTCCCACGACGGCCCACGC
>CAZYDJ010000135.1:0-6608 GCA_964646035.1 uncultured Fibrobacteraceae bacterium | reverse complement strand
GCTTCTGCTTTCAACCACGCTCAGGCAACAAGTTCGTCAATTCTTTCCTCACACGGGGGCTTGTCGCCCAGTTTATGAGTAAGGCCCAAGGTAAGACTTGGACGCTTAAGGTTGACAAGCCCTAAACGTTCGAGTTCAACTTTACCCAACAGATGAAAGGAGGTATTAGAAAAGATGCAGGAACAAATACAACAAGACAGCGACCTATTAACGGGCAAGATAACCCGGGCCGGCATGGAGGAAGAGATCGGGCCTCATGCCGGGGATGACGTCGATCGCCCGCTCCAGGCCGACCAGGGGGGGCATGCCGGCGAGGATGATCTTGGCCGCGCGCGCGTTTGCCTCGGCGATGGCTGCGGCGTTTTGCCGGATCACCGCCACCGCCGCCGGGTCCACGTCCATCGGCGGCTTCCAGTCGACCTGGACCGCCGCGGCGCCGGACGCATCGAGGCTCTCCTTGAACGAGGAGAGACCGACGTTGACCACTTTCAGCTCGTCAGTGAATAGATTTTTCATCGGCTCACTTCTCTTCCAGGATCCGGATGATCCGTCCGGCCAACAGCGATGCAGCGGCGTTGCTCGGCATGACAACGGCGCCTTCGTCATTCATCATCTTCGCCACCCGGCTCCTACGCTGCGGGTCGCCGTCCGTTCCCGTAATGGAGCAGACAACGGCGACACTCTCGCAGGCACGGGCGATGATCCCGCTAAGCTCCGTCGCCGGATCGGGATGCGAGCCGTAGCCGAGAACGACGTCGAGGAGAATCACCGCCGTCTCGGGATCCGCCGCCTCCTGCGCGATCCGCGCGTTGCGGAGCGTGTAGTCGATCATCGGATGCGGCCGGCCGACCGTGAATTCGTCCTCGCCGAAGTCCACGATCGTGTTCTTCTCGCTCTTCAGGGAATCGCGCAGCTTCCGCGCTCCACCGGCCGGCGCGTTAGCATGGATTTCGGGAATCATCCCGTCGAGCAGGACCTGCGCTTCGGCGGCGAAGGTGCCTCCGCAGAAGAGCCCGCGGAGACGACGGCGTCCCTTCTGCAGCCTGTCCGCCTCGCGGAGCGCGATCTGCGCGATCTCCCCGTCGCGTCGCCGGAGTCGCTCGCGGACGGTATCCGGCTGCTCGCCGGCCGCGCGCGCCACCGCGAGCAGGGCCGCCTCTTCGAGGGTGGAAGCCTCGTCCGGTCCGTGGGTCTCCGCGCCGAGAAAGACGGAGATCACCGGCTTGTCGATCGCGCTGATCTCCGCGCGGATTTTCGCGAGCACTTCGGCGTGCGGAGGTTTGGAGACGAGGACAATCACCCGGGTCGCATCGTCGGCTGCGAGCGCGCGAAGCGCCTGCAGGAACATGATTCCGCCCACTTCCCGCTTGATGTCCCGGCCACCCGTTCCGATCGCCTGCGAGATGCCGCCCCCCTCGTTGGAGACGATGCAGCTGACCTCCTGCAGGCCGGTGCCGGAGGCGGCCACGATTCCGATGTCGCCGCGGTTCACGACGTTGGCGAACGCCAGAGGGATCCCGTTGATGATCGCCGTGCCGCAGTCCGGGCCCATCAGCAGCAGCCCCTTCTGCGACGCGCGCCGCTTCAACTCGATTTCGGTAGCCAGGGAAACGTTGTCGGAGAAGAGCATCACGTGGAGACCGGCGTCGATCGCGGTCATCGCTTCGGAGCCGGCGTACCGCCCCGCGACCGAGATGAGCGCCAGATTCGCCCCGGGCAGGGCGTCGATCGCCCCCCGGATGCTGCGCGGGTGATAGTCCCCGCCATCGTCGTGGCGGCTCCCCGCACTCTCGAGCAGTTCCTCGGTGCGCACGATCGCGGCCTCGGCAGCCTTCGCATCCCGGGCGTTCACGCCGATCAGGAGGTCCGTGTCGGTAACGGACGCGAATTCGGGAATGAGCAGGCCGGAGGCAGCGAGGATCGCCCTGTTCTCCGCCGTCCCCATCACGACCGCCGCGTCCCCGACGCCCTCCATCGCGCTCACTTTTTTCCCGACCGTCATCAGCGTGACGGAGTCGAAGTACGCCCCTTTGATGATCTTGCCCTTAGCAATCATTCGCGTCTCCAGTTCCTCTCTCCCAACGCAGAGCGATCAGGAACCCGGTCGCCAGATCGGCGCCCGAGGTGGCCCCGTGATCGAGCACCTCTTTCGCGCTGCGGCGGATCCGGGCCGCGTCCGCGCCGGCCAGGGCCGAGACCAGCCGCTTCATCCCCTCGTCGACACGACCCTCGCCGGCCAGGCGGAGAAAAGTGTCGGCGAGGAGGCTGCCCTTTCCGCACGCGCGGCGGATCGTGTCGATCCTGCCGGCCAGGGAACGCCCGTCCATCCCCTGCCGGACGTGCATGGCGATCAGCACGCCGGCGAGAAAATCGTCCCCGCTCGGCGTCAGCCCGAAACCGCAGCCGCGGATCGACGCCGCGCCGCCCGCGAGGTCGCCACAACCCATCCTGGACACGCCCGCGCGGATCCGTTTGATGAATTCCCGCGCGAATCCGCCGCGGAACGAGTCCTCCCTGCCGGCGTCGAGAAGAAAGGCGAGGCTCAAGGGATGAGCGCTCTTCATGATGCATTCTTCAAGAGCGGCCAGGCTCTCCCGAAACCGCGGCCCCGGCTTCGCCGGCGGACCGATGACGGAACGGTAGACCTGGGAGTCGCCGAAACCGAACGACTTCCCGTTCACGACCAGGGAACGGCCCGAGACCGAAAGATCATCGATCGATCCGAGGTCTCCGCCCCGGATGACGATGTTCACCGGGCCGGCGCCGACCCGCTCGTCCACGACAAAGGCGAGCCCTTCCGGCCCGTGAAAGTGCACCGCCAGCCGGAAGCGGGCATGAAGAGCGTAAATTCCGGGACGGACCCGGTCGCCAACGCTCACCAGGGTGATCATGCCTTGGTGAACACCATTCCGTAATGGGTGGTGTAGTCCTCCTGCCGGACCACTTCCACCTTGCCCTCTACCTTCATGCCGATGCTGGGATCGTCCGCCTGCAACTGGCCGACGATGCGCATGCCGTTCTCCAGTTCGACCATGGCCAGACCAAGCTTCGCCACCGTGAAATCGGCCGGGAGCGCGTGCACATAGGTGAAGGTGAGCACTTTCCCCTTTTTCGGCAGGGGCTCCGTGTCGAACTCGAAGAATCCGTTTTCACCACACTTCTTGCAGACCATGCGGAACGGGTAATGGAGGGTCCCGCATTTCCGGCACTTGTATGCGTAAATTTCGCGGGCCATAGCTAGTCCTCCCTCACGAATGTCAGGCAGACGACGTTGTTGCCGAAGCCGCCGAAATTGCATGTGAACCCGACCCGCGCGTCCTTGACCTGACGTTCGCCCGCCTCGCCGCGCAGCTGGGTGACGATCTCGTGGACCTGGGCGACTCCGGTCGCTCCGACCGGGTGCCCCTTGCCCTTAAGCCCGCCGGAAGGATTGATCGGCAGTTTCCCCTTCAGACCGGTTACTCCCTTTTCGAGCGCGAGATGTCCCTCGCCCTTCTTGAAGAAGCCGACCTCTTCGCTCTCCGCGATCTCGAGGATCGTAAAGGCGTCGTGAAGCTCGGCAACGTCGACATCGGCAGGCTTCAGACCGGCCATCCGGAACGCCTGCGCCGCCGCGCTCCTGACCGCGAGCAGGTCGGTCGGGTCTTTCCGCTCGTGGACGGCGTGCGTGTCGGTCGCCTGTCCCAGACCGGCGAGCCGGATCATCGGCTTGCCGAGTTTCTCCGCCACTTCCCTGGAAACGAGGATCACGCTCGCGCCGCCGTCCGAAACCGGACAGCAGTCGAAGAAGCGGAGCGGCTCCGCCACGAAGGGGTTGTTGGTCATCGCCTCGGGCGAATCGAGAATGCCCTCGATGGAGATCTTCTGGTGCAGGTGGGCGAACTCGTTCAGAAGCGCGTTGTTCTGGTTCTTCACGGCGACCATGGCCAGGTGCCTTGCCGTCACGCCGTACTTTTCCATGTAGAGGCGGGCGAACATCCCGGCGAGCGCCGGGAGGGTGACGCCGTAGATGTACTCCGCCATCGGATGGGTCAACGTCGCCACGAAATCGGTGGCCTCCAGGTTGTTCACTTCGCGCATCCGCTCCGCGCCGGTCGCCATGACGACATCGTGCATCCCGGAAGCGACCGCCATGAACGCCGTCTTGACCGCGGAAGCTCCGGAGGCCGGACCGTTCTCGATCGTCTCGGCGCCGGCCGGCGTGAGGCTGAGCGAATCGATCACCGCGCTCGCCAGTCCGGTCTGGTGATTGACCCTGCCGCCTCCCATGTTGGCGACGAAGAGGTGATCGATCTTGGACAGACCGGAATCGGTCAACGCCATCATCGACGGATAGGCGGCGATCTCCGAGAGGGGGTACTCGAGCCGCGTGAAGGTGGTGATGCCGATTCCCGCCACATAGACGTCACGCATCGCTACACCTCCTCTTCCTGCCGCCGCCGCTGAGCCATCAGCGCGGTGCCGGTGGAGTCGTAGAGCGAACGAGTGGCGGCGAGCAGATCGTCCGGCGGCTTCGGCGGATCGGAGGGAGCCAGGATCGCCGCCTGCGCCTTGGCCAGCAGCTTTTCGGGGACCGGGCGCCTGCCGACGACGAGCGTATCCCGCGCCCGGTCGAAGAGAGGACGGGTGAGCGCCCACGACGGGACCCCGCCCAACTCGTGCGGCAGATCGAAGCGCTTCTCGAGCTTGTATTCGACCATCCACCGGCGGAAGCCGATCGGCGACTCCGCGACGACCAGGACCTCTTTGTGGCCCATGACGTCCATGTGGTATTCCATCTTCGTGGCGAAGGCGTGGGCGCCGATGCGCAGGCCGCGCCGGAGCGCGATCGTATGGTACGACATGCCCACGTCGGGGCTGACCTGCCGGCCGTTCACGATCGCGGCGACCTCGCCGTCGATCTGCGCCACGAGAACGTACTCGTCCTGGACCCGATAGCGGTAGTAGGCGAGCAGCTCGGCGTACACCCGGACGGCGACGATGTCGTAGAAGTCCCTCTCGACGTGGATCAGCGGCTCGACGTAGGTGAGCAGCTTCGGGATCTCGTCGTGCGTCGCCTGGCGGATCACCATCTCCTCGCCGCTCGCGATCGTCATGTACTTCGCGGGGAACGGTGGGATCCGGCTGTCGACCGGACGCAGAATCTTTTCCAGATCTACGGACATAACTATTTCCTCTTCTTTTCCTATGGAACCCTCACGTTCCGGTGGGATCAGACTGCACAACAGAACGTTGCCGGCCTGATCAGTCTCTCCTCTTTCGGCCTGAATCCCCGATTGTAGCACTTCCGGCGCCGATGCAAATGCGCAATTTCCGGTTGGCCCGGCAGGATGGAAAGAACCGGGGATTCTCGGTCGGGCCGCGGGTTGGCGGATCATGCATCACCGAACAAGACGGGCGGGGTCTCCCCCGCCCGTCCGTCTTCCGGCCTGTACCAAGCGCCTACTTCAGCAGCGTCATCTTGTGGGACTCGTTGAAGCCGCTGTCATCCTTCAGGCGGTAGAAATAGGTCCCGCTGGTGGCGCTGCGACCCTGGTCGTCGCGGCCGTCCCAGGCAAAGGCGTTGGTGTAGTCGCCGGCGGGCAGCCGCTGGTCGACGATGGTGCAGACACGCCGTCCGCGGATATCGAAGACGACCAGGGACACCTGCGCGTCGCTGCCCAGCGTGAAGCTGAAATTCGTGCTGGGGTTGAAGGGATTGGGGTAGTTCGTGCCCAGCCGCGTCACGAACCCGTGCGCGGGCACATCGGTGAGATCGCTGTTCGCGGCTCCGGGAGTGCCGAAGTCACCGCTGCCGAAGGCCGCGAAGCTCGTGGTCCAGGTCGCGCCGTCGGCGTTGTCTCCGACGCCCGCCCACTGCATCGAGGCGCCGTTCGGATCCGGCCAGACCGGGCCTCCGTCCCAGGCCACGGCGTCGACCTCGCGATCCAGGGTGTCGACCAGGATCAGTTCGTCGCCGCCGTTGGCCAGGGCGACGCCGTCGTACTGGTAGAAGAGCGTAACGCCCTCGATGGCCATGGCAGCGGCGTCCACGCCCAGGACCTTGTACTCGCCCGGGTTGATCACCAGCGGCGCACCGTTGGCGATGACGTGGCTGTCGGTGTCCAGGTCCTTGATCGTCCAGCCGTTGATGTCCACGGCCGTCGAACCGTCGTTGCGGATCTCGAACCACTCGCCGACCTCGTCCAGGATGATCGCGGGGTTCTGCATGATCTCCGTGATCACGATCTGCGACAGCGGGCCGACGTCGGTGATCGAAGCGGTGGTGTTCGCCGCGATCGGGTTGCCGGAAAGGTCCTCGACGTCGTTCACGCGGACCGTGTGGGGAGTGCCGCTGATCGAGACGGCCAGCGTCAGCAGGACCTGCGTTTCGCCGGTCTGCCGGACAGCGGACACGACCGTGACCGTATTGCCGGGCACGGCGGTCTCGTAGACCTCGTAGTTCGTTTCGTCCTCCGCCGTCAGTTGCTCGACCATCTCGTTGAACTGCAGCATGACCTCGACGGTGCCGTCGAGCGCTGCGCCGACCAGCTCGGGCGGCGTCAGGTCGGGCCCCTGCCCGTTGTTCACGAGGTCGCCGGCCAGGCCGACGATGATCTGTCCCTGCT
>CAZYDJ010000134.1:0-6648 GCA_964646035.1 uncultured Fibrobacteraceae bacterium | reverse complement strand
CTGACGGCGCGTCCGGGGAAGATCCCGGCGATCCCCTCGCGGTAGGACGCGAGCTGAGGGCGATAATGCTCCACCAGCCGCGGCGTCTCGGCGGGTTCGATGCGATTGGATTTGTAGTCGATGATGATCACTTCGTCGTCAGTCACCAGCAATCGGTCGATCACTCCGAGCATGCGCTCGTTACTTACGCCGCCGTCGCTCGAAACGTTGCGATGGATGAATGGAATTTCGCAGAATCCACGCGAAGCTTCAGGCCGGAAGATCCAGTCCAGGCCGGGGTTCTCGAAGACGGCGCGAGCTTCCGCCCACTCTTCTGCGTCGCCGGCCGGCATGGTGCCCGACTCGGCCGCCCGTTGCAGCCAGAGATGGATGCGGGTCCCGCGGTCGGCCGCTTCCCGGGCAGGTTCCCGGATCGGTTCGCGTTCATCTGCCGTCGCTTCGGCGCCGGCCGTTTCCTCGGCCGCGAGCCGTGCCGCGCCGTCATGGTCAAGATCGGATTTCCCCGAAGCGGCCGAAGGGATGCACAGCCGGACGGATTCGGTATTGCCGACCGGTTCCCATGATTCGTAGCGGACCGTATCGCCGATCTCGGCTTCGTCCGGCGGCCGGTTCGCGGCGCCGACATCGCCGGCCGCGTCGGCCAGCCAGCCCGGCACCTTGTCGCAGCCGCCGCGGGCCTCGGTGATCCACTTGAGATAACTGGGCTTGATGAGGCTGCGGTTCGGCTCGGCCCCGAGTACGAAGATCTCGTCGCGGGCTCTGGTCAGGGCCACGTAGAGCAGGTTGGCCTCCTCGCGCCGAGTCCGCGTCACCGCCGCGGCCGCGGCCAGGGAAACGGCCGTCTCGTCTCCTTCGTCCACATCCCGATGTTCCTTCCGCACTCCGAAAAGCAACGGGCCGTCGCCGCCGCCTCCCAGATCGATCCGGTCGGGGTCCTCGCGCGACATCGGCGCAGCCGCGTCGACGAGCAGGACGAACGGTGCTTCGAGACCCTTCGCGCCGTGGATGGTCATCATCCTGACCCGACCCCGGTCGGATTCGGGCAACGACGCCTCTTCCTCGTCCTGTCGCAGCGCGGCCTGCTCGATCGCGTCGAGGAAGCGGCGCGGCGACGGGAACGATCCCATGTCGTGGGTCAGCGCCAGATCGTGAAGGCGCAGCAGGTTGTAGCGAGCCTGTTCGCCGAGAGCGAGATGGTAGCTGTCCAGGGCGTCCGAATCGCGGTAGATCCGGCGCAACAGGGCATGGCTTGTTTCGCGGCCGACATGCTTGCGCCATTCGCGCAGCAATCCGGTTTCCCGCTCGAGTCCCAATTCCGCGGCCCGGCCGGGTTTTTCTCCGGTTTTGGCCAATGTCCGCCAGAGCGTTCCATCCCGCGCGGCCAGCAGCGACTGCAATCGCCGTTCATCGACCCGCATCAGAGGCGATCTCAGAACCGTGGCCAGCGCCGGATCGTCCTGCGGGAAGATCAGCCAGCGCAGCAGCAGCCTGATATCGGCCACCTCGCGGCTGCGGGCCAGGGCGCCGCGTCCGGGCGGCACGAAGGGGATGCCGGCCTCGCGCAGGGCTTTAACGTAGACGTCGAGATGTGTGCGGTTGCGGCTCAGCATCAGGATGTCGCCGTAGTTCGCCGCACGGTCGCCGCCCTTCTCGCGGCTGACCCGTTTTTCGGCGAGGATCCTCTTGATGATGCGCACCGCCATCGCGGCGCAGATCTTTTGGCCGTCCGGACCGTCTTTTTCGTCGGCGACCGGCGGCAGGACCGTGACTTCTCCCGGGCCGTCTTCGCGCCAGGGGATCTGGCGTACCGAATCGCGTTCCGCGTCGTCGGGGAGCAGCCCGCTCAGGGGATCCGCCTCGAAAAGATCGCCCACGGCTCCGACGACGGCGGGCAGGCTGCGGAAATTGGTGGGCAGGGTCAGCGGATCCACTTCGGCGCGCCGGCGCAGATCGGCGGCAACCTGGCCGAAGAGCTCGGGACAGGCGCCGCGGAAGCCGTAGATCGACTGCTTCACGTCGCCGACGAAGAAGACCGTGCGCGGCACTCCGTCGGCAGACTGCGCCGAGACGAACTCGTCGACGAACGGTTTCATTACGTCCCACTGGTTGCGGTTGGTGTCCTGGAATTCGTCCACGAGCAGGTGGTCGAGCTTGTCGTCGAGACGGTAGACGACCCACATCCCGACCTCGAAATCCTGCAACAGTTCCCAGGCGCGGCGCTCGAGATCGTGGAAGTCGAGGCAGCGGTCGCGGACTTTCAGCTCGGCGAAGATGTCCAGCGCCCGCAGGCCGGCGGTCAGCAGGGTCACATTTTCCGCATAGAGCCCGACCAAGCGGGCGAGACGCAGCAGGCCGATCAGCGGCAGGGCGGCGTCGCTGAACGCGGCCAGCCTCTCGGCCTTGGTGCAGTTGCGGCCACTCGGCTTGCGGATCGTTCTATCTTTGGTGAGCAGGATATTGCTCAGATCGGGCAGAACATCCGAAACCGGCCGGCTGGAAAACAGGTCCGCCGCCGAGAGCAGTTCGGCCCTCATCTTGGCCATATTCCGCAAGAAGGCGTTGGTTGCGTCCGCTCCTTCGACCGCGATGACGGAGTCGATGCCGGGGCCCGCCATTTCCCGGGCGGCTGCGGCCAGGGGCGCGGCCAGCAGGGATAACTCGGGCTCGGCGCCGGCGATGACGGTTCCGGCGAAGAGGCCGCGGGCCAGGTCGTCGCGCAGCAGCGGCAACAGATCGCCGGCCCGGCGCGGACGGGCTTCCTGTCCCGATTCGCGGGCAACGCGGTCGAGCCACCGGTCGATTTCCATCCTGACTTCGAGAACGGTATGCAGGCGCTTGCGGGCGCCGGGCGGATTCCTGCCGATGTCGGCGTAGCCCTCGGTGCGGTCGGCGTCGGATCCGGCCTCCCGCTCGAGCCGTTCGAGGGCCTCCTCCCAGAGATCGTCGGTCCGTTCGATGATGCCGAAGCCCGGGTCGATCCCGGCCTCGTCGGCGAACCTCGACAAAAGCATCTGGCAGAAGGTGTGGATGGTGCCGATGTGGAGTCCGGCCACGTCCTCGAGGATCTCTTCGAAAAGGGTCGAAGCGCGGCTGCTTTCGGATCCGGACGGAGTGCGGCCCAGCAACCCGGTCAGCTCGACCTCGCGGTCGGATGCGTCGGAGCGGGCCAGTCCGGCGACCCTTTTCAGCAGCCGGGCCTTGATCTCGACCGCGGCCTTGCGGGTGAACGTCATCGCCACCACGCTCTTGAGCGGAGCGCCGGAGATCATCAATTTCAACAAGCGGTCGACCAGCACCTTGGTCTTGCCCGAACCGGCCGAAGCCCGCAAGAGCGCCGAAGCCTCGGGCCGGGACGCTTTCCTTTGTATGGCTGCGGCTGCGGCGCCGGGATCGAGGCTCATGATCCACCTCCGTCCGCGGCCGAAGCCGGATCGAGCAGCCGTTCGTCGTAGCGGCAGACGCCGCGGAACGGGCAATACGCGCAGGCCTTGGGGTCGGCCTCGCCCCATTCGTCGGGAACCAGGGGGAACGGGCCGTCGCAGCGGACGGCGGCCAACGCTGTCGCCAGAATGGTGCGTCCCTGGTCGTGCAGATCGGAATCGTCGGCCAGCTGGGGTTTGGCGCAGCCGACGCCGTCGGCGAAGAGGCCGTAATATGCTCCGCCGGCTATCGAGGAAGCGGCCGGAGTTTTACCGGCGCCGATCAAGGTTCCGATTGCGTAGATCGGCAATTGCAGATCCCGCTGTTCGGCGACTTCCTTGGGGTTCGGCGGTTTGCCGGTCTTGTAGTCGATGACCATGGCGGCGCCGGATCCGTCGGTAGCCAAGTCGATGCGGTCGATCCGGCCGGTCATCTCGACGGCGGACTCGGCGCCGTCCAATTCGATGTCGGCGGGTGAATCCAGCCACGCATGCAGGTCGCCCAGGGTGAAGCAGAACGAAGCCTCCAACGCCGCCGGACGCCATGCCGGCGCCCTCTCGATTTCGCTGGCGACTATGTCGTCGACGAGTTTCAGGAAGGATTTTTCCCAAAGGGCCAACTGGGGCAGGGCGCCGTGCTCCCTGCCGAAATTTTCGCGGGCGATACGAGTCAGCGTCGCGGCGGCGACCTGTTCGTCGCCGTTCTCGATAGCCGTTCGGCCTTCGCTGCCGGGCGCGAGAAAATCCTTCATGATCAGATGGGCGGTCTGGCCGACGTCGCGGGCCCGCAACTCGTCCAGGATCTCCTCTTCCTCGCGCATGCCGAATCCCCGTTCCAGCAGGAACCGGTACGGACAAGCCCGGAATACGGACAGCGAGGAATGGGAAACCTTCTCGATTCCCGGTCTGGCGCCGTGCAGCCGGGGTGCGGCGCCTTCGGCGATGAATTCTTTCTGGCGGGCCGAGAGAGCCGCCGTGTCGGGGATCTGCTTGCGATAAAGAGGAGCGCCCGCGGCTATCCGCGGCAGATCCTCCGTGTCCAGCCCCAGTGTCAGCCGGCTGATCATCGGCGACGGCAGTGTCCGGCGTCCGTCCTTCTCGAGCGGCCAGGTCAGCACCACTTCCGATCCGTTGTGCAGCAGGCGCTGGAAGAGATCGGCCTGCTCGCCGAGCCGCCGGCGCCAATCGCGCAGGCCGGCCTTTCGCCGCCAGGCCTGGCCGAGGAAGAGCGGGCGCGTCTCCCGGCCGGGAAAGACGTCTTCGCTCATGCCGCCGAGGATCAGCAGGTCGTAGTTCTCGAGGCGGGCTTCGAGCAGACCCGTGATCCGCACGGGCAGGAACGCCGGCCGATGGGATCTCACTTCCACCCGCGCCATCAATCTGGACAACAACGCAGAGAAATCGGCGAGCGACATCTCGGGCAGGACCGAGGCGGCGGCATCGATCTCATCGAGCAACCGGGCCAACTCGACCAGGCCCTGCGCTGATCCGGATTCCGTGTCATCTTCCCCGGCGAGGGGTTTTTCCGGCGCGGCGATGTTCCAGGCCCGGCGCAACTCCGCGACGATATCCGCGCAGGCTATCCGACTGCGCCCGGCCAGTTCGGCCAGGCCGGTGAAAGCGGGAGCGAAGGCCTCGATGAACTGCCTCGATTTCTGCGCGGCCCGTTTCAGTTCCGGTGTTCTCGATTTCTCGATCTTCCGATCGGCGAGGCGGCGATAGCCGTCGAGGCCTCCGGGAGCGATCTCGCCGTGCATGACGTGTTTCTCGAATCCCAGGACCTGGCTCGAGAAATCACCGCGGGGGCGACCGAAATCGACGTCGGGATGGGTCAGCACCTCGAGCAGGGCCTCGTGGTTCAGATCGGTGGTCGCCGCGCGCAACAGGAACCAGGCGAGCCGTCCCTCGGCGTGGGTCGAGAGCGGCGAGCCGCCGGAATCGTCGATGTTGGTCAGTCCGGCGTCGCGCAACTGGGCCGCAACCCGGCGAGCCAGCCCGCGGTCCGGCGAAGCCACGGCGATCCGGGAACGGGGGTCCAGCCGCAACCTCTCGATCACCTTGGCCGCGATCTCGCGGCTCTCGCTTTCGGGATCGGAGCACGGCGCCAACCTCGGGAATCCAGCCTGGTCGAAAAGCCCGGCGATGTCTCCCAGTCCGTCTATGCGCTCGCGATAGGATCGCTTGTCCCGGCCGCGTTCGGGCGTCTCGACTCGAGTCAGCGCCGCGACCGTCCGGGCGGCCGGATGCGCGGGATGGGTCTCGGCGTCGAGATCCCCGAAAGAGGCAGTGAACAGGCGCGACAGGGGCCCATCTCCCTCGGCTCCGGTCATCACCAGCAGGGCCTTGTCCGCTTTTTCGGCAGCGGCGCGCAACAGGACGGTGGTCGTCGGGGTCATGGTCACGAAGCCGGCGACGACCAGCCTGCCGATCGTCAGGTCGGGCCACCCGGCGGCGGCGGCGCGGACCAGTTCCACTTCGATGTCGATGTCGTCGCGGGGCACCATTTCACGATAGAGCAGCCAGGCTTCGGCCACGCGGTCCAGGTCGCGAGCCAGCGGATCGCCGGCGTCCTGGTCTTCGCCCGCCGGTTTGGCGGGGTCGATTCCGTGACGCCGCAATTCATCGAAGAGATCGACGAGTTCCTCGGCCAGGCCGGTCGCGGATTCGGGATGGGAGCGTAGCCAGGGCAGCTTGGCCAGGGCCGGAGCCAGCACCGAGGCCCGCAAACCGGCGGGGACGGCGGCGGGCCCGGTTTCCGGCGTCCTGGCGGCCAATTCCTGCCGCAATCGTCCCGGGGTGAGCGCCGTCGGCAGCAGCAGGGAGTTTTCGCCGCTCTCTTCCAGCAGCAGGTGGCGCAACGAAGCGCAGGCCCTGATCGAAGGCAGCAGGACCAGATCGGAGGCCAGGCCGCAGGGATCGCAGCCGGCGTCGGCGATCAACCGGCGGGCCAGGTACCGCAGAAAGGGTTCTTCGGGTGGAATGATCGCGATCTGGAACATGGATATCCTGTGCCGATGTCGATGTGGATGACGTATGGGTGTCGGCCGCGTTGACCGCTGCGGGATCGCGCGCAGGATAGCACAGCCTGGCTCGCCGGTTAAGAACGCAACCGGCGGGCCGCTCCGGAATCGACCGGGGCGGTTCTCATTCCTTGTCGATCACCGGCCGCGGCAGGCTTTCGTCCTCGGCCAGGGAGTAGGCCATGGCCGCCACCGCCGCGACGTTCCGG
>CAZYDJ010000133.1:0-6779 GCA_964646035.1 uncultured Fibrobacteraceae bacterium | reverse complement strand
TTGACGTTCTCGTTGACCTGGGGCTGGCCGGGCGTCAGCACGTCCAGCAGGCCGGAATCGTCAGCGTCGGCGGTGTCGTAGACGATCGCGTCGACGAGGTTGGCCGCCGTCACCGCCGTGCCGCTCGGGAAATCGGCGCCGTCGCCGGTGTAGAGAGCCACCGCGTCCGCGCCGTTCTGCAGCCCGTTGCTCGA
The DNA here is from genome assembly GCA_964646035.1 of uncultured Fibrobacteraceae bacterium. GTDB lineage: Bacteria > Krumholzibacteriota > Krumholzibacteriia > LZORAL124-64-63 > LZORAL124-64-63 > CAYLMM01. Next base: position 6,585 of record CAZYDJ010000133.1, on the reverse strand, counting down.
GAAGATGATCGACGGCGTCGGGACCACGTCGGTGTTGCCCAGAAGGAAGAAGCCGTTGGCGTCCAGACTGTAGCCGTCCAGGTCCCAGCTGTTGTACGAGACGTCGCCGTTGCCGTTGTAGAAGACCAGCACGAGGCCGTCCAGCGGCTCGTTCGGCGCACCGTAGAGCTCGACGAACTCCAGGATGTCCGTGCTGGGGGTGTCGGCGTCTATCTCGTTGATGAGCACGTCGGCCTGGGCGCTTACCGCCGCAGTCAGAAGGAACAGCAGAGCCATGAAGGTGCGGACACCTCGGCCTCCGCAATTTCGGGGGGTATGCATTGCCATCATCTCCTGTTGTCGTTGAGCCGTCTTGCCAACGGCGGGGGCAGAGGGTTTTCAGGATTCTAGCACATCCGGGGGGCTGCGTGGCAGGTCTCTGCGGGCGGGGCGTTGGATTCCTGAATGGCGAGTGGCTGCATCTGCACCAGGTGGCGCTGCCGGCCGGGAATTGACTCCGGGAGGAACCGGCAACGTCTTCCGGCGTTGAGCCGGCTTTTCCGCCGGATCCGCATTACCGCTGAATGAAGGGCACCTTGTCTTTTCCAGTTCTATGAACTGTTCCTGGGCGGCCAGCCTGGGCGCATCCTCGGCCGGCTTTCTCAGGACATACTTGCCGCCCTGCCTGCAGTCCCACGCCGAGCAGTTGTCGCTCTCGTAGATATTGATGATCTGCTCGAGCTGGAGCTTCACGTCGGCGTCCAGGATCGGCACCACCGTCTCCATCCGGCGATCGAGGTTACGCTTCATCCAGTCGGCCGAACCGATGAAGTATTCCGAGTCGCCGCCGTTGGTGAAGGCGTAGATGCGGCTGTGTTCGAGATAGCGTCCGATCACGCTGAAGACCCGGATGTTTTCGGACAGGCCGGTAATCCCCGGCCTGAGCACGCATAGCCCCCGCACGTTCAGCGAGATCGGTACGCCGGCCTGGCTGGCCAGGTACAGTTCGCTCACGATCGCGGCGTCCTGGAGCTGGTTCATCTTCGCCCGGATGCCGCAGGGACGTCCGGCGGCGGCATGCTCGGCCTCGCGCCGGATCAATTCCACGAACCGTTCGCGCATGTTGATCGGCGCAACCAGCATCCGGCGATAGCCGTGGTGGGAGATGGCGCCGGTCAGCGAATTGAACACCATCCCGGCATCCTCGCAGAGATCCTTGTTGCAGGTCAGCACGCCCAGATCCTCGTAGATCCGAGCGGTGCCGGTGTGATAGTTGCCCGTCCCCAGATGCAGGTAGCGACGGACATCGCCCTGCTCCTCGCGGATCACCAGCGCCAGCTTGATGTGAGTCTTCAGCCGGTCGACCCCGTAGCTGACGTGCACCCCCGCCTTTTCGAGATATTCGCCCCAGGCGATGTTCGGCGCCTCGTCGAAACGCGCCGTGATCTCGACCAGCACGGCCACCTGTTTGCCGCGCCGCGCAGCCTCGGCCAGGGCCGCGACTATCCGCGAATCCTCGCTGGTGCGGTAGATGGTGATCTTGATCGCGAGAACCGTTGGATCCAATGCCGCGGATTCCAGGAAACGCAGCACCGAGTTGTCGAAGCTCTGGTACGGGTGGTGCAGCAGGATATCCCCCCGCTTGATCTCCTCGAAGATCGCAGCCGGGTCCTGCTGATCCAGGTCGCGCAGGCGCGAGTTGGTCGCCGGAACCAACGGCGGATAACGCAGCGCGTCGCCCTTGATGCTGTCGAGCCCGAAGAAATCGCTGATGCCCAGCGGGGAAGCGGTCGGATAGACGTCGGCCATCTCGACCTCGAACTGCTCCGCCAACCACACGCGCAGATCCTCCGGCATTCCACTCTCCACCTGGATCCGCACGACTCCCGCGAAACGTCTGGCCTTCAGATCGAGAGCGACCAGACGCACTATGCTGCCCGGCTCCCGCAACCCCGCGGACTGGTCCGGCTCACGGGTGCTCTCGGCCCCTCTGGTGACGCGGAAACAGTAGACAGCCAGCGGAGAAACCCCGCCGCACATCAGATCGAAATTCGCCGCGATCACCTGTTCCAGGGGCACGAATCCCCTGTTCCGATCCAGAGGCACCCACCGTGGCCGGTTCTTGGGCACCTTGACGCGTACGAACCTCTCCCGCCCGCCCGTCCCGTCGGGCAGGATCACCGCCAGGTTCAGTCCCAGGCTGCTGACGAAAGGGAAGGGATGCTCGGCGTCCACCGCCAGCGGCGTCAGGATCGGCTGGACGGATTCGCGGAAATACCGCCGCATATGAGCCTTCTGCTGCTTGTTCAGCCGCTCGTAATCGTAGATCGGCAGACCCGCCCTCTCCATCGCCGGCCGGATATCCTGATTGATCACATCCTCCAGAATCCGCATCTGGTTGGTTATCTTCTTGCGGCAGGCGTCGAAGGTCTGCTGGGGCAGACGCCCGTCGTTGGAGGTCTTGGTGGATTTCTGCAGAATGTGCCGCTTCAGCCCGCCCACCCGTTTCATGAAGAATTCGTCGTGCAGCATCCCCATGATTCCCGCGAACTTAACGCGTTCCAGCAGCGGCAGATCGCGGTCCTCGACCAGCGACAGCACCCGGCGGGCGAATCCCAGCCAGCTCAATTCGATATTGAAGAAAGCCTTGGGGGAATCGGGGGTTATCCGCTGAACCTCGTTCTTGTTCATCTGCCGAACCTCTGCTCTATGCGGACGACAGGCCGTCTACCAGTTCGAGTAGGGTTTCGCCGCCAGGTTCGAATTATAATATCGGAGATCGCCGGTCACTTCCTCGACTACCCAATCCGGCAAGGCCACCGGTTGATCCTCGGACTCGAGTTCGCATTCCGCTATGATCAGGCCGGCGTTGACGCCGTGGAACTCGTCGACTTCCCAGACGAGGCCGCCGTGCCCGATAATGTAGCGCGTCTTCTCGATCAGGGGCTTATCGCATAATTCCAGCAGGCTCAGCGCGTCCTCGATGGGAATGTCGTACTCGAATTCCTGCCGGACCGCGCCGACGGATTCGCCTTTGATGGTGAGCGTCGCTCTCGAGCCCATCGTGCGGACACGCACCACGCGTTCGACGGCGGAGCTCAGATATCCCTGCCGGCAATCCACGCCCAGGCCGCCCGCCTTCCAGGCGTCGCCCCGCACCAGGAATTTACGTTCGATCTCCACGCCCATGGATCACTCCCTGAATAAATGCCGCTTCCTGAATCAAGAGGATGACTTCGTCCGGTCAAGCCGTCGCCCCGCCTCCGCGGCCGCGCGCCCGGCGATGCCCCGGAGCATACCGCCGAAAACAAGCCCGTGCACCGGAAACAGGGAATACCAGTAGATCAATCCGAAGAGACCGGCCGGATCGTAGACCGCGGTCTGGCGGATGACGGCGCCGGCGCCGGCGGGTTCGACCTCGAACTCGAGCCAGGCGCGACCCGGCACTTTCATCTCGGCGCGCAACAGCAGGCGGTGATCGGGTTCGTAGCGCTCGACCCGCCAGAAATCCACCGCGTCGCCCACGTGCGGGATTTCCGGATCGCGCCTGCGGCGCCGCATTCCCACGCCGCCGATGAGCATGTCGATCCAGCCCCGCAGCTTCCACAGATACTTATGCGCGTACCAGCCGTTTGCGCCCCCGATGCGCCTGATGGGAGCGAACGCGTCCGCCGCCGGGACATCCACCAGCACGGATCTGGCGTCGAGCAGGCGGTTGCGGAACCGTACGCCGGCGAAGTTGCGCTGCGGCCCGGCCGAGGACACCGCGTCGAACCAGCTGGTCTCGGCGAACTCCTTCTCCTCGTTGCGCAGCGCCGCCGCGATGGCGGCGGTCACTCCGCGCGGCCGAACCCGGAACACGCCGGCGGCGGAGCGGTCGTGGATCACCGACGGATGCTCGATGCTCTGGATGAGTTTCTTGCCCACCCGCGCGTAGAGCGGGGTGACCAGGCCGAGCCACAGGCTGGAAAGCCGGGGGGTAAGCACCGGCACCGGCACCATCAGCCGGTTCAGTCCGCGCTGGCGGCCGTACTCGCGCATCAGATCGCCGTAGGAAGCCCGGTCGGCGCCGCCGATCTCGAATGTTCGCGACACGTCCGGCAGATCGATCGATTCCACCAGGTACTCGAGCAGGTCTTCGATGGCGATGGGCTGGGCTTCGACCGCCACCCATTTCGGGGTGATCATCGCGGGCAGCCGTTCGACCAGGGCGCGAATCATCTCGAAAGAGAGGCTGCCGGAACCGAGGACTATCGAGGCTCGCAATTCGATAACGGTCATGCCGCCCTCGCGCAGGATCTCCCCCACTTCGTGACGGCTGCGCAGATGCGGCGAGAGGTCGCGTTTATCGTCGGCGAGACCGCCGAGATAGATGATGCGGCCGACGCCGGCCTGTCTCGCCGCCTCGGCGAAGTTCCGCGCCCCCCGGCGGTCCTGCTCTTCGAAGCCGCCGCTCGAGCCCATCGAATGCACCAGGTAATAGGCGACGGCGACCCCGGCCAGAGCTTCGCGGAGCGTCGCTGGTTCGAGCACGTCGCCGCGAACCGTTTCCGAGCCGGGCGCCGTCCGGCCCGCCAGCCGTTCCGGATTGCGGGCCATGCACCGCACTCGATAGCCCGACATCTCCAGACGCCGCCACAACCGCCCGCCCACGTAGCCGGTCGCGCCGGTGACCAGAACCAAGGGTTTTCCTGCGACGCCGGCGGCGGCCCTGTCGCCTGCTTCGGGGTTCGTCTTCATGCAACCCATGCTACGAACCTTGCGCCCAGACGACAAGGGAGCCGGCTCCGTGGCGCGGCGGCGACGGTCGCAGTACATTCCCTTGGTGGATGTAATAATGCTGATTCTTCCGCGAACGGAGGAGTGATGAACGAACCGGGCCTGCTCATCGATTTCAGCGAATCCGACAAGAGCAGTTGGACGATCGTGGCCGATGTCGTCATGGGCGGAGTATCCAGCGGCGGTATGCGGCGGACCGATCGCGGCACCGGTGTCTTCTCGGGCAGGCTGTCGCGGGAAAACAACGGCGGGTTCGTTTCGGCGCGGACCGTGATCGGCCCCTGCGACCTTTCGGCTTTCGCCGGCGTCGAGATCCTTCTCCGCGGCGACGGCCGCGCCTACCAGTTGCGGCTAAGGACCGACGATCGCTACGACGGCATCGCCTATCGCGCGGGTTTCGCATCAGGGGAAGGCGAGTGGATCACCGTGCGCATCCCCTTCGACCGCTTCGAGGCGTCATTCCGGGGACGGACCATCCCCGAAGCCCCTGCTCTGGACATCTCGCACATCCATCAAGTCGGAATCATGCTGGTAGAAGGGAAACCGGGTTCGTTCTCGCTGGAGATCGATCATATCAGGACCTGGCGAGAATCAGCCGCCGAACGCTGACGAACCGGTTCAAGGCTTTTCACAGTCGGTGCAGTCGATCGCCAGCAGGGTCACGTCGTCCTCGAAAATATCCCCGTCATTCCATTCGATGATGCTCGCCATCATATTCTCCAGGCACTCCCCCACCGGCAGACGGTCATGACGGGCGAATTCGGCCAGCAGGCCTTCATCGCCGAGCTGTTCATCGCGTGCGTCGGCCACTTCGACAGCCCCGTCGGTGAACAGCAGGATGCGATCCCCGGGGCTCAGCTTCAGGGAAACATCCTGATACGAGAAGTCGGGCAACATCCCGACCGGAACCCCGACGGCCGGCGGGCAGGACTCCGGACCGGCGCTGCCGACTCTCAACGGAGGAGGATGACCTGCCGTGGCGTAGCGGAACTCGCGGGATCGCAGATCGAGAACGCCGTAGATCATGGTGAAGAACTTGCTGGTCTCGGGATCGAAACTGAGCTGCCGGTTCATGGTTTCGACGACCCGTCCCGGCGACGCGATGTCGAAGCCGGCGCCGCCGTCTGCAGCCGGAGTAAACAGACACGACTGCTCCGGGACCGGCGACAGCAGGCGGTTCAGCGAGGCCGAGAACAGGGCCGCGGGTACGCCGTGGCCGCTGACATCGAGAACGTAGATCCCGATGTGTTCCGGCCCGAGACGCAGGATGTTCAGTGCGTCGCCGCCCAGTTCCTGGCAGGGCCGGAAAGTCCAGGCGAACTCGATCCCGGGCACGACGGGTACGTTCTGGGGCAGCCAGGCCCGCTGGATCTCGGCGGCATCGTTCAGGTCGCGCTGCATGCCGCGGTTGATCTGCTCGAGTTTCTCATTGGCGAGGCGCAGGGCGTCCTCGGCGTCGCGGCGGTCGGTCACGTCGGACTGGATGCCGATGAAGTGGGTGATGGCTCCGGACCGGTCGCTGACCGGTGATATGGAGAGGCGGTTCCAGAACCGGGATCCGTCCTGGCGGTAGTTCAGGATCTCGACCGAGCAGTCCCGGCCCTCGCGAAGAGCCCGGCGGATCTCATCGGAGGTGCGGGGATCGGTTTCCGGGCCCTGGAGGAATTTGCAGTTGCGGCCGATGGCGTATCCGGCGCCGTATCCGGTCAGCCTCTCGAAGCCTTCATTGACGTAGATCAAGGGACGGCCGGGCAATCGCGCGTCGGCGATGGTTATGCCTTCGGCCGCGGTGGCCAGGGCCCGATCCTTGAGGTTCAGCAGTTCCAG
>CAZYDJ010000132.1:0-6799 GCA_964646035.1 uncultured Fibrobacteraceae bacterium | reverse complement strand
CCGCCTGCTGGCTCTGGCCGGTGCTGGTGTAGATCGGGCTGTTGCCGATCTCGGTGACCTCGCCGGTGAAAGTCGTGTCGGGGAAAGCGTCGATCTCGATCCCGGCCGGTTGGCCGAGGACGATGTCCACGACTTCGGTCTCGTCGACGTTGATCTCGGCCTCCATGGTGCTCAGATCGGCGATGGTCAGCAGCACGGTGCCGGGGTTGTTCAGCGTGCCCATGATGGCGTTCTCGCCCTCCTCGACATTGAGGCGGGTGATCAGTCCGGCCATCGGAGCGCGAATGGTGACCTTGGCCAGATCGTGGCGGGCCTTTTCCAGGGTGGCCTCGGCCTGTCTCAGCGTGGCCCGGGCTGCGTCCACCCGCGACCCGGCGATCCTGAAATCGGTCTCCGCCGTCTCCTGGTCCTGCTGGGTCGCCAGACCCGATTCATAAAGCTCCGTGGCCCGCCGCAGGTCCAGCCCCGCCTTTTCGGCCGTTGCCTCGGAGAGATCCAGATTCGCTGCGCTGGTCCTGACCGCCGCTGCGAATCCCCGGACCTGGGACTGGTACTCGGCGGGGTCGATCTCCAGCAGGAAATCCCCCTCCTCGACCTCGTCCCCTTCCGCGACAGCCAGACTGGTGATGCGGCCGATGGTCTCGGCGCTGACATCCACCTTGCGCTTCGGGGTCAGGGTGCCGGACGCGGAAACGGTTGCCACCAGTTCCCGGATACCGGAGTCGACGATCTCGACCTCGACGCTCTTGCCGCCGCCGCGGCTGACGAGATTGACGACGACGATCAGCACGAGCAGCGCTGCGACCGCGATGATGATCCACTTCTTCACGAGGCCTCCCGGCTACCGCGACGCCGGATCGGGGAGATCTCCCGTCCGGCCGCGGAGCATCAGACGAAGATCTGGCTGAAACCGACCATGACCAGGCTCATCAGCAACCAGCTCATGACGGTGACGATCATGGATTTGCCGAATGTGAATCCGTGCACCTTGGCGAAGCCGATGACCATGACGTAGACGGCCCAGACGGCGAAAAAGTCGAAGATCGACAGCAGCTGGTAGATCAGCGACGTCGGTTCCGCGTCGGGAACCAGCAGGGCCAGTCCGGTGGACACCGCGAATACGGATTGCTTGGCGTAGATCAGCGGCCACTTGACCAGGGTGCCGAGGCCGACCCCGATCAGGCTGGCCCAGAACACCACTCCCATCACCTGACCGAATGAACCGGTGCCTCCGGCCAGCTTGGTGAAGAGCAGGAAGATCAGGCCGCTGATGAGGATGCCGACGAAGACCCCGATGCCGGCCTGCAGCCCGGCCAGCAACCGGTCGCCGGTCGATAGGTTCATATAATGGTCGTATTGATCCTGGACCTGCTCCTCGGTCATCATGCGGCCCAGGCGGGTGTCGCGCATGACGTCGATCTGCTCGGGGCCGGAGATATGCAGCGTGGTCGCGCCGTAGATTCCCAGCAGGATGATCAGGATGAGACCGGCCATGGTCCAGCGCGGATTGTCGCGAACGGCGGTCATGGCGGCGGTCGGACTGGCGAAGACCGCGATGACGCGGCCGATCAGTGAATCACTCATCTTTTCCTCCCCGGGACCGGTTCCCGTCCAGACCGAGGGCGTCCAGGCGGCTCTTGAGGCTCCGTCCCGTTGCGATCAATCCCGAGGCGGCCTCCGCCGCCCGCAGGTCTTCCAGTTCCGACGCTCCGACAGGCCTCTCGCTGTCTTCGAGAAACTCCGTGGCGAAAGCGCCCGATTCTATCTCGTCCAGTATCCGGCCCATCTCGGCCCGCGTTCGTCCGTCGATCAGTCGCGGCCCGCGGGTCAGGCCGCCGTAGGCGGCTGTGGGGCTGATGAGTTTGCGCATCCCGTCGACCCCCGCCCGATGCATCAGGTCGGCGATCAGCTTGACCTCGTGCACGCATTCGAAATAAGCGTTCTGCTCGGCGTATCCCCGCTCGACCAGCGTCTCGTACGCGGCCCGCACCAATTCGACCAGCCCGCCGCAGAGAACCACCTGCTCGCCGAACTGGTCGGCAATGCATTCCTGGCGGAAAGTGGTCGGAAATCCGCCGCCGCGCAGGCAGCCGACGGCCTTGCAATAAGCCGCCGCCAGGCCCCAGGTTTCCTCGGGCGACTGGGCGGAAACCGCGATCAGACCGGGCAGCCCCCCGCCGCCCAGATAAGCCTCGCGCAACATATCGCCCTGGCCCTTGGGAGCGGCCAGGAAACACCGGCGGCCGGGATCGGGAGTGATCAAGCCGAAAGCCAAAGCGAAACCATGGGCGAAACCGATCGCCGCCTCGGGGCGCAGATGCGGCGCGACCTCCCCGATGAAGACCCGTTGCTGGACCTCGTCGGGGAGCATCATCATCACAACGTCGCCGGCCGCGGCCGCCTCAGCTATCGGCACGGGCAAGAAACCGTCCTCGCGGGCACGGGAAGCCCCCCGGCCTTCCGGACGGGCGCCGACGACGACATCGATCCCGGAATCACGCAGATTCAGGGCGTGGGCGTGCCCCTGATTACCGTAACCCAATACGACTACTGTCTTTCCCCGCAGCGGATCCAGGGAAACCGAGTCTTCCTCCAGCACGCCGGCGACAGGAATGGCGGATTCGTCCAGCATCATGCATCTCCCCTGCGAAGAACAACCGTCCCGAACCGGTCGGCAGCGTTTCGCTTCCGCAGACAATAGGTTGGGAGGGACGGTCTTGACAAGGTGACTCTGCCCGGCTAGATTGATTTTCCGCTCGGCGGGAAATCGCCGTGCGCTCCGAATAAATACTTGGTGGCGGCGTAGCTCAGTTGGTTAGAGCAGTGGAATCATAATCCACGTGTCCGGGGTTCGAATCCCTGCGCCGCTACCAATTTTTTTTGCCCGCCATCCGCCGGCGCCATGTCAAAAATGATTCCATTCCCGAAACTCGTCGCCGCAGAAATCGAAAAGCTGCGCCGTCTCGTGACGCCAGCTGGCGCCGGCTCTCCAGGTCTTCTGGTCGCCCTTTCCGGCGGGCCGGATTCCACGGCCCTGCTGCTCGCTGCCCGCGATTGGGCCGAAACCCACTCCGGAGTGGTCGTCGCCGCCCATCTGAACCACCTGCTGCGCGGCGACGAATCAGACGCCGACGAGGATTTCTGCCGCGATCTCTGCGCCGGTCTCGACATCGAACTGCACACCCGCCGCGCCGACGCCCGGATCGAAGCCGAAACCAGGGGCCGGGGCGAGGAAGAAGCGGGACGCCAACTGCGCCGGCAGTATCTGGCTGAATTGCTGGACGCCGATCCCCGACTCCACTGCTGCGCCACCGGCCATCATCGCGACGATCAGACCGAAACCGTGGTCATGCGGCTCTTTCGCGGAGCCGGGCTGGACGGGATCAGAGGCATCCTGCCGGTTTCCGGCCGGATCATCCACCCGCTGCTGATCGTCGACCGGAACCGGATCGAATCCTTCCTGCGGGAAATCGGCCAGCCCTGGCGCACCGACCGCACGAATCACGAAGGCGGAGCGGCCCGCAGCCGGATCCGTCACGAGCTTCTGCCCCTGGCCCGCGACATCCTCGGCGCAGGCGTCGACTCGGGCCCCGCGAGATTGGCCGAGTTGGCCGGACGCGATGCGTCCTGCCTCGATCAACTGGCCCGGGAGTTCCTGTCCGCGGCCGGAGAAGGTGATTTGCCGGTCGCCGGGCTGCGCGAACTCCCCCGTCCGGTGTCTTCCCGAGCGCTGCGCATCTTCCTGGACGAACGCCACGGGCTCGACCGCGACCTGGAGATGATCCATCTCGACTCGTTGCTGGACTGGCTGGATGCCGGACGTTCCGGCAGCGGCATTGATCTCATCCACGGCTGGCGCGCATGGCGGGACGGCGACTTCCTGCGAATCCTGGATCCCGACGCGACGGCTCCCGGCAGGGAATGCGACCTGTCCCTGATCGATTCTTTTCATATCTTGAAAGAGAAGGCGGATCCTGAATCCCTTGCCGATATCGCACCCGAGGCCGGAATCGTCCCGAAACCGGGTTCCGAGGGAGTCTGGCGGCTGACGCTGCCCGCGGCAGAAGTCGAGGGCGAACCCAGGCTGCGCCTGCAGCGCCCCGGCGACCGGATCGTCCCCTTCGGGATGAAGGGCAGCAAGAAGGTCAGCGACCTGCTCTCGGAGTTGAAGATCCCTCATTCCGACAGGGCGGGCGCCCTGATCGTCGAGGACGACGCCGGCATTCTGTGGGTCGTCGGCGTCATTCGCGCCGAGCGCACCCGTCTGTTGCCGGGTTGCGGAACCGGGGTTACAATCAGCGTGCTTTCCGCTGATCGGCGCGAAGTTCCGGGAACGTGATTGGGCGCCGGGTCTTTCGGCCCGACGCATATTAACAGCCGCCCGTGGCGGCATGGACTAACGCGGCAAATCCGCGGCCACAGTTCCGAGGAGTCACATGGCCGACAACAAGTCGCCTCGCAAGCCTCAAGGACCTCTCCAGGGTCCCGGTCGACGTCCTTCCATGCCCGGGCGAACGGCGGGTTTCTGGATCATCCTGCTGATCCTGGTCTTCTTTGCGTTCCAGATGATGAATCTGGATCAGGAACCGGTATACGACATCACCTATACCGCATTCGAGCAGCAGGTCGAGGCCGGCAACATCAGCTCGGTCACCAAGACGAACATGGAGGTGAAGGGCCGGCTCAACGAGCCGACGGCCATCCTGCTCGAAAACGGAACGAGTCCGCAGGTGGACCAGTTCACCTCCACCCTGATGACCGAAGACCCCGAATTCCCGAACTGGCTGCGCCAGTACAATCCCAACATCATGATGAAGGCCGAAGTGCCCAAGACCAGTTGGCTGACCACGATCTTGACGTACTACCTGCCGTTCCTGCTGATCCTGGTGCTGTGGCTGTTCTTCATCCGCCAGATGCAGGGCGGCAGCAACAAGGCGTTCAGCTTCGGCAAGAGCAAGGCCAAGCTCATCAACATGGACAAGCCCACGATCACCTTCGAGGACGTGGCCGGCTGCGACGAGGCCAAGGTCGAGCTGCAGGAGATCATCGAATTCCTGCGCTCGCCGAAAAAGTTCCAGCGCCTGGGCGGCCGCATCCCCAAGGGCGCCCTGCTGGTCGGCTCGCCCGGAACCGGCAAGACCCTGCTGGCGCGAGCGGTGGCCGGCGAAGCGGCAGTGCCGTTTTTCAGCATGAGCGGCTCGGACTTCGTGGAGATGTTCGTGGGTGTCGGCGCCTCTCGGGTGCGCGACCTCTTCGAACAGGGCAAGAAGAACGCTCCCTGCATCATCTTCATCGACGAGATCGACGCCGTGGGCCGCCAGCGCGGCGCCGGCCTCGGCGGCGGGCACGACGAGCGCGAGCAGACCCTGAACCAGTTGCTGGTCGAGATGGACGGCTTCGAATCCAACGAAGGCGTGATCCTGGTTGCCGCCACCAACCGCCCCGACGTGCTCGACCCCGCCCTGCTGCGTCCCGGCCGCTTCGACCGTCAGATCGTGGTCGACATGCCCGACCTCAACGGCCGCGAGGCGATCCTCAAGGTGCATATGCGGAAGATCCGCCACGCCGAGACCGTTTCGGCCAGGAAAGTCGCGGGCGGCACTCCCGGACTGGCCGGTGCCGACCTGGCGAACCTGGTCAACGAGGCCGCCCTGCTCGCGGCCCGCAAGAACCACACCGAGGTGACCATGGATGATTTCATGGACGCCCGCGAAAAAGTCATGCTCGGGCCCGAGCGCCGCAGCCGGGTGATGAGCGACGAGGACAAGCGGATCACCGCCTACCACGAGGCGGGGCATACCATCCTGTCCGATCTTTGCGAATTCGCCGATCCGACCGAGAAGGTCACCATCATTCCGCGCGGCCAGGCTCTCGGCCTGACCTTCACGCCGCCGGAAAAAGACGAGTTGCACATCAGCCGCGAGAAGATCCTCGACAGGATCTGCATGGCCCTCGGCGGCCGCGTGGCCGAAGAGTTGTTCATCGGCCGCATCCACGGCGGCGCTTTCCAGGACATCAAGACCGTCACGCATTACGCCCGGACCATGGTCACCCAGCTGGGCATGAGCGAATCGATGGGCCCGATCTCCTACGACGAAGGCCAGGAGCAGGTATTCCTCGGCCGCGAGTTCACCCGCCGCCGTTCGGTCAGCGAGCGCACGCTCCAGAATATCGACGACGAGGTCGTCCGCATCATCGAGGAGCAGCACCAGCGCGCCACCGACCTGATGGAGGCCAACCGGGACAAGGTGACCATGCTCGCCGAGGCCCTGCTCGAGCGCGAGTCGCTGTGCCGCGAAGAGGTCGACATGATCATGGGCGGCGAAACCCTGCCCGAACTGGTCATCGAGGACGAAAACAACGTGGAGGAGCCGCTGGACGGGGAAGACTCGTTCCCCAAGCCCCAGGGCGCCGCGATCGACGAACCCGCGCCTCCTGCCGACCCCGAGCCTCCTGCCGATCCCGAGCCGGAAGCGTGATCTCCGGCAGCTCATCCGTCTGGCGGCTCGGCGCCCATAGCCTCGACTACGGGCGCCGGCCGCTGGTGATGGGCATCGTCAACCTCACCCCCGACAGCTTCTTCTCCGAATCCCGCAACTTCGATCCCGCGGCCGCGGCCGACCGCGCCGCGCAGATGGCCGCGGCGGGCGCGGACATCCTCGAGCTGGGAGCCGAATCCTCCCGCCCCGGCTCCGATCCGGTTCCCGCGCAAGAGGAGCAGCGACGCCTGTTGCCGGCCCTGGAATTGATCCGACACGCCACCGACCTGCCGATCACGGTGGACACCTACCGCAGCGAC
>CAZYDJ010000131.1:0-6871 GCA_964646035.1 uncultured Fibrobacteraceae bacterium | reverse complement strand
GATGGTACGCCCAGGAGGATTCGAACCCCCAACCTCCTGGTCCGTAGCCAGACGCTCTATCCAGTTGAGCTATGGGCGCACCTTGTATGTCTCTATCTGGCGGAGAGGGAGGGATTCGAACCCTCGGTGAGTTTCCCCACACACGCTTAGCAGGCGTGCGCCTTCAGCCACTCGGCCACCTCTCCCAGTCCTTTTGATCTGGCGGAGGGCGAGGGATTCGAACCCCCAAGGGCCTCTCGACCCGGCGGATTTCAAGTCCGCTGCCTTACCAGTTAGGACTAGCCCTCCCCAATGTACCTTCGGTCCACCTGGGGGACAAGTGTCCTGGTCCCGGGGCCGGCGGGGGGACTGGATTTCCCACCCGTCAAACCGCGGGAAAGCACGTTACTACTTGCCTTTCAGTTTGTCAAGAAACCCGCGGATGCTCTTGTTCACCTGCTCCTTCACCGAATCGCTGGCCATGTCGACCTTCAACTTCACCTTGGGTCGCGCCGCCTCTCCGGAGAGGTGCAGATCGAGACGGATCCGGCCGTCGTCGCCGCGCAGGACATCCACGAACTGGGTCATGTCCCCCAGATCCGGAGTGAAATCGGCGGGCAGTTTCACCGCCAGATCCATGTCGATGTCGCCGGCGAACCCGATCGATCCGCCGCCCTGCCAGTCGGTGTCATGACCTTTCAAGTCCAGATCGCTGAGATGATAACGCCCGTCGGCCACGTGCAGATGATGCAGCAGTTTGCGATAACGGATCTCCTTGAGATCCTGACGGACGCCCAGGTATTTCGAAACGCCGGCCAGCAGGTCGTTGCCGTGCAGCACGCCATCCGTCAGCAGCATGTCGCCGTCGATGCGCAGCGAATTCAGGACCTCGGCCTTCTCGCCCAGGATTCCCCCGCCGACCAGTTTGCCCCCGGCGGTGCCTTCGACGATCCGCGCCGCGCCCGCCGCATAGGGCCGCAACAGCGAGGCCACCGGCATATCCCGGCAATCAGCAACGAAAGTGAAGACGCCGCGGCTGTCCTTGACGTAATCCAGGCTGGCCTCTCCCAGCAGCACGCCGCCGTCGGCCCCCGCCTCCAACCCGCTGATCCGCAACACGCCGTCCGCCAGCGAGATGTCGGCGTCGGCGCTGACCTCGGGCAATTTCCGCGGCGGTGCGAAACGCAGGCCGGCCACCCTGCCAGTACCGGACAGGCCAGGCAAGATTTCCGGCATCCCGGCGCCCTCGGGCTGGGGCAACAACAGATCGAATCGACCGGCCGCCTGCAACTCGCCGTCGCTCACCGGCTCGGCGCCGAGCCACTGCGCGGCCTCCCCCTCGGGCATGGTCACCACGCCGGGCAGATCGCGGGCCAGAACCGCCAGGTCCACATCGGCCAGTCGCCAATCACCGGTCAGGCGCATGCCGCCGCCCGGCGCCGGCACGGCCTCTCCCTTCGCGTCGAGCCGGACCGCGCCCCAGGTTGCGCGATCGACCTCGAAGAGGATCCGGTCGGCTTGCCACGGCACGGTCAATTTCAGGTCCAGATCCAGATCCGACAGATTAACGGGGCCGCTCTGCGAGAATCCTGCCAGGCGCAGGCTCGCGATACTGGCCTGCAATTCGACGGTCGAAGGCTCGGTCGAACGCACCGGCGACGGTCCCCCTGAAGCCACCGCGCGCAGACGCGCCGTCAAGGCTCCGATCTCGCTCATCGAGACTTCCTGACTCCAGCCGTTGACGCTCGCCGACCTGCCTGTCGCCTGATCGCTCCACTGCACTTCCGCGTCGATCATCGAAATCCCGGCAACCAGGAATGCCATCGCCGGAGTTGATCCGGCGGCGGCGGGAACGAGGGACGGCTTGCCCGCGGCCGGACTATCGGGTGTCTCGGTCTTGATGGTGATCCGCGGCCGCACCAGCCTGATCTGTCCCGCCTCGATCCGTTTCGACA
Source organism: uncultured Fibrobacteraceae bacterium (assembly GCA_964646035.1). Classification (GTDB taxonomy): domain Bacteria; phylum Krumholzibacteriota; class Krumholzibacteriia; order LZORAL124-64-63; family LZORAL124-64-63; genus CAYLMM01. The sequence goes on along the minus strand of CAZYDJ010000131.1, from coordinate 4,937 downwards.
GCAGCGGCGCCAGAGCCAGATCCGCCTCCACCTTGCCGGCCAGGACCGTGAACTCGACCAGCGGCGTATCGCGGCCGGTGCGTTCGGCGATCTGCTCGCCGGTGCCGTGGACGACGCAATCATCGACTACGAGTCTCAACCGCGGCCACAGCGAGATCCCGATGTCGGCGAAGTCGACGGTGGCGCCGGTCTCGCGGCTGATACGGTCCGCGGCCATGCGCCCGAACTTTTCGGCGGGCACCAGGAACCGCACCGCCAGGACGGCGACCAGCAACAATCCGATCAGGACCAGGGCCACCCGCAGCAGCACCTTCAGGAAACGGGACATGGAGATTCCTCCCGATTATCAGCACAACCAGTAGATACGATCCGACCGCCGCCGAGAACCGCTTCGCCGTCGTAGAGCACCAGCGCCTGCCCCGGGGACACTCCCCGCTCCGGGCCGGCGAGATCGACGCTGAGACATCCGTCGCGCAATCGCCAGGCCTTCACAACGGCTCCGCGATGGCGATGTCGGATGCGGGCGACGATTTCCCGGTCCGCGTAACCTGCGGCAGGCAGATCATCGACCAAGGGAGCGAACCTGTCGACCTCGATCCGCGTGACATCCAACTCCTCGGCGAAGCCGACCCTGATCCGGTTCGCGGGCACGTCGATTGCAGTCACATATAACGATCTCGGCGCCGCGATGCCCAGGCCGCGGCGCTGGCCGATGGTATAGAAGGGCAGCCCGTGGTGCCGGCCCATGACGTTGCCGGCGGCGTCCACGAAATCTCCGGGCTCGACATCCGCGTCGGCGAAGAGAAAAGACCGGTCGTCGTCGGGGACGAAACAGATCTCCTGGCTTTCCGGCTTCTCCGCGACCGGCAGATCCAAGGCCGCGGCCGCCTGCCGGACCTGTTGTTTGACGTACCATCCCAGGGGGAATACGGAGCGGGCCAGGGCCTCGCGGCCGATGCCGTGCAGGAAATAGGACTGGTCCTTCTCCCGATCGACGCCGCGAAGCAGACGCGGCCGGCGACCACCGTGATCGACGCGGGCGTAATGCCCCGTGGCCACCAGTTCGCATCCCATCAGGTCGGCGAGGCGCAGCAGATGCGGGAAGCGAACCGAGGCGTTGCAGTCGACGCAGGGGTTGGGAGTCAGGCCCGCGGCGTAGGACCGGACGAAAGGCTCGATGACGTTCCTGCCGAAGATCTCTTCGACGTTGGTCACCCGGTGCTCGACTCCGCAGCTCGTGGCGAGGCGTCGGGCTTCCTCGATCGCCTCGACCGAGCAGCAGGAACGACCGCCGTCCTCGACGAGGCCGGCGTCGGCGTAGCAGAAGTTCTTGAAGGTCACGGCGTGGACGTCGCAGCCCAGTTCGCGGAGCATCATCATGGCCAAGGTGCTGTCGACGCCGCCGCTGGCCGCCAGCAGCACACCGACGCCGGCAGGCGCCGCAGCTCGCAACTCCGCGGGAATCGGCAGTGGGAAGGCCATGGGAACTCCTGGGATCAGCCCCGGCTGCTTGGCCGGTCGCCCTACCCGGCGGTCGTGTCGCCCTTCAACTCGGCCGGTATCTCCACCTCGAGCATCTGCTTGATGGTCCTGATGTTGTCGCGCGAGCGCTCCCCGATGTCGCCGTCGCCGTCATACTTCGAGGCCAGCTCCCACTCGCGGATGGCCTCATCGTAGACACGAGAGGTGGCGAAGAGGATGGCCATGTTGTAATGGGCGAGGGCGCTGCGGGGGTTGACCGCGAGCACGTGGCGGAACTGGTCGAGGGCCTTGGACGTGAGCTGCTGATTGAAATAGAGAGCGCCGAGATTGCAGCGGGCCTTCTCGTCGTCAGGGCGGAGAACCAGCGCCCGCTCGTAGCATTCGAGCGCCTCATTGCGGGACTGGGACGGGGAGAATCCCGGCATGGTGCTGATATCCTCCCACACCGAGCCCAGGTTCACGTAGGCCTCGACGAAGGTCGTATCGATCTGCACCGCCCGGCTGAAGAAAATGCGGGCGGAATCGAGCAGTGCCGATCTCTGGCGGGGATCGGCGCCCGGCTCGGTCAGCACCGACGAGCTGCGGTCATAATAGATGTTGCCGAGTTCGAACCAGGCGAAATGGCTCTGTGCGGAAGATTCGGAAGCGAAAGCGCGCAGGGCGGGTTCCTGTTCCGATTCGGGCAGGGCGCGGAAGCTGGCCTGCATCTTCTGCAGTTCGGACAGGGGCAGGTCGCCTCGGCAACCGGACAGCAGGACCAGGCTGCAGACCAGAAGAAGCAGGGTCGCCGCGGACGGCAGTTGAAAACGCAGCGGGATAATCCTGTCCTGGCTCATTACTTCTCCTCCGTGGCGGCTGGAGCGCCGCCGGATCTTCGTTACCACCACTTCTCGAGTCCGACCATCGAAACACTCATTCGCCAAAAGCGGTCTTCACTGCCGTTCTTCTCGATCTCGCCGCGCCAGCCGTAGGTCACAGCGAAGTCGAGATGCCCGCTGCGTCCATGGAAGGGCACGCCGGAACCGATCGACACCCTGTGCTCCATGACATCCTCGCCGCCCACCTGGTAGGGCCATTTCTGAACCGAGTAGCCGAGGCGCAGGGGCATGTTCCCCATCCCGCCGCGACGGGCGGACCCGCCGATGCGCTCGACCCCGGTCGCGAAGCGCCAGGAGTCGGTCATCATCTCTACCCAGTCATCACGGCCGGTGAAATCGCTGAAGTCCTGGGCCTCGTATTCCAGTCCCAGCCGCCAGCGATCACTCAGGAAATAATGACCGCCCGCGCTCCACTTCGACGGCATGCTCCAGGTCATGTCCTCGGCCCGGGTTCCGGTCACGCCTGTCAACGCGGTCGTGCGGTCGATGTCCCAGTCGTAGGACGAAGTCCAGCCGGCTCCGAATGCCGCCCGCTCGGAAGGGCTCCAAATCAGCGACAAGGTGGCCGATGTGCCGGAAAGCTGGTCTTCCTGGATCTCGGTGGTGCTGGAGTAGAAAGCCAGGCTGTCGGGACCGCTGGAATCGAAGAAGAAATTGCTGGCTGTATCGCGGATCATGCCGTGGACGAAATTGGCGGTCGCGCCGACCGACAGCCCCTTGCCCACCCGGAATCCGACTCCGACCGGCAACTGGAACTGGGTGCCTTCACGAGAGAAGTAGCGGGTGCCGAACAACGTGTCCGGCTGCGCCGGCCACACCATGGGCTCGGCGTACTGGTACTGGGTGGCCCGCAGCGAGTTGAAGCCGGCGGTCAGGACCATCCGCCCCCGCCAGACCGGCACGGCGGCGCGCACCGACGGAGTGCGGACCCGATCGGTTCGTCGCTTCCGGTCGGCGGTCTCGGATTCGACCTGCTCACCGTAGCCGCTGACCATGACCGCTATCTTGTTCAGTCCGGGCAGCCCGGCGATGTTGTGGAATGAGGGCATGATCGTATCGCTCTCGGCCATCCCCCAGCCGCCGCGTCCTTCGATGCGGGCGTCGCTGGACCGGACGTCGCCGCCGATGTTGGTCAGCGCGAAAGGGCTCTGGGCCCCGGCCGCAGCGGCGATGAGCAGCAGGCAGATCGCGGAAACAGAAGTCAGCAGCCGGCGCCGGTTGTTGTTCCTGATCATTTCACACCCCCTTCGCTCGAGCTGTACGGCGAATAGGTGACCTGCAGATATGGCCGCAGGGAATCGACCGCGGTGCCGGCCAAGTCGAATTTGACGAGGTAGAAATCAGGATCGTAGGAGTGGTTGTCGTAGCCTCCGGTGAAATCCTCGCCCGCGGTGATCAGCCAGCAGATCGGCTCATCGATAACATTGTTGACGATGCGCTGGACCGATCCTGAGATATCCAGGCCGATCCAGCCGGTGGCCCGGGGATCGACGCTTGTCCAGCCGCCGGAGACCTCGGCGACCTCCTCCAGTTCCTGCAGGGAGATTGTGTCCCGCCCGACCAAACTGGAAGCCGGCACTTCGCTGGCCACGACGCTGATCTTGGGGCCGTAGCTCGCTGTCGAATCGGCGGCGAAGTAGAGCACCGCCCGGTTCACCTTCACCTCGTCGGGCAACGCATCCAGGTCGAAGGAGAAATAAGGATATTGGCGCAGATGCGTCCGCAGCAGGAAGCCGTCCTCGATCGAAGCCGAAGGTTCTGCGAGCGGATGCATCGTCGAGACGTCGGCCGTCGGCAGCAGAATCACCGTGGTGTCCATGTCGGCGAACTCCATCTTCAGGATGGGGCCGACCAGGGTGCCGGTCAATTCGAGCCCGATCTCGCCGGCGTTTCGCAATGTGTCGAAATCGCTCGAGGCGAAGCCGATCAGGCCCTCTTCGGGATCGGTGCTCAATGCTTCGCGGACCAGGATGCCCTTATGGTCACCGGAGAGCCAGCGCTGGAAAGCCGAGGTCGGCAGCTGGAACTGCACCAGATCGCCGGAAGCCTCGGTCGCGGTGGCCAGCCCCTGTCCGGCTGCCGGTTCGGGACCGGGATAGAGGGACACGTCGAGGGAATCGGCCAGCTCCAGGATCTCGTAGGTCTTGACCAGTCCCTTGGCGTCTTCCGGCAGCAGATCGCTGTACCAACTCAGCAGGAAAAGACGCAGCGAGACCGTGACGTTCGACTCCGAAAAATCGGCGTCCTGCCAGAAGGTGTCCTGGAAGGATGAGAAGTCGTAGATCGCCATGAATGACGAACTCTCGCCGCCGCGGTTGCCGAAATAGAGCAACTGACGCCGATCGAAGGACACGGAATCGTCGCGCACGGCGATCTGGCCCGCCTCGCTGAAGATCCTGGATTCGATCGTCAGCGGGTCGGCGGGCTCGATGGGACCTTCGATCATGGCCCCCACCGGATTCGCGTCTTCGCTGGTGCATCCGGCCGCCAGCGCGCCGGCGATCGCAAGGGCTATCAGCACGGCGCTCAGTGGGCCGCGCGCCCGGCGATGGCCGTGGTCGGCAAAAGTGCCGCTGG
>CAZYDJ010000130.1:0-6894 GCA_964646035.1 uncultured Fibrobacteraceae bacterium | reverse complement strand
AAGAGCCGCCGGCCCGGGTGTTCTTCTTCTTCGCCACCACCGAGCCCAACCGCATACCGCGAACCATCCTCTCGCGCTGCCAGCGCTTCGATTTCCGCCTGCTGACCCGCGAGGAACTGACAGATCGCCTGGTGGATATCTGCGGCCGCGAAGAGGTCAAGGTGGAGCCCGCCGCCATGCGGCTGGTCGTGGCCCAGGCCGAGGGCAGCATGCGCGATGCGCAGAGCATCCTCGACCAGGTGTTGGCCGCCTGCGAGGGGGATGTGACCGAGCAGCGGGTGGTCGAACTCTTCGGATGGGTGCGGGCCGAGGTCTTTTCCGAGCTGAACGAGGCCATCCTCGACAATGATCCGGCGCGGGCTTTGCGGGTGGCCGAAAAGATCGTGACCGCGGGTCAGAACCTCGACGACTTCGCCCTGGGGCTGGTCAACAACTTCCGGCATCTGATGCTGCTGAAGGTCGATCCCGATCTCGGCGCCGGCATCAGCCTGCCCGACGATCAGATCCAGGCCCTGACCCGGCAGAGCGAGCGCTTCGCGACCCAGGATCTGCTGGCCTATCTGGACCGGGCATCGCAGGCCTACGAACGGATCCGCCGCAGCTCGCAGCCCCGGGTCCATCTGGAAGCCGCCCTGGTGGATCTGGCCCTGATGGAATCGCGAGTGATGTTGGCCGATCTGGTGCGCCGGGTGCAGGCCCTGACCGGCGGATCCCCTGCTCCTTCCGGCGGTGGCGGCGGCGGTCGCCGTGCCGCCCCCGGTTCCGGTTCCGGCCGCGCTCCCGCGTCCGGCGGCGGCCCCGCCGAACGCCATCGCGCCGCTCCCGCGGCCGCGGCTGTCGTTGAACCCGCTTCGCCTGCCGACGGTCTGGCCGACGGTTTGGCCAACGGTCTGGCCGACGTGGCGGTAGTCGGAGCGGCCGCCGGCACTGTTCCCGGCTGGGCCACTTTCATCGACGCCATGATGCAGACCGATCCCGGGCTCGGCTCTTGTCTGATGGAGGCCATGCCGTCGCTCGAAGGGGAGGATCGCCTGATCATCTCCTGTCCCGCGGGCAAGACCTTCCAACTCACGCGCATCCGCAAAGAGATCCCCCGGCTCGAACAGCGGGTCAAGGAGCGTTTCGGGCGCAAGCTGGTGCTGAACATGGTCGACGCCGAGACCGACGCGGCGGCCGGTGCGGCCAACAAGGCCCATCGCGAGAATCTGCGCCGCCGGGTGGCGCCCACCGATCAAGAAGAACTGGCGGCCGCCTGTCGCGAGGATTCGACACTCGCGGGGCTGGTCGAATTGCTGGACGGCGAGGCCGTCCCATCCCAGGAAATACCCAATTGGATCAACGATCGCCGCAAAGCTTCGCCCGCCGCGGGCGAGGCGGATCCGGCCGCGGCCGATCCTTCTCGAGGAGAATGACATGGACATCCGCTCCCTGATGAAGCAAGCGCAGCAGATGCAGCAGAAGATGGAGGAGATCCAGGAGGATCTGGCCAAGCGCGAGGTCGAGGCTACCGTCGGCGGCGGTCAGGTGACCGCGGTGATGAACGGCAAGCGCGAACTGATCCGTCTGACCATCCAGCCGGATGTGGTCGATCCCGAGGACGTGGAATTCCTGCAGGATATGCTTCTCTCGGCGATCAACGAGGCCGGACGCAAGGCCGAAGAGCTGTCCCAGAAAGAGATGGGCGCCCTGACCGGCGGGATGAACATCCCCGGACTGAACCTGCCGGGCATGGGCTAGAACGGTGGACCACTCGACTCCATCCCCCCGCGACAGCGCGGCCTCCCGTCCGGGAGGAGAGTTCCAATCGCCGGCGTTGGAACGGCTCGTGCGCGCCCTCGGGCGCATGCCGGGCCTGGGGCGCAAGTCCGCGACCCGGATCGCCTTGACCCTCGTCCAGGACCGCGGCGATCTGCCGTCGGAACTCGTGGGCGCGGTCGAAGAAGCCATGGCCAACGTGAAGACCTGTTCCCGTTGCGGCGCCATCACCGAGGACGATCCCTGCTCCATCTGCACCTCGACAGTCCGGGACCCGGCCCAGCTCTGCGTGATCGCCTCTCCGGTCGACATCCTGCCCTTCGAGAAGGCGGGCTTCTTCCACGGCCGTTATTTCGTGCTCGGCAACCTGCTTTCGCCGCTGGACGGGATTCGCGCCGCCGACCTGCCCTTCGACCGGCTGATCGAGCGCATCGACGGCGACGAGGTGTCCGAGGTCATCCTGGCCCTGGACGCCAGCGTGGAAGGCGAGGCCACCGCTCTCTACATCCAGCGCCTGATGGGCGAAAGGCCGGTCAACATGACGCGTCTGGCCACCGGCATTCCGGTCGGCGGCGCGTTGGCCTATACCGACGAGGCCACCCTCCAACGCGCTTTCCAATTCCGCACCGGCATCTGATCCGGGTTAGATCTCAAGCGTTTTCCTCCTTTGTCGATATTCTGGGTTCAGGGACGCGTGCGTCCCGATCTAACGTTTGCCCGGAGGTGGGTTTGACGCGTCTGGATGGGACAGCATTCGAGGATTCGTACCGCGAGTTATGCGGTGCGCTCGATTCGGTGCGTGAACTGACCGGAGCGCGGTCGGCGCTGCTGGCCGATGCCGGCGGTCGTCTCGTGCTGCAGGCCGGCGAAGTGCCCGGAGCCGATCCCGACAGATTCGCCGCCGATTGTGTCGAGTCCCTGGTGGCAGAGAGGCCTCTGGCCGGGCTGCCGGTCGCCGTTCGGGGCGCCGCCCTGCAGATCTCGGATCCGCTCGGCGGAGCCTATGTCCTGCGCCTGGACCGGGGCATGCACCTGGCGCTGGCGTTGGCCCCGGATACTCCAGCCGGCAGCGTCTGGATCAGGTGCCCGGCCGCGACCGGACCGCTGGAGAAACTGCTCGAACGGCTGATCGACTCGGTGGCCGTCGCCGGCGGCGAGGAGCCGCGTGAGATTTTCCGGCGCGAGTTGAACCTGCGTATCGACGAGCTCTTCAGCGGCGGGGAGGCCCGATGAGATACGCTCCCGGCAGGGCCGTCGGCAGCATCGTCTACTGGGGCCCCGGCCTCGGCGGCAAGACCACCAACCTGCGCCATCTGCGGGCCTGCGTCGACCAGCGGCGGCGCGGCCGGCTGGTCGTACTCGATCCGCGGTTCGATCCCGACCATCGCCTCGAGTTCATGCCCCTGGATCTGGGCGTGGTCGGGGGCCTGCACATCCGTTTGAACCTCTATACCGTGCCCGGCCGTCTGACCTCGGCGCTCGTCCGGCGCCGGCTGTTGCGCACGGCTGACGGGGTGGTGTTCGTGGCCGACAGCGCCGGGGACCGCATCGAGGCCACCGCCGTCTCCTGGCTGGAATTGAGTGACGAACTCTCCGCGCTGGGCCGCGAACCGGGTCCGTTCCCGACGGTGATGCAGTACAACAAGCGCGATCTGCCCGGAGCCGTTCCCCTGGAGCAGATGGAAGAGGAGCTCAATCCGCTGGGCCTGCACAGCCATCCCGCCATAGCCCTGAACGGAGTGGGAGTGGCCGACACCTTCCGCGCCGTCGCCCGCCAGATCGCCCACGGCCTGGCGCTCGACATCCCGGCCGCAAAGGCTTCCCCTGCCCGTTGACCCTGCCTGGGCCATGTCATATGTTCCGCCATGATCCGCTGCCGGGATGTCCCCGGGCGGGAAGGGGGAACGTCTTGGGCCGCTTCTTCATCTATCTCTTCGGCACTTTTCTCGGCACCGGCTATGCTCCGATCGCTCCGGCCACCGCGGCCAGCTTCGTTTTCACGTTGATCTGGGGCTTCGCGGCCCCGGTTCCGCTCGCGATCCAGGGCGGCCTGCTGATCCTGACCTGCTGGCTCGGCGTCCCGGTCGCCACCTGGCTGGAGAAGCGGCACGGCAAGGATCCGAAGCTGGTGGTCTGCGACGAGATCGCCGGCATGCTGGTGACCTTCCTCGGCGTCGGCACCGGCTGGCCGGGTTGGATCGCCGGCTTCTTCTGGTTCCGCGTCTTCGACATCCTGAAGCCTTGGCCGGCCCGCCGCTTCGAGGACCTGCCCCGCGGCTGGGGCATCATGGCCGACGACGTCATGGCCGGCATCTACGCCAACATCGCCCTGAGACTGACCCTGGCGGTGATGGGATGGTGAAAGCCGACACGGGAGCCGCGCCCGCCGCGGAGGCCTGGATCATCTCGGTCGGCGACGAACTCCTCTGCGGGCGCACGACCGACACCAACGCCGGCGAGATCCAGCGCGAACTGGCTTCCCGCGGAATCGCCGTGTCGCGGGTCAGCGTGGTCCCCGACGCCGCCGGACCGATCGCGGCGGCCCTGGACGAGACTCCGGCCGGCGTGATGGTGCTGGTCACCGGCGGACTCGGACCCACCGGCGACGATCTGACGCGCGAGGCGGCCGCCGAGTGGGCCGGGGCGATCCTGGAAAACGATCCCCGGATCGAGGCCGGATTTCGCGAACGCTGCCGCAAAAAGGGACTTCCCTGCGGGGATGGGATCCTGCGCCAGGCGATGGTGCCCAAGGGGATGACCGCCCTGGATAATCCGGTGGGGACGGCTCCCGCGCTGGTCGGAAGCCTGCGTGGGCGTGACCTGGCCCTGATGCCCGGTGTTCCCGCCGAAATGAGAGCGTTGCTGCCGGCCGTCCTCGACCGCCTGACCGCGGGCCGGGGCGAGACGTCGTCGCCGCCGTCGCTGCGGTTGCGCACCGCCCAGATCTTCGAATCCAATCTGGCCGCGATCTGTGCGCCGATCCGCGCGGCCCATCCCGGCACCCGCTGGTCCTGGTGGCTTTCGCGATGGGGAGTCGACGTCCAGGTCGGCGCGGCATCCGGTTCCGCCGCCGCCGTCGCCGATTTCGAAGCCGCCGCGAGCGGCCTGCGGACCGAACTCGGGGTCTCGGTCTACGCGGATTCGGTCCTGGAGCTGCCGGCCGTGATCCAGGCGATGCTGCTCGAACGGGGAGAGTCGGCGGCCGTCGCCGAATCCTGCACCGGCGGCATGCTGGGCGCCGCGATCACCGACGTTCCGGGCTCCTCCGCGGTATTTCCCGGGGGCGTGATCTCCTACGCCGATTCGATCAAGACCGGTCTGATCGACGTGCCCCTGACCGTGCTGACGGAATCGGGCGCGGTCAGCGCCGCCTGCGCCGAAGCGATGGCGTCGGGTTGCCGCCGGACGATCGGCTCCACTTATGGCTTGGCCGTTACCGGAGTCGCCGGTCCCGGCGGCGGCTCGCCGCAGAAGCCGGTGGGCACGACCTGGATCGCCTTGGCTTCCGCCGCCGGCGTCTGGTCGCATCGCTACCGTTTCCCCGCCAACCGGGAACGCAATCGCATCCTGGCCGTGGCCGCAGCCCTGGACAGCCTGCGTCGCCACCTGGAAGCGGGGGGGCGGGGGTCTCCCTGGCCGCAGGAGGATCGATGAGATTGTTCGTGGCGGTCGACCCCGGTGAACGTCTGCGGGCGGAAGTGTCCACCGGATTTGACGCCCGGCGTGAAGTGGTGCGCGGTCGCTGGGTCGATCCGTCCTTGCTGCACGTCACCCTGATGTTCCTGGGCGAATGCGACGCCGGCGAGACCGGGATCCTGCGCGAGGTCCTGCTGGAGGCGGTTTCCGACCGGCGGGATTTCACGGTGGCTCCGGAGGGGACCGGCTTCTTTCCCGGAGCTCGCCGGCCCCGGGTCTTCTTCTTGCAGATGCGTAGCGACGGGGCTCTCGAAGACCTGGCCGACGCGGTCCGCGCCGGTGTCGCGGCACGCCTGCCCGAACGGGAACCGGAGACAAAGCCTTTCCGGCCTCATCTGACCCTGGCCCGCTTCCGCACGCCGCCCGCGGCGAGCGAGTTGGAATTGCTGCCAGGCCTTATGCCGCAAGGGTTTTCGCCGTTCCCGGTGCGCGATGTCCGGCTGGTGAGCAGCCGGCTCACTCCCCGGGGTCCCATCTACACGAATCTGGCGGTTTTCCCTCTGGCGCCCTCCCGTTGATCGTTGTATGGTACGCGAACCGCCGTGGCGGCGGCTTTTCCGGAAGCCGCGTAACGTCCGCTCAGCCGTTTCCAGGCCGCCAGGACGCCCGCTCGCAGCCTCCCGGAACGACGTCACAGGACACACCCCAAGGAGAGACCCGATGGCAGTGGACAGGCAGAAGGACAAGGCCAAGGCCCTTGAATTGACAAGAGCCCAGATCGAGAAGCAATTCGGCAAGGGATCGATCATGCTTCTCGGCGAGGGCACCATTTTCGATGAGATCGAGGTCATTTCCACCGGCAGCCTCGCCCTGGACATCGCCCTGGGCGTGGGCGGTCTGCCCACCGGGCGGGTCGTCGAGATCTACGGCCCCGAGGGCAGCGGCAAGACGACGGTCGCGCTTTCGGTGGTGGCCAACTGCCAGGCCCGCGGCGGCACGGCGGCCTTCATCGACGCCGAGCACGCACTCGATCCCATCTACGCCCGCAAGATCGGCGTCGACATCGACAACCTCCTGCTTTCCCAGCCGGACACCGGCGAGCAGGCCCTGGAGATCACCGAGATGTTGGTGCGCTCCGGCGCCGTGGACATCATCGTGATCGACTCGGTGGCGGCCCTGGTGCCGCGGGCCGAAATCGAGGGCGAGATGGGAGACGCCCATGTCGGTCTGCAGGCCCGTCTGATGTCCCAGGCCCTGCGCAAGTTGACCGGCACCATCTCCAAGACCAACACCCTGGTCATGTTCACCAACCAGATCCGCATGAAGATCGGCGTGATGTTCGGCAACCCCGAGACGACTTCCGGCGGCAACGCCCTGAAGTTCTACAGCTCGGTCCGCCTCGACATCCGCCGCATCGGCGCCATCACCCAGGGGGAGGAAGTGGTCGGCAGCAACGTGCGGGTGAAGGTGGTCAAGAACAAGGTCGCGTCTCCGTTCAAGAAG
>CAZYDJ010000129.1:927-6962 GCA_964646035.1 uncultured Fibrobacteraceae bacterium | reverse complement strand
CAGCGCGCCACCGCGGCGGCGACATCCTGGTTGTCGAACCAGGAGAGATCGGCCCGCGAGCCGCCGCCGCGGGTCACGACCACCACGTCGACTCCGCTTGCGGCCAATGCGCCCAACGCGGCGACGACCTGCGCCACCATCGCGTCGCCCATCATCCGGCAATCGGCCCGCTCGACGACGAAGCGCCAGGGCGAGGCCCGCAATCCGGAGAGGAAATCGTGCTCGGCCGCGGATCCGGCGGAGGTCACCAGCCCGACGCGCAGCGGAACTGCGGCCAGCGGCGCGGCGGCGTTGAGTTCGAGCATCCCTTCGCGCTTCAGCCAGGCCAGCACCTCGCGGCGCCGGGCTTCGAGTTGTCCCAGGGTGAAGCTCTTGTCCACGCCCACCATCTTCAGGGACAGCGAACCGAAGTTGGGATAGAAATCGACGACGCCCTCGATGCAGACTTCGAGCTTGTCCTGCAGTTGCAGATCGGGGTCGGTGCCGTCGAAGTAGCGGTCCAGACCGAAGCGGCTGCGATCCCATTTCAGGGCCGCGACCTTGATCTGCAGGGTGGCGCCGTTCTCCTGGCCGTGCAATTCGAAGTAGATGTGGCCGCTGCGGTTGTGGCTGAGGCGCTGCACCTCGCCGCGGACCCGGACCGCCGCCGGGAACGAGACCTTGAGCGCGGACTGGATGGCCCGGTTCAACTCGCCGACCGTGTAGATGCGGCGCTCCTGGGCGGCTGGTCCGTTTTCGGTCGGCATCATCATCCCCATACTTCTAGATCTTGATCCGTTGCCAGGAACCCTTGAGGAACCAGAAGGTCATGCCGGCGGCGTAGAGAGTGAACCAGGCCAGCACTCCCAGCCACGCTCCGACCAGTCCGCCGTCCAGGACCACGCCGCAGATCCAGGCCGTGGGCAAAAACAGCCCCCATCCGGCCGCGACGTCGACGATAATCACTTCGCGCGTGGCTCCGGCTCCGCGCAGGGTGCCGGCCAGGGCCAGGCCGACCGCGTCGAAGACCTGCACCAATCCCATCAGCCGCAGGATCGGGGTGCCGGCGCGGACCAGTTCCTCGCTGCTGGTGAACATCCGCATCAGTCCGCCGGGCCAGATCCAGAACAGGACGCCGAACATCCCCATGAAGATCAGCGACATACCGACGCCGACCCAGCTGGCGCGCACCGCGCCGCGAACGTCGCCGCGGCCGAGGCATTGGCCGACCGCCGTCTGCAACGCGGCCCCGACCCCGAAGCCGGGCATGAACGACAGGGCGGCGATGCGGAAGACCACGTTGCCCGCCGCGACCGCGACCGTCGAGATACGACCCAGGATCACAAAGAATACCAGCACCGCCATCAGCCCGCCAAGGGCCTGGAACGGGCGCAACAGATCGGGGCGTAAATTGTCGCGTCCCACCAGCCGGAAACGGCAGCGGACTTCCGGATTCAAAGCGACCACGAAGAACGCCAGGGCCGCCAGACCGCTCGAAAGGGTGCTGGCCAGCGCGGCGCCGGCGACTCCCATCCGCGGAGCGCCGAGGTTGCCGAAGATGAAGATCCAATTGAGCAGGACGTTCGCCAGGTTCATGCCGATGCCGATGCTCATGCCCAGACGGGTGCGCCCGATGCCGTCGAAGGCGGCCTTCTGGATGAAGAAGAGCAGGAAAGCCAGCAGCCCCGGGAAGCGCCACAGCAGATAGGTGATCCCGAGTTCCTCCACCGCCGGGTCGCGGGCCACCAGGCCCATCAGCCAATCGGGACGCAACATCCCGAAGAAGGTGCAGATCACGCCCAGGAAGACGGCCACGCCGGCTCCGGTCAGCAGCACCGCCCCCACTTCGCGGTCACTGCCCTCGCCGACCCGCCGCGCGCTGAAGGTCTGCACGGCGATGTCGATGGCTTTGACCGGGGTGGCGATGGCCGAGAAGATCAACGTAGCGACCCCGACCGCGGCCAGCGCCGGAGTGCCGAGACGGCCGACCATCAGCGTGTCGACCAGCCCCATCAGGGTCTGCGAGACGTTGGCCAGCACGACAGGCAGGGCCAGACCGCCGATTACGCGAACCAGCGTCCGGCGGTCCTGCCTGCCGAGATCCAGCATCTACTACTCCTGATCGGACAGGATCTGGACTGTGCGGGCCAACAACCTGGCGCCGTAGCCGCTGGCGCCTTTGCCGAAGACGGGGCCGGCGCCATCGGTCCAGGCGGGACCGGCGATGTCCAGATGCGCCCACGCGATATCCTCGGGCACGAACTCCTCGAGGAAAGCGGCCGCGGTCAGAGCGCCGCCGTCGCGGCCGCCGATGTTCTGCAGATCGGCCACCGTGCTCTCGATGGCCTTGTGATGGTCCTCGATCAGGGGCAGGCGCCAGACCCTTTCGAAGGTCTCGCCGCCGGCGCGGTCGATCGCCCCGCCCAGTTCCGGATCGTTGACGAACATCCCGGCGAACTGGCTGCCCAGGGCCACGACGCAGGCTCCGGTCAAGGTGGCGGCGTCGATCATGAAATCGGGTTTGCGGCCTCCCGCCAGATGCAGGGCGTCGGCCAGGATCAGGCGGCCCTCGGCGTCGGTGTTGAGCACCTCGACCGTCTTGCCCGAGGCCATGTTCAGCACGTCTCCCGGCCGGATGGCGTCGCCGTCGGGCATGTTCTCGACCGCCGGCACCACGACCAGCAGACGCACCGGCAGGTTGAGGCGGCGGATGATCAAAACCGCGCCCAACACGGCGGCCGCTCCGCCCATATCGGCCTTCATCTCGTGCATCTTGGCCGAAGGCTTGAGCGAGATGCCGCCGGCGTCGAAGGTCACGCCCTTGCCGATCAGGGCCACCAGCGGGGCTTTCGCGGCTCCGCGTACCGGCTTGCTCTCCAGGATGATCAACCGCGGGTCGCGACGGCTGCCCTGGCAGACTCCCAGCACTCCGCCCATGCCCTTCTTCTTCAGCTCGGCGGGTCCGGCCACGCGGCAATTCAGCCCCTCGCGCCTGGCCATGGCCCGGGCGGCCGCGGCCAGCTCGCCCGGGCCGAGCAGATTGGCCGGCATGTTGACCAGGTCGCGGGCGAAGAGATTGCCGGCGGCGAAGGCCTGGCCCTCGACGATCCCGGCCTTCAGCTCGGGCAAAGGCTGGTCGGCGGCGGCGATCAGTTTCATCTCGCGGGGCAGATTCTGCGAGTCGTCCTTGCGGTCGGTCTTGAGGGAGCCGGAATTCCAGAGTCCCATCTCGGCGCCCTCGACGAAGGACCGGGCCAGCGCGTCGACGTCGATCCCGCCGGTTACGCCGGGCAGATGGACCAGGCAACGCCCGGCTGACATCTCGCGAGCCTTCTTGACCGCCAGCGCGGCGCAGCGGCGGACGCGGTCGGCGGTCAGGTCGTCGCGTTCGCCGAGTCCCATGGCCATCACCCAGGACACGGCGGCTCCGCCTCCGGGCAAGGTGTGGGATGTCTCCGCCTTGGCCGCGAAGATCTTTCCGTCCGCCAGAGCGGCCAGGCCGCCGCCGATGGTCTTGTCCAGGCCGGACACGGCATCGAGATCCGGGCCGTCATCCCCGGCGAAAACTCCCACCAGCAGCATATCGCCCTTAATCCGGGCCGGATCACCCTTTACCGCAGACCAACGCATCTTCTCCCCTTCCTCTGGGAATGGCATGCATGGGACAAGCCCGCCGCGTAAAGGGGCGGGCAGGTATCTTCGGAGACAACAGGCCCATACTAGCATCCGAACGCGTTCCGGTCAGGGGCTTTTCGGATTTCGCCCCTTTCCTTGAGGCTCCGCGGCCTATCCGCTAGTCTGGACCGGTCGCGGGATGGACCCGCGCCGCTATGCGAAGGACGCCGACATGCCCGACACGAATTCCGGATCCGACCCGCGACCTTCCGGCCCCGCCGCGCGAAATTCAGGATCCGCCCCCGCCCGGCGCATTTCGGCCCGGCCCTGGCGCTGGCCCCTGCCGGCCCAGATCGCATTCGCTTTGCTGCTGGGCGTGGCGGCCGGAGCGCTCAGCGGTCCCGAGGGCCGGTGGCTGGGAATCGACGTCCCCGCTGTCCTCGACTTCCTGGGCGATCTGTTTTTGCGGGCTTTGAAGATGGTGATCGTGCCGCTGATCGCCGGCTCGATCATCTCGGGCGTGGCGGGGATCGGATCGAGCAAGGCCCTGGGCCGTCTCTTCGGCCGGACCTTCGCCTGGTACCTGACCACCAGTCTCGCCGCGATCCTGGTCGGGCTGCTGCTGGTCAACGTCATCCACCCCGGCAGCGACGCGATGGGCCCGGTCGGCGAAAGACTGGGCCTGGACGCAGACGCCGCTGCCCTGACCTCCGAACTCGGCGGACGGGGCGCCGGGGATCTGGTGGGCATAGTGATGCGGATGGTGCCGCAGAACATCGTCTGGTCGGCGGCCCACGGCGAGATCCTGCCGCTGATCTTCTTCTGCCTGCTCTTCGGCATCGCCTTGACGATGCTGCCGCAGAAGGTCCGCGACCCGCAGCTCCGTTTCTGGGAGGGATTGTTCGCGGCCATGATGAAGATCACCGAATGGGTGATCCTGTTTTTGCCGCTGGGCATCTTCGGGATGGTGGGCCGGATCGTGGCCGAAAGCGGATTCTCGGCCTTCCCCCCGCTGGCGAGATACTTCCTGACCGTGCTGGCGGCGCTGATCATCCACGCGACCGTAATCCTGCCGCTGCTGATGCGGATCCTCGGCCGCCTGCCCGCGCATCGCCACGCCCGGGCCATGGCCCCGGCCCTGATGACAGCCTTCTCCACCCGCTCCTCGTCGGCCACCCTGCCGCTGACCATCGAATGCATCGAGCAGCGGGCCGGGGTGAGCAACCGGGTGTCGAGCTTCGTGCTGCCGCTCGGCGCGACGATCAACATGGACGGCACCGCGCTCTACGAATGCGTCGCCGCGCTGTTCATCGCCCAGGCCTACGGCGTGACGCTCGGACCGCTGGACCAGGTGCTGGTGGTGGTGACGGCGTTGCTGGCCTCGATCGGCGCGGCCGGCATCCCGGCCGCGGGACTGGTGATGATCTCGATCATCCTGGAAACCGTCGGCCTGCCGCTCGAGGGCGTGGCGCTGATCCTGGCCGTGGACCCGGTGCTGGACATGTGCCGCACCTGCGTCAACGTCTGGAGCGACAGCTGCGGCGCGGCGGTGATCGCGCGGCGCGAGGGCGAGACGGTCCTCTCTCCCCCCGCCTGATCCGGATCGGGCCGGCGGCCGCCGTCATGATCCCGGATGCGAGATCTAACTCCGATCAGAGCTGAATTCCGGCTCGGGAGTCGGACTGCCGATGCTGCGCAGACGGGCGTGGGCCAGCGCGTAGAATTCGCGGGCCGGAACCCGGGCGAACCCCAGCTTGATCTCGTCCAGCTTCTCCCCCTGCAGGAAACGCCAGTGGTGCAGCAACGTGGGGACGCGGCCCTTGGGTTCGGTCTGCAGGAATCGTCGATGCGAACTCGAAAGCTGCGTCGGCGGCGTGTTGTCCTTGGCGGCGAAGCGGATCAGCTCGAGGATGTCCTCGCCGCGGACCAGCGGCTCGCCGGTCTTCTCGCGCCACGCCTCCTGTATCGCCTCGGCGATGGCGTGGTCGCTGCCCTTGCTCGTGAAACGGGCGAGGTGCTTGTCGTAGGTGTCGATCGCGTCCATCACGAAGGCCCCGAGCAGGCCGTCGTATCCCCATTCGGCTCCGATACGGATCAGGGCCAGATCGTCGCAGACACCGCTGCCGACCCGGCGGCGGAAGTAGGCCTGGTCATAGCGCGGATATTCCCACTCGCGATCGTCGCCGAGGGGCATCAGCACGCCGAGCCGCTCCAGCTCGCGCAGCTCGTCGTCCTCCCAGGCGCCGCGGCCGGCGTCGATGATGCCGGTCATGCTGAACATCTCGCGGTTTACGACCCGGATGTCCCCGCCGCCGAGCTCGTAATAGCCGCCGTCGAAGGCGCGGCCGTTCCAGGCCTTGGTCATGCGCCGCTGGTCCCAGTCGTCCATGTAGCCGGCAAGCACCATGCCGCGCAGAAACGCCGCCGTGTCGCACTCCGCC
>CAZYDJ010000129.1:0-917 GCA_964646035.1 uncultured Fibrobacteraceae bacterium | reverse complement strand
GTCGACGGTCTCCAGCGACATGACCTTCGTATCGATCCGCGCCAGGACATGTTCACGCACGTTGTCGACCAGACCCTGGCGGCGTCGCCGCACGGCGTCGTGCCGCAGGCCGGGCCGGGTCTTCTCCAGCTCGGAAAGGATGCGGTCGAAGGTGGCCTCGCGGAAGGCCAGCGACGAGCCGTAACGGTCGACGAACCAGCCGTGGCCGTTCTGGGCCCGGCCGGCGACCGACTGGGGCAGCAGCACCTCGAGCACCGCCGGCGGAGCCGCGAACGTCCGTCCCATCAGATATTCGAAGTCGTCGTGACAGAGACGTGAGAAGAGATCCTCGTTGCCCCGGATCGAAAGGTAGGTGATCTCGCGCACGGGCCGTCCCGAGCGGCTGCGACGTGGATCGCGGCCGCGTTCGCGATCGCGGCCGCGGTTGTCACGGCCACTGCCGTCGCGGCGGCGGCTGTCGCGACCACGACGGCTGTCATAGCTGTCTTGCCGGCGGCCGGCAATGCGGTCGAGGATCGACAGCACCCGTTCGGCGGCCCGGCGGCTTTTCCTGATCTTGCGTTTGCCCATGATGGAGGGAGGATAACCTCAGCGGCTCCCATCAGACAGCAAAGATATGGTTCGGCAGCGGCTCACCAGCCCCGACCAGAGAAGGCCGCCCCCGAGGGAGCGGCCTCGATCACGATCGGCTTCGACTTTTTCCTAGCTGAGATCCGAAGCGCAATGGGCGCATTTGACTGCCTTGATCGGAATCGTCGACAGGCAATGCGGGCATTCCTTGGTGGTGGGCTCGGCCGCGGGCGCCTCCTCTTCCCGCTTCATCTTGTTGATGTTGCGGATCACCATGAAGACCGCGAAGGCCACGATGACGAAGCTGATGATCGTGTTGATGAAGACGCCGATGTTCATGGTCACCG
>CAZYDJ010000128.1:2806-7145 GCA_964646035.1 uncultured Fibrobacteraceae bacterium | reverse complement strand
AAAAGGCCTCCCGCAACTGCGGGAGGCCTTTTCCGGGCGGGCTCCTATCTCGCGATCTACTTCAACAGCAGCATGCGCTTGTTGCGGATGCCGTCCTCGGTATGCAGCCGGTACAGGTACACGCCCGAACCGACGCTGCGGCCCTGGCTGTCACGTCCGCGCCAGACCACTTCGTTGCGGCCGGCGGGCAGCACCTGGTTGGTCAGTTCGGCGACCAGCGAACCGTCCAGCGCGTAGATCTTCAGGCTGACCCGCTGCTCGGTCGGCAGATCGAAACGGATGGTCGTGATCGGATTGAACGGGTTGGGATGGTTCTGATACAGAGCCAGCGCCCTCTGCTGCGGCAGCAGGTCGCCGACGGCTGTCATGTCATCCTCGGTTACGGTAATCCGCTGATC
Organism: uncultured Fibrobacteraceae bacterium; assembly: GCA_964646035.1. GTDB lineage: Bacteria > Krumholzibacteriota > Krumholzibacteriia > LZORAL124-64-63 > LZORAL124-64-63 > CAYLMM01. The sequence continues at coordinate 6,747 of CAZYDJ010000128.1, read as the reverse complement.
GACCGCCACGTCGAACATCACCTGCCAGGAATCGCCGGGCCAGTCGATGTACAACGTGTCCACCATCGTCGCCGCGCCGAGTCCGAACTCGATCGTCAACGAAGGCTGGGAGAGGAAGCCGCTGCCGCCGTCGACCTCGCGAATCTGCGAAACACCGCCGGCCACGGCCCTGACCCTGGCTCCGATCGCCGCGGTGTTGGCCTGGTTCGCGACCAGATCCAGATGCAGCCAGTGGTTGTCCGTGCTGTCGGCGACATCGTTGCGGAACAGCTTGTTGGGCCCGGCGGTCATGTTGGCGAAATAGAGATCGAGGTCGCCGTCGTCATCGAAATCCGACCAGGCGGCGCCGTTGGTGCTGAGCGAATCGCTGATCCCCACTCCGTTGGTCGGGGCGACGTTGACGAAACTCCATCCAGAAGGCACGGCGGGCCCGTCGTTGCGGAAGAGCTGGTTCACGGCGTATTCGGGACCGGTGTCGGGCCAGTGGTTGCCGAGGAAGAAGTCGAGATCCCCGTCGTTGTCGTAGTCGGCCCAGGCCACGCCCGTGCCGTATTGGCCGTCGGTGAGGGTCGTGCCCGAGACCTCGGTCACATCCTCGAAGAACGGCGATCCCGGAGCAGGAGCGGTCTGGCCCACGCTCCGGTACAACCGGTTGTCGCCCTTGTTGGCCAGGTAGAGATCCAGCCAGCCGTCGTTGTCGAAATCGCCCCAGGCGGCGGCGAGACCGCTGCCGGTGTCGGCCACTCCGGTCTCCACTGCGACATCGGTGAAGATCCATTCCCCGGGCATTCCGGGATCCTCGCCGTCGTTACGGAACAGGCGGTTGGCGCCTTCGTTGTAGTTCACCACGTAGAGGTCGGGATCGCCGTCGTTGTCGAAATCACCCCAGGCGCAGCCCATGGTGTACAGGTCGTCGCCCACTCCGGTGCTGTCGGGAGCCACGTTGGTGAACGTTCCGTCCCCCTCGTTGCGGAAGAGCCGGTTGGGACCGTCGTTGGCCAGATACAGGTCGATGTCACCGTCTTGGTCGTAATCGCACCAGGAGACGGTGCGTCCGCTGCCGCCGTCGTTCACTCCCGCGGCGGAGGCCATGTCGACGAAAACGCCGCCGCCCTCGTTGCGATAGAGCCGGTTGGGGGCCAGGTAGCCGGCGCTGACCTGCATGTTGGCCTGGTAGAGGTCGAGATCGCCGTCGCCGTCGTAATCCGCCCACGACACCCCCTGGCTGTAGAGCGGATCGTCCAGCGGGTCGGCGGTGACATCGCTGAAGAGCCAGCTGTCCGGGTTGCCGACATCGGGTCCGTCATTGTGGTAGAGATGGTTGCTGGGATCGGCGCCCGTATACCACACCGGGCGATTGGTCACGAACAGATCATGGCGGCCGTCCTGGTCGTAATCGCCCCAGGCCACTCCGCGACCGTTGCCGTTGCTGCCGACCAGTGTGCCGTCGGTCGGAGCCACGTTCACCCAGGGAGGCGAATTGACGGTTATCGTGATGTCGGGCACCAGCGGCGCGGCTTCCAACTGTCCCAGGTTATCCTCGGCGACGGTGTAGAACGAGTAGACGCCGGGACCGTTGGGAACAGTGAACAGGAACGGATCGCCGTCGACGTGAGTCGCGAAGAAACTGAAATTCGGGGAGCTTTCGAACTTGTAGAAGAGCGATACCAGCGCGACTCCGCTGCCCAGGTCCGTCGCCTCGAAATCGATGCTGAACGGATCTCCCGGCTGGGGATCGGTCAGGACGGCCACGTTCGATACCGGCGGCGCGCTGTCCTGAACGCTGGCTACCGCCTGCGACCATCTCGACTCGACCGCGCCTGAATCACGTGAACGCACCCGATAATATCCGCGCAGACCGTCGTCGAGATCGATGAATGCGTAGGTGGTGGCCGCGATCCAACCGCTGTCCTCGATGATGTCGGCGAAGTCCAGACCGTCGGCGAGTTGGATCCGGTACTCGACCGCGCCCGAGGCCGACTCGTCGCTCCAGTCGACGTTGTTGACCGTGCCCGCGGTATAGATCGGTTCGGCTACCGGCGTGGGCGGAGTCGGCCCGGGCTCGACCACCGCAAAGAACTGGTCGGCGGCGAGAGTGGTGATGATCTGCGAAGCGCCGGACGGCCAGTCGATCTCCAGCGTGTCGATGACGGTCGCGGCGCCGATTCCGAACTCCACGGCCGGCGATCCCTGCGACATCAGGCCTTCGCCGGCGATCACCTCCCGGTGCTGGGTCAAGCCGCCGGCGACCAGTCGCAGACGGGCGCCGACGCCGTCGGCGTTCGAGTTCACTCCCTGTGCGAGGACATGGATCCAGTGATTCGTATCGGGTATGTCGTTGCGCAGCAGGATATTCGGGCTTTCCGGGTTCCAGTTGGCCACGAAGATGTCGAGGTCGCCGTCGCCGTCATAATCCCCGAAGGCGGTGGCGGCGCTGTAGCTGCCGTCGTCGGCCAGCAGGGTGTCGGTGACGTCGGTGAAGAGCCATCCCTCCGGATCGCCGGGATCGAAACCGTCGTTTCTCAGCAGGCGGTTGTCGTCCAGGACGTTCCCATCATCGGAATTGATGATGTAGAGGTCGGAGTCGCCGTCCTCGTCGAAATCGGCCCAGCCCAGTCCGCGCGTGTTGCCGGCGTCGTCGACCCCGGCAGCGGCGGCGATGTCCACGAAGACCCGGTCCATGCCGTCCGGATCGTTGCGATAGAGACGATTGGCGGAGCCGTAGATCGCCGAGTACAGATCGAGATCGCCGTCGTTGTCGAAATCGATCCAGGCGGCGCCGCGGCCGAGGCCAGTGTCGGCGAGGGATGTTCCGGCGGCCACGTCGGTGAACAGCCAGCTGTCCGGATCGCCGGCGTCGAAGCCGTCGTTGCGCAGCAGTCGATCGGCCGACGAGGAGTTGGAAAGGAAGAGATCGAGATCGCCGTCGTTGTCGAAATCCGCCCAGACGCCGGCCTGGGTCGAACTGTCGTCGCCGATTCCGCTGCCGTCGAGCGGAGCGATGTTGGTGAACACCCATTGCCCGTCGTCCAGGGGATCGACCCCGTCGTTGCGCAGCAGCAGATTGCCTTCGCGGTTGCAGACGTAGAGATCGATGTCTCCGTCGCCGTCGAAATCCGCCCAGGAAGCCGATTGGGAGCTCAGGGTCGAGCCGACATCGCCGGCGGTCACGTCCACGAAGACGCGGTCGGTATCCAGGGGATCGCCGGGATCGAAGGGATCGTTGCGGAAGAGGAAGTTCGCTCCCACGTCGATCGAAAGAAAGACGTCCAGGTCGCCGTCGTTGTCATAATCGCCCCACAGGCCGACGCTGCCGCGGCCCGAGTTGTCCAGGGGAGCGCCCATATCCGCAGCCACGTCGGTGAACAGCCAATCACCGGGAGATCCCGGATCCTCGCCGTCGTTTCTCAACAAGCGGTTGGGTCCGTTGTTGGCCACGAAGAGATCGAGATCCCCATCGCCGTCGAAGTCCACCCAGGAAGCGCCCCGGCTGGGCAGCGTATCGGCGACCAGACCGGTGGCGGCGTCGGTCCACTGGGCATCGGCAACGACCGGTAAAACGGCAATCAGGATGATCGCAGGCAGGACCGGCAGAATAAGGCCCCGGGTCGCCCTTTTCCTCAAGGCGAGAAAGTCCAACATCCTGTTCTCCTTTTAAAACCCGAGAGCCCAAGACGGTCAGTATTTGACCCTCCAACTCCCTGGCCCCCCTATTAGTAGAATAATTCTACTAATAATATGACGAAACTTCAATTACCAATGCATTTATTATACCCCCGGCCACTATTTGAGTCGAAACAAAAGACCGGGCCGGAACCTTGGTTCCAGCCCGGTAATTAACACGAATACCGTTAATTCAGCTAATTCTAATCTGGATTCAGCGATCAGAAATCGTCATCGGAAAACGGTTTCTTCCGGTATCGCCGGGCATAATCCCGCGC
>CAZYDJ010000128.1:0-2706 GCA_964646035.1 uncultured Fibrobacteraceae bacterium | reverse complement strand
AGAAATCGTCATCGGAAAACGGTTTCTTCCGGTATCGCCGGGCATAATCCCGCGCACCACGATAGTTGATATCGGAATCGATAACGGTCTGATACTGCTCGAGAGCGAGCTCCCGGAATCCGAGCATGTCATAGCAATTGCCCAGATAGTTCCGCACCCAGACCAGATTTTCGGCTTTTTCGCGCCGGTTATTGCTGACCCCGAGCAAGGCCCGGTTGAACGACGACTCAGCCTTGCGGAACTCGCGCTTGCTCATGTAGACACGGCCCAGGTTCATCCATGCCGAAACCACGTCGGGCTCCGAGACGACCGCCTTGAGGCAACTGTCCTCGATCTCCGCGAAAAGGCCGGCGTCGAAATATGACGATGCGAGGCGCTGATACGCCGCGTCGCGAGCCCGCTCCGGATCCTGGGAGCCTTCGCCGAAGAGGAAGAAGCCGCCGTGGGCGATGTCGTGGTTGAAGCCGGACAACTTCACCGCCAGCGGCGCCGCTTCATCCAGGCCGCGCAGAGTGGCCGCCGGTTGACGCAAGGCGCCGGCGGAAGGCAAGGCGTGGTTACCGACGAAAGTGACCAGGCAATCGCGGAAGATGTTGCCGAAGAGCCAACCGGGATCGTTGTCCGGAATACCCAATTTCTCGCCGAAGAGCCGCGACTCGTTCTCGTCGAGCATGGTGGCGCCGGGAACAAGGGCCTGGGCCGCGGCCGGGTCGGCCGGGATCCAACCGTAGGGCGGGATGTGGAACTCGGCCCAGCGATGCATGCCCCCGGTGAGCATCTCGCCGGTCACGGGCCGGGCCGGAATGCCGACCGACCGGCATAACGCGCAGAAGAGCAGGGAATACTGCCCGCAGTCGCCGCGGCGGGTCAGGCAGACCGTCTGGGCCCTGTTCTCCCCCTCGCCGCCCGGAACGAAGACCATGTTGGCGATCATCCAGTCGAAGATCAGCCGGGCCCGGCGCCAGGGGTTGACCTCGTCGCCGACGATCTCGGCGGCCAGATCCGCCACCGGGCCTTCGGTCTCGATGCCGAATTCGGACAGGGTATAAGTCCTGAAGATCCGGCCTTCCCGATCCCACGGCTCGATCAGTTCCGGATCGACGGCTGTTTCGATCGGGCTCAGTTCGACGGTGAAATCGAATCCCATCAGCAGCGATTCCGACCCCTTGGCCTTCACTTCCCAGACCAGATAATGGTTCTCGCCGCCGCTGGAGTCGATCTCTTCCCGCGGCTTGGGCTCGATCCGGCCGATTGTCACATCCTGGCCGGGCCTATCGACGGGCATCGACATCCAGACCGTCATTTCGGCGGCTTCATGCTGTTGGTCGATGTGATCGACGAGATACCAGAAAGCGCCTTCGACCGTCCTCGATTCGGCTCCCGCGACATTGGCGGCCAAGGCGATCCCCGACAGGACCATCGCCGCGGTCAAGATGTTGTTCTTCCAGGCTGGCATGGACTCCCCCTTCCAATTACCGGTTACCGGATCCGGAACTTTTTTCCACGGTTGCCGCGTCTATCTGTAGTTGAAGAGCTCGGCCCAGATGATCAGCACGACGAGCGCCAGACCGATGGTCAGGGCGGTGAATCCGAAGATCCGGAAAGCCTTGACCATGCTCGGGTGCATCGGCTCGACCAGCTTCTCGTCGAGCTTGCCCGACGCCACGAGTTCCTCGTATTCCCGCGGCCGGTCCTCCTTGAACTCCTCCACGGACATCCGACCGGTGAAGATGATCGGGTCCATGGGGAAGCGGTCCGGCCGGAAGTGCGTGTTGAAGAAGTGCACGGTGAAGATGAAGCCCGTGGCCAGCAACGCCTCGTCCGAATGGATGATCGTCGCCACGTTGATGAACCAGCCGGGAAACACGAGGGTGAACTGCTCGGGGAACCAGAGGATCAGACCCGAGAACCCGATCATGCCGACGCCCCAGAAGACGGCGAAGTAGTCGAACTTCTCCCAGTAGGTCCAGCGGCCGTAGCGGGGCCGCGGGCCGGCGCCCACGAACCACTTCATCGTCTGCACGAACTCCTTGAAGTCGCGCCCGTTCGGGGCCATCGATTCCCGGTCGGTGATGAACTCGCGGAACGAACGTCCGGACCGGCGGTGCTTGCCGATCAGGTCGACGATGTGACGCGCGAAGTAGAAGAAGGTGATCAACGCGCAGATGCGGTGGATCACGCCGGTCCCCTGGAACCCGCCGAGCATATGCGAGATCCACTGGGCCCAGGGCAGGTACGAGAACTTCAGCGTCATGCCGGTCACGGCCAGACCCAGGAAACTGATGATGATCAGGATATGCAGATAACGCGGCAGGCGTTCGAAACGGCGGTACTGCTTGGCGCCCGACGCCTCGCTGGTCGAACGCAGGCTGCGGGCGTGGCGCATCGCCTGGATCGACCGCGGCAGCCAGAGCAGGGTGTGGATGCCGAAGAACGAGAAGGTGCCCACCAGCAGGATCGTCATCAACAACCAGGTCCCGTAGATGAACGGGTACTTGTCCTTGTCGTGATGGGTGGCGTGGGTCAGGTAGCCCGCGAAGCGGCGATGCGATCCCTCGTGACACTCGGCGCAGGTGGCGACGATGTTGTCGCGGGACAGACGCGAGTCCGGATCTTCCGGGGGCAGGATGTCGTGCGAGCCGTGGCAGTCCTGGCACTTGGCCGTCTCGGTATAGCCCAGCTTCACGACCTTGCCGTGGAAGGTGT
>CAZYDJ010000127.1:0-7184 GCA_964646035.1 uncultured Fibrobacteraceae bacterium | reverse complement strand
GGAGCGGCGGATATGCGGGGCGTTTTGAAATTCTTCGCGGTGGGGGCCGAGGCGGTCCAGATCGGAACCGCCCAGATGACCAATCCGTTCGCCGCTGCGGGAATCGCCGCGGAACTGGCCGGGCTCGCCGCGGCACGGGCCGACTAGTCGGAGTCGCTTTGACCTTTCTCGCCGGCTTCCTCGTCAGGCAACCCTTCCGGGAAATCGGCTTCCAACAGATCTATCAGTGAGTCGGTGCGGGTAAGCATCTGCTCGGCCAGGCGCGTGCCGAGATCGGATGCCGATTCGGCCGGTCCTTCCAGAACCGCCCGGTGCAGCGAATCGCTGTGTGTGGATCCGATGGCGCCGGTGATCACGATGCTGCCGCCGCTGACCTGGGCCAGGGCGCCGATGGGACAGTCCTGATCCGAGCAGATCCTTTCCCGCAAAGCCAACTCGCCGAGCATCTCGTGGTAGGAGGCTTCCGAATGAATGGCCGCAACGGCATCGAGGGCCGCCTTGTCGTCCTCCCGGGCGAGAACCAGCAGCAACCCCTGACCGGGCCCCGGCAGCATGGTCTCGGGGAAGAATATCTCGCTGACCCGATCCTGCACTCCCATCAATTCCGCGACGGCCGCCGGCAGGACCAGGTTCTCGACCTCGTCCGATCCCATCAGCAATCTCAAGGCGTTGGCGGCTCCGCCGGGAATCAACTGGGTCCGGAACCGACCCCATAACGAGTTTATCTGGACCTGTGACCGGGGACTGAGGACCCCGATCGAAGCTCCCGCAGGCAGGTCGTCGGCGATGTCGCCGCTGGTGTTGAGCAGGGCGTCGAAGGGAGTGCTGCGCTCGGGGACGGCAGCGAAGACCAGCCCTTCGAGCAGGGGACGGACCAGGTCGCAGGCCGAACAGGCGATCAGGTCGCAGGCTCCGGTCAGCAGCTTCTCCTGCAACATGTCCAACTCGTGGCTGGAGTAGGCCGAGTACAATTCGGACATGCGCTCTTCGGCCGGAACAGGATTCGGCATCGTTTCGATATTGAAGACGGCCTTGGGATGGGCCCGCTCAAGCAACTTGATGACATGCCTGGTCTGGGCGTGCTTGAGCCTGCCGTCGTATGTCCCGAAGTTGAACGTCTCGCTCAGCTTCACTCGTTCGCCTCCCGCTGTCCCGCGCCGTTATCCGGCAGACAGGAAATCCCGAACCATGCCGCCGATGAATGCGGCGTCCGCTTCGGCGAGTGACTGGTGCATGGGCAGGGCGAGAACCTCGCGTCCGGCCCGCTCCGCCTCGGTCATGTCACCCTCGATTCGGCAGTATTCCTTCAACTCGTGCATGTGGATGGGGGGATCGTAGTAGACCCCGTATCCTATTCCCGCATCCTTCAGCATCCCGATCAGTCTGTCACGTTCCGGCACGCGAATCCAGTACTGATGGTAAGTGAATCTGGTGCCGCGATCCCGCGGGGCGCTCAAACGGTTCTGTTCGGGGATCAGATCGTCGTAGATGGCGGCGGCCCGGTTGCGGTCGGCCTGTTCGGCGGAGAGCCGGGACAGGCGGATCCGGATGACCATCGCCTGCAGCTCGTCGAGGCGGCTGTTCCAGCCGGCGAGGAGCCGGCCGTCGAGCCGGACCGTGTCGTGGCCGCGCAGTCGCCGCACCTTCTCGGCGTCGTCGGACTTGTGGCAGATGATCATGCCGCCGTCGCCGATTCCGGGCAGGTTCTTGGTCGGATAGAAGCTCAGACAACTCATTCTGCCGAAGGCGCCGCAGGGACGGCCGTCGAGGAATGAGCCGAAGGCCTGACACATATCCTCGATCACATCCAGCCCGTGCTTTTCGGCAATGGCGCAGATCTCGTTCATGGCGCAGGGTGCGCCGAAGATGTGGACCGGCAGGATCACCCGGGCGCGCTCGGTCACCGCGGCCTCGATCCTTGCGGGATCGATGTTCAGGTCGTCGGGCTTGATGTCCACGAAGACCGGGGTGCCGCCGAGACGGATGATCGCCTCGATGGTGGCCAGGAAGGTGTACGGTGTCGTGATGACCTCGGCTCCCGGCGCCACTCCCGCGAGCTGCAGGGCGATGTAGAGAGCGGCCGAGCCGGAGGCGACGCCGACCGAGTCGGCAGCGTTGCAGGCGGCCGCCACTTCCTTCTCCAGCAGCGTGGTTTCCTGGCCCAGGATGAAATTACCGGTGTCGAGCAGGCGCTCCACGCCGGCGAGGATCTCTTCCTTGACCGGGATCAGGGGAGTGACCAGGTCGTATCTGCCGATATTTCGCTTGGGCTCGGGGTTCATATCTTCCTTTCGTACTACTCGGCATCCACTTCGCCGACGGGTCGCCCGAAGCTCTCGTAGTCGAATCCGAACTCTGCGAGGCGCTGGGCGTTGTAGACGTTGCGACAGTCCAGGAACGCCCGGTTGGCGACGATCTGCGCCAGCCGTTCGAAGTCCAGCTGCCGGTACTCGTTCCACTCCGTGACCAGACAACAGAGATCCGCCCCTTCGGCTGCCTCGTAGGGCGAATCGCAGTATTGCAGATCGGGATGGAAGAGCTTGAAGTTGGGCAAGGCCACCGGGTCGGTGACACGCACTACGGCCCCGGCCTCCTTGAACAGCCGGACCAGTTCGTGGCTCGGGGCGGCCCGCACGTCATCGGTCCGCGGCTTGAAGCTGACTCCCAGCATGGCCACGATCCTGCCCGAAAGATCCGGCAGCAGCCGGCGGGCCTTGGCCATGGCGCGCGAGGGCAACGATTCGTTCACGGCGATCGCGGCCCGCACGATGCTCATGTCGCATCCGGCCTGGCTCGCGATGCGGACGATGGCGTTGGTGTCCTTGGGCAGGCACGACCCGCCGAATCCCAGGCCCGCGTGGAGGAACTTGGGACCGATCCGCTTGTCCAGTCCCATCGCCTGAGCCAGTTGGGTGATGTTGCCGCCCGTACGCTCGGCGAGTTCCGACATCTCGTTGATGAACGAGATCTTCACGGCCAGGTAGGCGTTGGACGCATACTTGATCAGCTCGGCGGTCTCGATGGCGGTGAAGACGATGGGTGTCTCGTGCAGGAAGAGCGGGCGGTAGATCTCCTTCATCATCAGCGTCGCCCGCTCGGTCTCGGCGCCGATGACGACGCGGTCGGGACGCATGAAGTCCTCGATGCTGGAGCCCTCGCGCAGGAACTCGGGGTTGCTGGCCATGTCGAAGTCGACGGGGCGGGAGAGGTTCCTGCGGATCTCGGCGGAAATCTGCCGGGACGAACCGACCGGGACCGTGCTCTTGGTCACGATCACCTTGTAATCGTCGAGCAGTCCGCCGATCTCGGCGGCCACCTGCATGACGTAGGACATATCGGCCTCGCCGTTGTCAGACATCGGCGTCTGCACGGCGATGAAGACGACGTCGGCCTCGCGCATCCCCTCCGAAAGCGAGGTCGTGAAGTGCAGCCGACCCGCTTTGTGGTTGTTCGTGACCAGATTATCCAGGCCCGGCTCGTAGAACGGGATGACGCTCCGCTTCAAACTCTCGATGCGGGCGGAGTCGATATCGACGCACCAGACGTCGTGGCCGAAATCGGCCATGCAGGCTCCGGATACCAGTCCGACGTATCCGGTGCCGATCATGCAGATCCTGATCATCAAATTTCCTTTCTGCACCAGCCGAGCAGATCACGCAGTGCTGTCTCGACGGTGGTCTCGGGTTTCCAACCGGTTTCCCGGCGCAGCTTGGTGCCGTCGCCGACCAGCAACGGGATGTCGCATGATCTGATGCGATCGGGATCCCTGTCGATCCGAACCGGAATCTCGGCGGCGGCGGCGAGCATCGCCACGCCGTCGGAGAGTCTCAGGGCCCGGCCCGAGCAGATGTTGTAGATCTGGCCGGCCCGTCCGTGCTCGGCGATCAGCCGGTAGGCGCGCACCGCATCGCGGACGTGCATGTAGTCACGGTAGTGGGAGAGGTCGCCGACTTTCAGGACAGGTTCGGTCTCGCCTCTTTCCGCGGCCACGACCTGGGACGCGACCGAGGGAAAGAGGAAAGTCGTGCTCTGCCCCGGACCGGTATGGCTGAAGGCCCGGGTCACCATCACCGGCACTCCGAAGGCGCGATGATACTGCAGGCAGAGTTGGGACTGGGCCGCCTTGCTGGCGCCGTAGGGCGAAGTCGGCCGCAGCGCTGAGCGTTCGTGCAGCGGCGACCTGCCGTCGGGAACGCCGTATTCGTCGGCCGAGCCGGCGGCCACCATCCGCGGCCTCTCGGCTTCCGGCAGTCTTCTTATCGCTTCGAGCAGCGACAGAGTGCCGCCGGCGTTGATCGAGAAGGTCGCCTCCGGTTCGGTGAACGACCTGGCGGCCGAACTCTGGGCCGCGAGATGGAACACCACCGCTGGACGATGCCTCTGCAGCAATTCGTCGATGATTTCCCGATCGCGCAGGTCGCCGGCAGCGCAGGTCCAACCGCCGGCTGGTCCCCGGAAACGGACTTCGCCGCCGGGAGCCTCGCCGTCGGCGGCGAAATCGCCGATCCGCGGGGGCAGACCGGCGGGGCCGGGTGCGCCCAGGCCGGCGACATCGGCTCCGGCCGACAGCATCTCGGCGGCCAACCAGGCGCCGACGAAACCGCTGGCTCCGGTGATCAGGATCTTGCCGCTATCGATTGTCATTGCTCCTGCGCGACACGAGCGCGCCAGTAGTCGAGTGTGTCGGCCAGGGTGCGGTCGAAGGGAATCTCCGGCTCCCACCCGGTGACGGACCGGAACTTGGCGGCCGAACCGAGCAGGACCGGCACATCCGAAGGACGCATCCGGGCTGGATCCTGCTCCAGGCTGATTTTCGCCGCGGACAGCGTCAACAGGCGTTCGAGCATGTCTCCGATCCTGATGTCCTTGCCGAAGCAGATGTTGTAGACGTCGCCGGCCTCGCCCTTTTCGAGCGCGAGGAGATAGCCGCGGACCATGTCGCGGACATCGGTGAAGTCGCGGCGGGCGTCGAGATTGCCGGTGCGGATCACCGGTTCGCGACGGCCGGCCTCGATCAGCGCGATCTGGCGGGCGAAGTCGCTGACGACGAAGACCTCGCCGCGCCGGGGGCCGGTATGGTTGAAGCCCCGGGTGCGCACCACATCCAGCCCGTAGCTGCGGAAGTACTGCCAGGCGAGCATGTCCTGGGCGACTTTGCTGACGGCGTAGGGACTCAGCGGCCGCAGGGGATTGTCCTCGACGACCGGCATCTCCTCGGCCATGACCAGACCGTATTCCTCGCTGCTGCCGGCGATCTGGATGCGACATTCGAGTTCATGCTGCAGCACGGCCTCGAAGATGTTCAACTGACCGCGGATATTGTTGGTCAGGGTAGCGTCGGGGGATTCCCAACTGGCGGGAACGAAGGATTGCGCGGCCAGATGGAAGATGAATTCCGGTCGGATGCCGCCGATGACGTCGCGCATGCGCTTGGCGTCGGTTATGTCGCCGTCGACCAGCGTGATCCTGCCTTCCAGATGCCCCACGGTGTCCATGCGGCTGCGCCAGCGCTTGAGACCGAAGACCTCGTAGCCGCCTCGTTCGAGCAGGAGGTCGGCCAGATGCGATCCCGCGAATCCGGTCACGCCGGTGATCAGAACCTTCGTCATGCTTTCTCCTCGATGTATTCGCCCCGGTCTCAGCCGTTCATCAGGCGCAGCCATTCCTTATAAAGGCACCGGTCCATCACGACTTCGATGCCCGCCTCGGTTGCCTTGGCGGCGGCTTCCTCGTGGATAACGCCTTCCTGCATCCAGATCGCTCCGGCGCCGGCGGCGATCGCCTCGTCGACGACCGGCGGCACAGTATCGCTGCGCCGGAATACATCCACCAGATCTATCGGCCCGGGAATGTCGGCCAGGGAAGGGTAGACCTTGATGCCCAGGACCTCGTCCAGCAGCGGGTTGACTCCGTAGACCTCCAGACCCTGTCCGATCAGGAATCTGGCGATGCCGTGGCTGGGCCGGTCGGCCTTCCGGGAAATACCGACGACAGCCACCTTGCGCATCCGTTTCAGGAGGTTGGTGATGGTCTGATCGTCCGGGTTCTGGAAGCTCATGACGTCATCCCCGATCGAGTACGGGTTCCGGGGGCGGAGCAAAGGAAATCCGGGCCGGTTGATGATCCCGGATTCGACGGTTGCTCCCTCCTCGAGTCGAATATCGGGAAAATGTACCGGCCTCGGGCATTATTGTCCAGCAAGGAGCGCCGGCGGAGAAACGTTAAAAATGGATTCCCCGGCGCACAGCGATTAAGATACATCCTCATGGATGTAAAAGTCGCCGCGGCCGGACGGCCGGGCGCTGGCACGATGCCGGAAAGGGATGATCGATGAGCCCGTTGTTCATGAGCTTGTTGTTGCTGCTGAGTCTTGCCCTGTTCGCCAACACCATCGCCGGACGCGTCATGCTGTTGCGCGTCGCCGAACCGGAGAAACGTATCGACCGTTTCGGCGAGAGGCTGCGCCGTCTGCTGACGATAGGCTTCGGCCAGAGCCGCCTGCTCTACGAGAAGGGCGCCGGCCTGATGCACGCCGCGATCTTCGCCGGCTTCATCGTGGTCTCGCTGCGGACGATCACCCTGGTCGGCCGCGGCTTCGATCTCGAATTCCACCTCCCGTTGCTCGGCGGCGGGCTGGGGCAGCTCTACTCGGCTCTGAAGGATGTCTTCGCCCTGCTGGTCCTGGCGGGAATCCTGGTCGGATTGTGGCGGCGGCTGGTCATGCGGCCCGCCCGTCTCCATCTCAGCCTGGAAGCGGTGCTGATCCTGGTCTGGATCGGTTTGCTGATGGTGTCGGATCTGATCGGCGACGCGGCTCTCTTCGCGCTGCAGCCCGGCCATCACGAGGCCGGATGGTCGTTCGTCTCCACCGCGCTGTCCGGGATCTTCGCCGATGTCGATCCGGCGGCGGTCACCCGCTGGTGGCAGGTGATGTTCTGGTCCCACGTGGCGCTCGTGCTGGCCTTCCTGAACTACCTGCCCTTCGGCAAGCACTTCCACGTCCTGACAGCCCTGCCCAACGTCTTCCTGATGCGGATCGATGCTCCCGGCACCCAGGACCGCATGGAGTTCGAGGGCAAGGAGACCTTCGGCGTGGGCAAGATCGAGGATTACGGCTGGCGGCGTCTGCTGGACATGTACACCTGCACCGAATGCGGTCGCTGCACGGTCCATTGCCCGACCGC
>CAZYDJ010000126.1:0-7363 GCA_964646035.1 uncultured Fibrobacteraceae bacterium | reverse complement strand
CGATGTCCCAGCCGCCGATCATCTGGTAGTTGATCCGCCCGATCAGGAAGTCGTAGAGCTTGCGGGCCATGAAGTAGGGGTTGGTCTCGTCGCCGACCACCTCTTTGACCTTGCCCTGGATGTAATCGCCCTGCACGCGGTACTTGTCCTCGTCGGCGAGGTAGCGCTCGCGGATATCCTTGGGGATGTCCTTCAACGGGCCGACCCGGTCGGGGAAGATCTTGGTCGAGATGCGGTAGAACTCGCCGCGCGCGTCGAGGCGAACCGAGCGCGTCTCGCCGGAACCCACTTCGCCCACCTCGTAGACCGCCACTTCCTGGCCCCATTGGTCGCTCTCGCTGCGCGAGCCGTCGGTCCAGGTGATCTCGTCGAGCTTCTGGTTGGGGCCGTTCTCGGGAATCGCCAGGACCAGCGAGCCGCCGGTCACCATCCCCGGTCCGAGGTTCTGCAGGTCGCAGAACAGGGTCACCTTGCCGCGCCGCGCGTCGCCGCGCACGCACGCGCCGTGCAGGTCGGAGATATCCGCGGCGTAGAGCTTGTCGGTCTGGTAGTCGGCCACGTAGAGGGAGTCGCCGTCCAGCCACAGGCCGTTGGCGACCGGGCCGGGCGCCTCGATGCCGAAGATCGTGTATCCGGTGCGCACGTCGACCAGGAAGATCTCGTCGCGCGAGGCGTCGGCCGCCCACAGATAGCCGCGCGGATCGAAGGCCAGGGCCGAGACGCGGGAGGTCGGGGCCTGGATGTCGGCCAGGGTGGTGCCGTCGAGCGGATCGATCAACTGCATCGTTTCCGAGCCGCGCGCGGCGATCCACAGCTTGCCGTCGGCGTCGCAGGCCAGGGCGGTGACCCGCGCCATGGGCGACTCGATGTTGCGCACGCATTCGCCGCTCGCGGGATCGATGAAGTAGATCCGGCCGTCCAGCCCGTCGGCCGCGACCAGCAACTCGCCGTCCCACGACAGGGCGGCCGGTTCGTACGAGGGATAGGCGATGGTCCCGGTGCGGACGCCGTCCTTGCCGAATAACGCCAGGCCATCGTCGTGGCGGTCGGCGATCACGAAGCCGGCTTCGGTCCTGGCCAGGCCGACCGCGAACGCGGACGGCAGGTCGGCGACGGCCTCGAAGCGGTCATCGGCGTTGACATATCGTTCCGCGCATCCCGCCGCTGCCGGTTGGCAGGCGGCGCCGAGGCGGCAGGAATCGGCGGCGGCGGCCGGAATCGGAGTTATCAGAGCCGCGGCCAGGATCAGCGTCGCGGCGGCAACGAGGGAAAGACGGCGTGTGGCGATGAACATCATTCTGCCTCCGGCGGAAATCGTTGAACAGGTACGGTTCGGCGGTCCGAGGCTACCACCGTTCGGCTTCGAGGGCAAAGCCAAGCCAGGTCGCGGTTGGCAGATGCGTCGCACCGGGCTAGTGTTCCGGGATGCTCGACGCGCTGATCATCCTGGGCTACTTCGCCGCGGTCATGACCGTGGCCGTCCGCGCGCGCCTGAAGAAGGACGCCACGGCCGAGGAGTATTTCGTCAGCGGCCGCAGCCTGAAGTGGTATTCCATAGCCGCCTCGACAATCGCCACCAACCTGCACGCCGGCCATTTCCTGGCGGTGATCGGTTCCGCCTACGCTTTCGGCCTGGCCCAGGCCAACTTCGAGCTCAACGCCGTCTTCGGCCTGATCCTGGCCGCCTTCGTCTTCGTGCCGATCTACCTGCGGGCGCGGGTCGTCACCATCACCCAGTACTTCGAGATGAAGTTCGGTCCGCAGGTGGCGACCGCCTACTCGCTGCTTTCGATGTTCCTCTACGGCACGCTCTACCTGGGCGCGGCGCTGTTCTGGGGCGGATATTCCCTGGAGATAATCTTCGGCGATTCCCTGCAGGCCGTGGTCGGGGCCACGCCGGCGCTGCGCATCTGCGTGATGATCGTATTGCTGGGCGGTTTCTCGGCGGTCTACACCTATTTCGGCGGTCTCGGCGCGGTTGTGCGCACCGACATGGTGCAGTTCGTGCTGCTGCTCGGCGGCGGGCTGACCGTCGCCGGGCTGGCCGTCCACGCATTGGGCGGATGGGACGCCCTGATGACCGTGACCGGCGACCGGATGCATCTGCATCTGCCGAACACGCACAAGCAACTGCCCTGGCTGGGCATCATCACCATGAACCTGCTGAACCTGCAGTACTGGGGTTGCAACCAGGTGATCCTGCAGCGTTCGCTGGCCGCCCGCAGCCTGCGCCACGCCCAGGCCGGATTGCTGGTCGGCGGCTTCTTCAAGTTCATCACGGCCGGGATGCTGGTCGTGCCGGGCATCGCCCTGGTCGGCATCCTGGGCAGCGAAGGCCAGCTCGCCGATCCCGACCAGGCCTACCTGAAGATCGTCGATCTGCTGCTGCGGCCGGGGGTGAAGGGACTGGTGCTGTGCGGGCTTTTCGCTTCGCTGATGAGCTCGGTCGATTCGATCTTCAACTCGATCTCGACGCTGTGGTCGGTCGACATCTACAAGCGGCGGCTGCGGCCCGACGCCACCGACGCCCAGGTCGTCGCGGTCGGTCGGCGGGCCATCCTGTGGACGCTCGCGATCGGCGTGCTTTTCGGCTTCGTCTTCACTTGGGTGAAGCTGGACAACCCGTCCTTTCCGCTCGACCCGTTTTTCAAGAAGACGAGTTACTTCATCAAGAACGGCTTCGTGGTGCTGATCTCCGCGGCGGTGTTCCTGCGCAATCCGTCGCGTCGCCTGGTGCTGTGGGCGTTGCTGCTGACCATCCCGCTGACCATCGCGCTGAACCTGGTCTTCGCCGGTACGCCGTACCTGATCCTGACCGGCGTGATCATAATCGCGGCGTTCCTGGTGGTGGCCCTGCCCACCATCCGGCGCAACGGCCTGCGGCTGGACCAACGCCTGATCCACGTCGCCGACCGGCGCATCGGCTGGCTGGGCGTTCTGCTGGGCGCCGGACTGATCGCCGCGCACATTGTTTTCCATTGATGCGGTTCGCCCGTCTGGGCGCCGGCCGCGGTCCGACAAAGGAAACGAGGAGCATATCGTGATCCGCAAGCTGTTGATCTTCGCCGCGATGGCCTTGGCTGCCGGCTCCGTCCGCGCCGCCGACCAGCCCGTTTTCGCGGACCACTTCGTCGACGCCACCCTGCGCATAGACTACAACCACACCGGAGCGGCTGATGAGGAGATAGTCTCGCTCGACCGGTTGTACCGGGAGGACGTCTGGTCCGGCGGCCGGGCGCGTCCGGTCGACGATATGGATCTCGGCCGCTACGAGGCCCGCCTCTACGACGACGCCTCGGGCGACCTGCTGTGGTCGCGCGGTTTCGATTCCTACTTCGGCGAGTGGCGCACCACCGGGCCCGCGGCCGAAGGCGTGCGCCGCACCTATCACGAGACGGTCCGGGCGCCTTTCCCGAAACACCCGGTCGAGTTCGCGCTTCTGGTCCGCGGCAAGGACGGGAAGCTGGGCGAGGTATTCCGCACGCCGATCGACCCCGCATCCTGGGAGATCAGGACCGAACCGCGGCCGGCCGACGTGATCGTGGTCGAGGCGGCGGTTCACGGCGATCCGCGCGGGAGAGTGGATGTGGCGATCCTGGGCGAGGGCTACACCGCGGATGACGAGGCTAAATTCCGCGCCGACGTGATCCGATTCGCCGAGACACTGCTCGGCCAGGAGCCGTTCGCGTCGCTGCGGGAGAACTTCAACATCTGGGGAGTGATGAAGCCGTCGCAGCAGGGCGGATGCGACGAGCCCAGCCGGGGCGTTCATCGCAATACGGCCCTGGGCTGCACCTTCGATTCGCTGGGATCGGAGCGCTACCTGCTGACCGAGGACAACCGCGCCATCCGCGACGTGGCCGCCTGCGTCCCCTACGACGTGCTGAGCATCATGGTCAACCATGTGCGCTATGGGGGCGGCGGCATCTATAACCTGTTCAACGTCTTCACCAGCGACAACCAGTGGAGCGACTACGTCTTCGTGCACGAGTTCGGCCACGGCTTCGCCGGACTGGCCGACGAATACTACTCGTCCAGCACCGCGTATACCGACTTCTACTCCCGCGACGTCGAACCGGGCGAGCGCAACATCACGGCCCTGAAGCCCGACGGCCGGCCGAAGTGGGACGATCTGCTGCCGGACGGCGCCGCGGTGCCGTCCGAATGGCCCAAGGCCGAGTACGACGCCATGGACGCCGAGTACCAGCAGCGCCGGGGCGAGATCAACGACCGCATCGGCAAATTGATGCGCGGCGGAGCCCCGGCCGACGAGGTCGCGACGGCCAAGGCCGAGGGCGAGGAACTGTCGCTCACCCATCAGCGGGAGATGGACGCCTGGCTGGCGGACACCGGCCTGCTCGGTCAGGTGGGCGTCTACGAGGGGGCGGGCTACTGCTCCGAGGGGATGTACCGCGCCGAGCCGGATTGCATCATGTTCAGCAAGGGTCTCAAGCCGTTCTGCGCCGCCTGCCGCCGGGGTATCCGCGAAGTCGCGGCCCGGTACGTCGACTGAAGCGGATCGCCGGCCGAAGCTGATGACGGAAAGGCCGGGCGATTTCGCCCGGCCTCCGCGAAATCAGCGATTTCCCCGCGATCAGAAATAGCGTCCCTTGACCGCGCCCCATGAAGTGGGAGTGTTCGCCACCGGTCCGCAATCGGGGATGACCCGCCAAGAGTCCACGTTCAAATACGGCCCTTCGAAATCGGCGTCGATCCGGCCGTATAGCGCCAGCGTTTCGCCGGTGCCGAGATGAGATTCCAACTCGGCATCGTAACCGGAGAGGAAGGCGATCCGGGGCCAGCACTCGTTGGGACAGATGTCGATTCCCAGGGTCCAGCCGAGGTCGATCAACTCTCCCTCCACGGCCGGGCCTTCGCCGCAGGTCGCGTAGTCGAAGGAGTAATAAGCCGGCGGGAAATCGGGCGTGTTGAACGAGTAATGAACGGCCTGGGCGTCGAGAGCGAATGCCCGGTACTTGTGATGGAGGTCGACGCTCCCCGGGCTGTCGTAGAAATCGTAACTGATCTCTCCTGCGGGGAAGGGCAGCAACCCCGTTATGGCCTGATCAGCGCTGCATTCCCCCAGGTCTTCGCGGACTACGATCCAACCGATCCATTCGGCCGGCAACACGCCGCCGATATTCATGTCGACGTGGACGTTGATCTGCCCGTTCTCGCAATTCGCTGTCAGTTCGATGGTGTTGGGGACCTGGGCCGGGGCGGTTCCGGCCAGGAGCATCACGGCGAGGACCAGCGATGTTCCGGCCAAGCGGCTATCAATGATTTTCATTTCGAAAGCCTTTGCTGATTGAGATGCGACATTTCCCGCGAAGCCGCGCAATCCCTGAAGTACACCCAGCAATATTGCCATTTCTAAAGAGATTACGGCAATCGAAATCTGGCTTTCAACTATTGCCGGCCGGAATCGAATCAATCGTCGGCGGCCATGATCCGCGCCAGATTTTCCGGGTCCGCCTCCAGGAATCCCGATTTCACCAGCCGCGGGGTCAGGATGCGCCAGTTTTCCCCCTTGGCGAATATCGCGGCGAAGATGGGCAGCGCGCGTTCGATTTCTCCCGCGTTGACCATGGCCACCGCATGCCAGTAACGAGCTTCGAGATTGTCGCCCAGGATGCTCTCGGCCGCCGCATAGGCGGTTTCGGCCCCCTCGAGGTCGTTCTTCTCGACGGCCAGGTCGCCGGCGTTCATCTGTTCGTAGCCCCGGTGCAGGCGCAGCAGCCTTTTCAACTCCACCACCGGATCGGGATGATCCTCTACTCTCAGATCCACCAGGACGTCGTTCCAGGCCTGGCCGCTCGGTTCGGCCCTCACCACGATCAGGGCCGCCGACTGGCGCCCGCGGATGTCGCCGCCCTCGGCCTGGGCCGCGGCCAGGGCCGCCACCATCCGCTCGGCGAGGGGGCCGTCGGCCTTGCGATAGGCTTCCGCCATGGCCGCGGGCACCGTATCCGGACCCATCAGGTTGGCCTGGACCGCGAAACCGTCTCCGACTACATGTCCCGCCGCCTCGATGCAGCGATCTCCGGTGTGGGAGACGGCGATGCCCTTGGCGTCGACCATGCCGACCTGCCTGATATCCGAATGCTCATCCGCCAGCAGCAGCGCGGCCAGGGTCGCCTCGGCGCCGCGGCCGGCGGCCATCAACTCCAGCCCCAGCGGACCGTAGCTGGGGTCCACCATCGACTGCGTGGCGACCGCGCCGACACCGGAGCGGGCCCAGGGCACCACGGCTCCGACGCTGAACCAATGCGACTGGACGGCCACGCCCATATCGCCGGTCACCGGATCCCGGGCCACGATGGAATAGGTCGATACCGGCCGCACCGGCGAGATGCGGGAGACGGGTGCGGCCGCCGCGGTCAACGCGATGGACGCGAGACAGAGCAGCGTCAGGACGGTTGTCAGCTTGCGCATGGGGAAACCTCCGGTTCGGATTTGAATCGCATACTAGCACAGGGGCTTCGGATCCGATCTCCCGGATACCGTCGTGGCGCGGGATCGCCCGGGGCTGTATTCTCGGTGTTGAGCGGATGCTGGAGCGGCGGTGAATGCCGCCGTCGCGGTGGTGGAACTGTGACAGGAGAAGGATGGAATGAACAGATCAGGACGTATGCCGGTCATGGCCGGATTCGCGGTCATGGTGATTGTCACATTGATCACGGGCGCCGCCCGGGCAGACCGATTCGATAATATCGAAATAGCGGTCCGGCCCCTGGCCGATGGCCTGTCCATGCTGCAGGGGGCCGGCGGCAACGTGGTCGCCTGCGCCGCCGCCGAAGGGGTCGTGCTGATCGATTCGGATTGCGCCGGGATGAGCGAAAAGCTCCACGCCGCGGTCGCCGGCCTTGAATCCGGGGCGGTCCGGCTCGTGGTCAACACCCACTGGCATTTCGACCATGTCGAAGGCAACTCGGCGCTCAAGGAACAGGGAGCCGTGGTCATCGCCCACTCCGCCACCCGCGCGCACATGTCCGCGCCGCAACACTTCGATGTGCCGGATCACGATACCGAGGCGGCGCCCGAGTCCCAGTTGCCGGACATCTGCCTGGAGGACGGCATGGACCTGTACTGGGGAGGGCGGGAGATCCGGATCCGCCATGTGGCGGATGCCCATACCGACACCGATCTCTGGGTGCATTTTCCCGGCGACAACGTTGTTCACACCGGCGATATATTCTTCAACGGCGGCTACCCCTTCATCGACACCGCCCACGGGGGTTCGATCGACGTCTGCTCGCCCACCCTGCGGATTTATTCCGCGAGGTGCAGCACTATGCCGATCCGTTCAGCTTTTTTCAGCAGGCAACCATCATCCACAAGCTGAAAAAAGGCTATGCGCACG
>CAZYDJ010000125.1:0-7518 GCA_964646035.1 uncultured Fibrobacteraceae bacterium | reverse complement strand
TCTGCCGGGGGTGATGCCTGTTATTGGTTCGGCTTATTGCAGTCTATGTGCCAGAATTAATCCTAAAGATAACTTTAATTGTCTAATTTCACAAGTTTCTTTGTAATAACAGTTTAATTTGTTGGATATATTTTCGGAGAAGCTGCGGAACAGCTTCCGCGCCGTGTTCTCAGCGATGTATGGTGTTGCAGCAACATAATAGTTGCAACATAATAGTTGTATGCATCACTCCGGATAGTCGATCGGAAGGATCTGAAGATGGCCGACAAGAACAACGACGCCGCGAGCGGAGGCTTGGGCCGGCTCTGCCGCTTCGATCCGCAAAGCGTTCAGGACATCCTCGACGCGTTGGGCGAGGCGGTCCTGGCCGTGGACGCGGACCTGCGCCTGATAGCAGCCAATCGCGCCGCCATGGAACTGCTCGGCGTAGATGCCGGCGATCTGATCGGGAAGGATGCCTGCGAGGTATTCGGCCCGGATTCATGTCCTCGCGACTGTCTCGCCCGGACCGTCCTGACCGGCGAACCGATCACCGGCTACCAGGCCGCGATCGACCTCGGCTCCGGGCGCTCCGGCCAGGTCCTGATCCGAACCGTGCCGCTGCGCTCGCTGGGATCATCCGGCGCGGGCCCCGTCGCCGGCACCGCATTGATCATGAGCGACGTCACCGAGGTCACGACGCTGCGCAAGCAGGTAGACCGACGGCGTTTCGGCGGCATGATCGGCGACAACCGCCGGATGCGCGAACTCTTCGGGTTGATCGAGGACGTGGCGCCCAGCGGAGCCTCGGTGCTGATCCGGGGCGAGACCGGCACCGGCAAGGAACTGGTGGCGCGGGCCATCCATAACGCCGGCAATCGGGCCGAGGGGCCGTTCGTGATGGTCAATTGCTCGGCGCTGCCGGAGACCCTGCTGGAATCCGAACTCTTCGGCCATGTCCGCGGTTCTTTCACCGGAGCCGTCGCGGACCGGCGCGGCCGTTTCGAGGAGGCGTCCGGAGGCACGCTTTTCCTGGACGAGATCGGGGACGTCAGCCCGGCGGTCCAGGTCAAGCTCTTGCGGGTGCTGCAGGAGAAAGTGATCGAGAGGGTCGGGGACAACAAGCCCGTCCCGGTCGACGTGCGCATCATTACCGCCACCAACCGTGACATCGAGGCCTTGATGTCCGACGGCGGGATCCGCGAGGATTTCTACTACCGGATCAAGGTGGTCGGCCTGGCGGTGCCGCCTCTGCGCGAAAGGCGCGAGGACATCCCGCTGCTGATCGGGCATTTCCTGGAACATCATGCCGAAGCAGGCCCGCTGTCGGTGGGCCCCGCGGCCATGGCCGCGTTGATGGCCCATCGCTGGCCGGGCAACGTGCGTGAACTGGAGAACGCGGTCGAGCACGCTGTGGTGCTGGCGCGAGGCGGCGTCATCGAACCCCGTCATCTGCCGCCCGAGATTGCCGATGCGGGGCGCAGGAGCGACGGGGCGATCCGCGACGTGCCCCGGCACAGCGACGACGAAAAAACCGTGATCGCCGCCGCTCTGGAAAGGGCGGGATGGAACCGCAGCCGCGCCGCCCGCCGCCTGGGCATCGACCGCACGACGCTCTGGCGCAAGATCCGCGAATACGGCCTGGAGCCGCCGCGGGATTGACGGCCTGCCGTCCCCGGGTTTTCTCTCAATCGACGCGGCCGGGC
Source organism: uncultured Fibrobacteraceae bacterium (assembly GCA_964646035.1). Lineage (GTDB taxonomy): Bacteria > Krumholzibacteriota > Krumholzibacteriia > LZORAL124-64-63 > LZORAL124-64-63 > CAYLMM01. Next base: position 5,833 of record CAZYDJ010000125.1, on the reverse strand, counting down.
CGATTCTGCGGCTCTGCCGCTGCGCCGCCCCTTTTGCGGCGCACCGCGTCGCGGAGCAGGAATTCGATCTGCCCGTTCACGCTGCGGAACTCCGTTTCCGCCCATCGCCGCAACTCCTCATAGAGTTCGGGACTGATGCGCAGGGGAAAGGCCTTGCGGACGGCCATCTAATCAACTCCGTGGATCTGGGCGTGACGTTCGCGGGCCTTCGCCACGGCTCGCGACAGCTTCTTCGGATCGGGATCGCTCAGGGTGATCGGCACTCCGCGCCTGCGGGCGATGACAACGCCCCTGCTACCGGACATCTGGAAGCGTCCCTGCATCGGCTTGACGCCGAAGTTCAGGCGCTGCAGTCCGGAGGCCTCGTAGATCTCGCAGGTTACGATATCCGGTATCGGCACCGTACAGCGCGGGACTCCCAGCAGGAAGACGATGCGCAGGTGCTCGCGGTTCACGGTCAGGTTCATCACGCTGAACGGGATCAAGGCCAGCCCGACTATCGCGAAGAACCACCACGGAGCGCCGTCGTCCTGGTCGCCGACGCTCAGGACGGCGGCCACGACCAGGATCATCATGACCATGGCTGTCGGTACCCAGCTCACCTGGCGGGAGCGGTAAAGGGTAGTCATGGCCGCCTCCTACTGGTAAAGCGTGCCGGTGTTGATCACGGGTTGGGCCGAGTGCTCGCTGCAGAGCACGACCAGCAGGTTGCTGACCATTGTCGCCTTGCGCTCCTCGTCCAACTCGATCATCTGCTTGGTCTTGAGCTCGGCCAGCGCCATCTCGACCATGCCGACGGCTCCCTCGACGATCTTCTGGCGGGCCGCGACCACTGCGCTGGCCTGCTGGCGCTGCAGCATGGCGCCGGCGATCTCCGGCGAATAGGCCAGATGGCTGAGCCGCGCCTCGACGACCTCGATCCCGGCCCGGGAGAGCCGTTCGTGGAGTTCCTTCTCGAGCCTCTCGTTGAGCTCCTCGGTGGTGCCGCGCAGGGTCAGCATGTCCTCGGGCCCGTCGTAGGGGTAGGCGCTGGCCAGATGCCTGACGGCGGCCTCGCTCTGGGTCTGGACGTATTCCTCGAAGTCGTCCACGTCGAAGACGGCCTGGGCGGTCTCGCGCACCTTCCAGACGACGACCGCGGCGATCTCGATGGGATTGCCGTCCAGATCGTTCACCTTCAGCTTCTCGCCGTTCAGATTCCTGGCCCGCAGCGAGATCGTGGCTTTGGAGAAGAACGGGTTGGCCCAGCAGAATCCGTTCTGCTTCACGGTGCCCTTGTAGGACCCGAAGAGCAGCACGACCTTCGATTCATTGGGCTCGATAGTGAAGAATCCGCAATCCAGAATGATGGCGATGATGGTCAAGACGATGCCGCCGATGATCCCCAGAACCACCCCTTGGTTCGCGAACCTGATGACGGCCAGCACCGAAGCGATGTGCAGGATGATTATCAGCGCCAGCATTGGCCAGCCTGAAGGGACCTTCAATTCTTTTTCAGTGGTCATGTCGGATCGGCCTCCGGGATCGGGTAGCGGTCAATGATATGTTTATGATATCATAATGGGATCACTACATCCAATAAAAAAGCGCCCCCCGCATTACACGGGGGGCGCGGCGGTTGATCCCTTGATCAGGCCTTCTTCTTTGCCGACTCGGCCTTCTTCTCGGTTCCGTCCTTGGGGCAGACACAGCTCTTGCCCTCAGAAACGGAGGGGCAACAGGCGGTCTTGAGCTCGCCGCTGCACTTGGTCCGGCAATCGGCTGTCTTACCGGCGGCGGCGCAGGACTTGGCGCAGGCTTCGGCGCGGGCGGCCGTGCGCATCTTCAGGCATCCCTCGCAGGAGGTCTCACCCGTGGAACACTTGGGGCTGCAGACCAGGTTGGCGAAATCAGCCGCGCACTTGGCGTCGGCGGAGCCGCAACATTTGGCGTCGGCGGCTACTTTCTCGCCCGAGCAGCACGTCTTGGCCGCAGTGGCGGCCTGGGCCGTGGTGGCCACCTTGTCCTTGTCGCAAAAGGGACCGGACAGGGCAGGCACGGAGAAGGCCAGCAGCAGTCCAACCATCAATAACGGGGTTGCTAAGCGTTTCATCGCTGTTTCCTTTCATGGCGCCCCCGAAACTGGAATCGGATCCCTTGGGGGCCGTGTCGGCATAATCAAGAGTAACTAAGTCTAGTTTCGTATGACGAATTATGCAAGGCGGTTTCTGGAAATAAGATCTGGATTTGAGAGTCGATAATCGCTGTCCCGGACCGGCAGGCAGGAAAAAGGGCCCGACGCAATGCGCCGGGCCCACGCAAAAGCCGGATCAGCTTTCTTTTTCCGCCCAGACGGCGATCGTCTGCAGGATGGTTCTGGTGGCCAGTTCCATGTCCTTGGTGCAGACCCACTCGCCGAGGCTGTGGAAGCTCTGCTCGCCGGTGAAGATGTTCGGCGTGGGCAGACCCCGGGTCGAGAGGTTGGAACCATCGGTTCCGCCGCGGATCGAGCCGAGCACGGGCTTTATCCCCGCCCGCTTGATGGCCTCGATGGCGTATTCGGTGGCCCGCGGCTCCTTCTCCAGGTCGTACTTCATGTTCCGGTAGTATTCCTTGATCTCGATATCGGCCTTGGCGCCGGGCCAGGCCGCGCAGGCGGCGTCCGCCTTCTCGCGGATCAAGTCGGCCTTGGGGCCGAGCTCGGCTGCGTTGAAGTCGCGGATCAGCAGGGTGACCACGGCCTTGCTGGTGTTGCCTTCGATGCCGATCGGGTGGATATAACCCTGCATTCCCTCGGTGGTCTCGGGAGCCATGTCCTTGGGCAGCAAGGCGACGAATTCCGACGCGACCTTGACCGCGGGAACCATCTTGTCCTTCGCATAGCCGGGATGGATGTCGCGTCCGGTGATGGTGACGATCGCGCTGTCCGCGCAGAAAGTCTCGTTCTCAACCTCGCCGCGGCGCCCGCCGTCCATCGTGTAGGCCACCTTGGCCCCGAACTTCTTGATGTCGAAGTACTTCACGCCCGCGCCGATTTCCTCGTCGGGAGTGAAGGCGACTTTCATCGTGCCGTGCTTGAACTCCGGATTCTCGATCATGCGGGTCAGCGCTTCCATGATCTCGGCGATGCCGGCCTTGTCGTCGGCGCCGAGCAGGGTGGTGCCGTCACTGGTGATGATGGTCTCGCCGATGCACTCGTTCAGGTACGGGTTGTCCTTCACCGTGATCGTCGGGCCGTTCGGCAATTCGATGTCGCCGCCGGGATAATTCTCATGGAAGGTGGGCTTGACGTTCTCGCCGGAAACCTCGGGATAGGTGTCCATGTGGGAGATGAATCCGATCGCCGGCACCTTGGCCATGGCGGAGTCGTTGGCCGGCAGGGTAGCCGTCACGTAGCCGTATTTATCCATTCCGGCGTCGGCAAGACCCAATTCCTTGAGTTCTTCGACCAGCACCCGGGCCAAATCCAATTGGCAGGCCGAGGAAGGGTAGGAGTCGGAACCCTCCACGGCTTGGGTGTTGATCTCCGCGTACTTCACAAACCGCTCGACCAGGGTGGGAAATCGGGAGTCCGGCTTTCGCTCGAGCATATTATTGTATCTCCTTTTTATCGAATCGCTTAAGGGTGGGGGCGCCAGGCCCGGCGATCATTTCGGGGATAATTCGGCGGTCGACACTTCAGCGCTAGTGACAAATGTATCTCGCGGAATCGGCCAGATCAAGTTCGCCTCCGGTCAACTTTTCTTGTTTGCCATTGTCGACCGTGCTAGCTTTCCTGCATTCGGTCGCTTTCCAGCGGCCTCGCCCGCCCACATCCGCGGCATTTCTGGAGGTTTTATGGACGTCAGTGGCAACGCCAAACGACTGCCGGAGAATGCGTACCGCAAACTGAATCCCGGTGAGGAATTCGTACCCATAGTTCCGGCAGCCAAGATCATGCCCGAGCTGACGCCGTACGCCCTCTTCTGGGGTCTGTTCTACGCGGTGCTCTTCTCCGCCGCCTGCGCCTATCTGGGACTGAAGATCGGCCAGGTATTCGAAGCAGCTATACCGATCACGATCCTGGCCATCGGCCTGAGCAGTTCGCTCAAGAAGAAGGACGCGCTGCAACAGAACGTGATGATCCAGTCGATCGGCTCGGCGTCCGGCGTAGTCGTCGCCGGCGCGATCTTTACCCTGCCGGGGATCTATATCCTGGGATTGGCCGACAAGACCAACTTCGTGCAGATGGCCCTGGCCTCGCTGCTCGGTGGTTTCATCGGCATCCTGTTCCTGATCCCCTTCCGCCGCTACTTCGTCAAGGATATGCACGGGGAATTCCCGTTCCCCGAGGCCACCGCATCGACCGAGGTGCTGATGGCCGGCGAGTCCGGCGGCGGCCAGGCCAGCATCCTGATCAAGTCCGGCTTCATCGCCGCGGGGTACCAGCTGCTCTCGCAGACCTTCGGTTTGTGGCGGGAGACCTTCGTCACCACCGCCTTCAAATGGGGTGAGACGGTTTCGTCGAAAGTGCGGCTCGAGTTCCACATGATGACCGAGGCCGCCATCATCGGCCTTGGCTACATCATCGGCCTGCGCTATGCCCTGGTCATCGCCTGCGGCTCGTTCCTGAGCTGGTTCGTGATGGTGCCGATGGTCGGCATCCTGGGCAAGGGCGTCAACATTGGCGGCGAGGTCTACAAGATCGAGGCCCTGGACGCGCTGAGCACGCCCGACATCTTCGCCAACTTCGTGCGTCCGGTAGGTATCGGGGCCATCGCCATGGCCGGCCTGATCGGCGTCTGGAAGAGCCGCAGCATCATCGTCGGCGCCTTCAAACTGGCAGCCGGCGGCGCCAAGGCCGACAGCTCCTCGATCGACGGCAAGGTCGTGGTAGAGCGCACCCAGCGCGATCTGTCGATGAACCTGGTGACCTCGCTGATCATCATCAGTCTGGCCGCCATCTTCGCCTTCTTCCTGTTCCTGGTCCCCGGCGTCAACTTCGGCCAGTCGGTCACCGGCCTGCTGATCGTCGCCGGCATCGCCTTCCTCTTCGCCACCGTCGCCGCCCGGGCCATCGCCATCGTCGGCACCAACCCGGTTTCGGGCATGACCCTGATGACCCTGATCATCAGTTCGGTCATCCTGAAGGCCGTCGGCGTCGAGGGCGAGAGCGGCATCGTGGCCGCCCTGCTGATCGGCGGCGTGGTCTGCACCGCGCTGAGCATGAGCGGCGGCTTCGTCAGCGACCAGAAGATCGGCTACTGGCTGGGCACCACGCCGGCCACCCAGCAGAAGTGGAAGTTCCTGGGCACCTTCGTCTCGGCGATCTCGGTGACCCTGGTGATCATGCTGCTGGACAAGACCTACGGCTTCGCCGAGGGCGGCCTGCCGGCCCCCCAGGCCAACGCCATGGCCGCCGTGATCGAGCCCCTGATGACCGGCCAGCCCGCTCCGTGGCTGCTGTACATGGCCGGCATCTTCATGGCCCTGATTCTCGAGTGGACCGGATTGCCCGCCCTGGCTTTCGCCCTGGGCATGTACCTGCCGATGTCGGTCAACACGCCGGTTCTGGCCGGCGGCCTGATCGCCTACTTCGTGACCAACGGCGGTTCGAAGGAGCAGCAGGGCAAGCGGCGCGAGAAGGGCACCCTGATGGCCAGCGGCTTCGTCGCCGGCGGCGCCATCATGGGAGTCATCGCAGCCATCGTGAGGTTCGTGGGCATCAGCTCCACCGGCGAGTCCGGTTGGAGCGTCGAGCACGCTCTGGGCATGACGCATTGGATCGAGGCCAACCCTCTGTCCGCGGTCGTGACCCTGGTCTGCTTCGTGTTGCTGGGATACTACCTGTACAAGGGCGCCCGCAACGCGGCGT
>CAZYDJ010000124.1:0-7539 GCA_964646035.1 uncultured Fibrobacteraceae bacterium | reverse complement strand
TCAGCATCGCTCCGTTGAAATTCTGGACCTACACCGGCGCTTCGATAGCGGCGATCTCGTTGATCTACATGGCGTATATGCTGCTGCGGACCCTGCTGCGCGGCGTGGACGTGCCGGGATATGCTTCGTTGATGGTGATCATACTGTTCCTCGGCGGAATCCAACTGCTGGGCATCGGCATCCTCGGCGAATACATCGGCCGCATCTTCGACGAGGCCAAGCGCCGGCCGCTCTACATCGTGCGCCGGACCTACGGCGGAGCGGATGATCAGACGGCCCCGACAGAGAGCCGGGCGGAGATTCGATGAATCTGGAAGATCGTCTGGCCGCGGTTCTGGACCGGCTGCCCATATCGCGCGAAACCCAGGGCAAGATAATCCGCTTCGGAGTGGTCGGGGCCGGCGCGACCTGCGTCCACGCGATCGTGTTCCTGATCCTGACCGACGTAATCGGCGTGGCCCCGACGCCGGCGACCGTGCCCGCCTTCCTCACCGCTTTCGCGTTTTCGTATCTGCTCAACCATTCGTGGACCTTCCGTCTCGCCGGACGCCACGGCAGATACGTGTTCCGCTACGGCGTCACGGCCGTGACCGGGGTGCTGCTGAACATGGGACTGATGTACATGTCGACATCGGTACTGGGCTGGGGGCACCACGTCGGACTGGCTATAGTCGTGGTCGCGGTGCCCCTGTTCTCGCTGGTGTCGAATATGCTCTGGGGATTCCGCTAGCCATCCCCCGCCAACCGCGCATATTCCTCCAGATCCTTGTCGCCGCGGCCGGAGAGGTTCACCACCACGATGGTCCCGGACGAGACCTCCCCGCGCAATTTCTCCAGATAGGCCAAGGCATGGGCGCTCTCGAAGGCCGGGATGATGCCTTCCAGCCCGCAGAGCCGCTCGAACGACTCCATCACCTCGGCGTCGGTCGCCGCGTGATACTCGACCCGGCCCGAATCCTTCAGATAGCTGTGCTCGGGACCGATGCCGGGATAGTCCAGGCCGGCGGCGATGCAGTGGTTGCCCTCCGCCCCGACCGCCCCCTCGGGCACCGCGTAGGTGTTCATGCCGTGCAGGACCCGCGGCTCGCCGGTGCTGAGGGTGGCCGCGTGGCGATTAGTATCGATGCCCGAACCTGCGGCCTCCACCCCGATCATCCGCACCTCGGGATCGTCCAGCATCTCGGCGAAAAGTCCGATGGCGTTGCTGCCGCCCCCGGCGCAGGCCACCAGCAGATCTGGCAGCCTGCCGAACATCTCGAGGCATTGGGCCCGGGCTTCGCGTCCGATGACCGATTGGAACTCGCGCACGATCAGCGGATACGGATGCGGCCCCACCACCGATCCCAGCAGGTAGTGGGCGCTTTCCACCTCGCCGACCCAGGCGGTGATCGCCTCGTCGACGGCCGCGGTCAGGGTCTTGTCGCCGCTCTCGGCCGCGATCACCCGCGCACCCATCAGCCGGATGCGCCGCACGTTCGGAGCCTGGCGGCGCATATCCTCAGCCCCCATGTAGATGTCGCAGTCCATCCCGAATCGGGCGGCGACCGCGGCCGTGGCCACGCCGTGCTGCCCGGCCCCGGTCTCGGCGATGAGCTTGGTCTTGCCCATTTTTCGCGCGAGCAGCGCCTGGCCGAGGCAGTTGTTCAGCTTATGCGCGCCGAGATGGTTCAGATCCTCGCGCTTGAGCAGCACCGTGGCCCCGATATGTTCGCTGAGCCGCTCGGCGTGGTACAGCGGCGACGGCCGGCCGCAATAATGCCGCAGCTCGCTCGCGAACTCGGCGAGGAAATCCTGGTCGAATCGCAGATCCCGGAAAGCTGCTTCCAGGTCGGCCAGGGGTTGCTCCAAGGGCGGCGGCACGAATCTGCCGCCGTAGGGACCGAAGAATCCGTTCTCGTCGGGCAGTTCGTGATTCTTCCTCAGCGCGATGGCCATGACTTCTCTCCTGTCTCGGTTCGGTGACATTGTTTCCAGTGGGTGACGGTCTAAAACACAAAAAAACCGCCGGCCTCGGGATGAGACCGGCGGTGGATGCTTCTATTTGCCCGATCCTAAGGGGCGCACCTCACCGTCCGGCCGTTGGGCCACCACCAAGGGTTGACGATGATGTTGCGGACGCGCATTTCGCGATCTCCTAGAGGTTCGGTTGGTGGATGATATTACGACATCTCAATTGGACTGTCAATCCGGCAAAACCACCCAGGCAACCGTCAGCAGTGATTTCCCATACCCGCAAAAGCAGAACCGGTTTATCGGTTGACCGGAATTTGAATATTCAATACCATCTGATCGCTGCGGTGTCAGGGGGGCTTCCCGGCGCCGTCGATTCAAAAAAACTGCCAATTATCTCCTGGAGAGTTCAGCGAATGAACCGCTTTTTCATCATGCCCGCTTTTCCCGTTCCGAGAGGTATCACCGATGAGACAAAAAGCCGCTTGGCCGCTCGTCGCTCTGATCGCAGTCATGCTTTGGGGGGTTGGATGCAGTGACGACGGAGTCAGCCCCGGCCCCGATGATCTGACCGTCCCGCCAATTCCCGAGCCTACCTTCTACGGCGATCCCGACGTCCCGGTGAAATCCGCAGAACTGGTAGTGGCCACCTGCATTCCCACCAATTTCTATCCCATCGTCCAGGCGGCGCGGTTCCCGTCTCCGGCCTACGACCTCGAGCCGGACACGCTGTACTCCCTGGTCCGGAGTCCGGAGGTGGCCGACCCGTCCGGGATCCGGCGCTATCCGCTGATCGAGGATGATTCGATCGCCGCCGAGCCGATGATCGACATCCAGGTGTGGGACGGCGGAGGATCGTTCCCGGTGGTGCCGATGCGGGCCTATCCCCTGGGCGACCGGCCGACCCTGCAATACATCCGCTACTGGGTCCGGTTGGGCGAAGTCGAGTACTACGCCGGCGGCATCGAGACATCGGTCGAGCGGTCGGTCACTACCGGCATGAGCGAAACCCGGGCCGAGTCGTTCACCAAGACCCTGGGCATGGAAGCCTCGATGTCGGGATCCTGGTTCGTCAGCTTCTCGGTGTCGGTGCGCACCGAATTCGAGTGGTCCGAGTCAACGGAAACCACTTATTCCAGCGAGGAAACGACGACCGAAACCTTCACGATCAGCCCCGAAGCCGACAAGAATCTCGCCTACACGGTGTGGTCCCTGGTCGAGGAATTCCGGTTCATCGACGAGAACGGCGATCCGTTCACCGATTGGGGATACGGCTTCGATCCTGATTCGATCGCCTCGGCGACCCACAGGACCGCGACGACCGTTCCGGTGTCGACCTATTTCGATCAGTGATTTCCGGCGTCTGAAGCCGGGAAAGGGAGTTCGCAATGAACCCGAAATCAATCGGCAAATCGATTCCGTTGCTGCTTTGCGCGGCGGCGATGCTGTTCTTCGTATCCTGCAGCGACGATTCGATCAGCCCGGGCCCCGGCCCCGATCCCGACGCAGCGGCCTGGGATCTGCAGGCGGTGAGCTTCGACTTTCTCAACGACATCTGGGTGCGCGCCACCGACGACGTCTACGCGGTGGGCGACGACGGCATGTTCCTTCATTACGACGGCCAGACCTGGGAACGCTCATACGTCGGCCCCGGCGGCGACCTCGAATTCGTGTGGGGCATCGGCGAGGACGACGTCTTCGTCGGCGGCAAGAGCGGCGTCATCATGCAAGATGACGGGTCCGGTTGGACCCAGATGACAACGGGGGTCAACTGGGAGATCAACAGCATCTGGGGCAGTTCGCTGAGCGATCTTTTCGCAGTCGGCCACAACAACCACGTGCTGCATTATAACGGCCAGAACTGGAGCTCGACCCTGCTGCCCGACTACACGTCCACCTGGGACGACTTCGATATGCGCGACATCGAAGGCAGTTCGGGCAACGACGTCTACGCGGTCGGATACAAAGGGTACATCTTCCACTACGACGGCCAGGCCTGGACCAAATACGCCGGCGGTTTCGACGGCTCCACCTCGACGTATCCAACCGAATACTGGGGCGTATGCGTGAACTCGGAGAACGACGTCAACCTGGTCGGCGCCAACGGCTCCTGGCGGCATTACGACGGCGCGATCTGGTCGACGACCAGCTTCAACATCTACACCATCTTCTACCAGGTCTGGGGCTTCGAGGAGGGAAGCATCTACGTCGTCGGCCGCAATACTCCGTCCGGAGTGTTCTATGCGCATGATCCGGAAGGATGGCATTACCTGTCCGTACCCTCGTCCCAGATGTACACCAGCATCAGCGGCTGCGCCGCGGACGACATCTACATGCTGAGCGCGAGCACGATATTGCACCACACCTACGACAGCTACGATTTCGCGCTATGCGGCACGCCGGATTATCATCTCAACGGAATCTGGGGATCCGCACCCGACGACATGTACGCGGTCGGCCGCAACGGCACGATAGTCCACGGCAACGGCTCACGCTGGACCCAGATGGCCAGCGGCACCAATTCGCATCTGCGCGGCGTCTACGGAACCGGAGCCGCCGACATCTACGCCTACGGCGATGCGGGCATCATCCTGCACAACGACGGTTCGGGGTGGTCGGTGCAGCCGGCCGGAACGTCGCAGTTCCTCAGCTCGATGTGGGCCGCCGCGGAGAACGACATCTTCGCCGTCGGCGGCGGCGGCACCATCATGCACCGCAATTCCTCGGCCTGGTCCGCGATGACCAGCGGCACCACCGACGCTCTCTACGGGGTATGGGGCGCCGCGACGGACGACGTGTACGCGGTCGGATTGCTGGGCATGATCCGGCACTGGGACGGCTCGATCTGGTCCGCGGTCGCCGGCGGCACCGGCACCAACCTGCGCGGCATCTGGGGATCCGGCGCAGACGACATCTTCGTCGTCGGCGACGACGGAGTGATCCTCCACTACGACGGCTCGCATTGGACCGAGATGGACAGCGGCGTCGACAAGCTGCTGTGGCGGGTATGGGGGAACTCGGGCCAGGACGTCTACGCCTGCGGTTACGACGGCACGATCCTGCACTACGACGGATCGGTCTGGCGCACGCAGGAATGTCCGACGGTCGATCATCTTTGCGATGTGACGGGATTCCCGACCGGCGAGATCTTCGCGGCGGGCCACAACGGAACGATCATCCACGGCGCGACCGGGGAGTGAAACCTCCCCGATCGGGCCGGACGGGATGAATCTAGAAATCGGCGCTCTTGGGCGCGCGCGGGAAGGGTATGACGTCGCGGATGTTCTGCATGCCGGTGGCGTACATGATCGCCCGCTCGAAGCCCAGGCCGAAACCGGCGTGCGGCACCGTTCCATAGCGGCGCAGGTCGCGGTACCACCAGTAGGTCTCCTTGGGCAGGCCCATCTCCCCGATGCGGGCGTCGAGCACGTCGAGACGCTCCTCGCGCTGGCTGCCGCCGACTATCTCGCCGATGCCGGGAGCCAGCACATCCATCGCGGCGACGGTTTTGCCGTCGTCGTTGAGGCGCATGTAGAACGCCTTGATCCCCTTGGGGTAGTTCATCACCACCACCGGTCGCCGGCAGTGCTTCTCGGTCAGCCACCGCTCGTGCTCGGACTGCATGTCCATCCCCCACGACACCGGGAATTCGAATTTCTGCTTGGCCGACTCGAGAGCCTTGACCGCCTCGGTGTAGTCCATGCGCTCGAAGCTGGCCTCGACGAAGCTCTCGAGGCGGCTGCGGCATTCCTTGTCGACGAACTTCTCGAAAAACGCCATGTCGTCGGGATGTTCGTCGAGCACGGCCTTGAAGATGTAGCGCAGATAGGCCTCGGCCAGGTCCGCGTCGGCGCTCAGGTCGGCGAAGGCCAACTCGGGTTCTATCATCCAGAATTCGGAAAGATGCCGGCTGGTATTCGAGTTCTCGGCCCGGAACGTGGGGCCGAAGGTGTAGACCCGGCTCAGGGCGCAGCAATAGTTCTCCACGCTCAGCTGGCCCGACACGGTGAGGAACGCCTCGCGACCGAAGAAATCCTCATCGTAGTCGATCGAGCCGTCGCCGCGCCGCGGCAGGTTCGCCATGTCCAGGGTCGAGACGCGGAACATCTCGCCGGCGCCTTCGGCGTCGCTGGCGGTGATGATCGGCGTGTGGATCCAGTAGTAGCCGTTCTCGTGGAAGAACCGGTGCGTGGCCTGGGCCAGACAGTTACGCACCCGCGTGACGGCGCCGAAGGTGTTGGTCCGCGGCCGCAGATGGGCGACCTCGCGCAGATACTCGAAGCTGTGCCGCTTGGGCGAGATGGGATAGGTCTCCGGATCGTCGACCCAGCCGACGACCGTGATCGACTCGGCCCGGATCTCGAAGGACTGTCCCTTGCCCTGGGATTCGACCAGTTCGCCGGTCGCCTCCACCGAACAGCCGGTGGTCAGCCGCTGCACTTCGTCGGCGTAATTGGCCAGGGTATTCTGGGCGACCACCTGGATGGGATCGAAGCACGATCCGTCACCGACGTGGACGAAGCTGAGGCCCGCCTTGGAATCGCGGCGCGACCTGACCCAACCCTGGACTGTGACTCGGGTGCCGGCCGGCGCCTTGCCGGTCAGCAGTTCGACGATGCGGCGGGTGGCCATGTTCTCTTTCCTTCGCTTCGATGTATACGGAATCCATTGTTTCGGGCGACATTATGGGGCATAACTTCCCGGAGAGCAAACCCGCACCCGTTTCCGGCGAAAGGAATCGCGTGAGCACCCCCGGCTTCACGACAGTCACGGCGCCCGGCAATCTGGTCCTGGGCTGCTTTCCCGGCCTGGATCCGGCGGGCGGAGGCGAGGGCGCCGGGACGGACGCCGTGATCAACGCCGTGACCGGGCCCGGAGGGCCGCTGATAGCCACTCCCGCCGACCATCCGGGTACCGCCGCCACGTTGCGGGCCCTGGCCAAAATCGTCGGCCTGCGCGACGCCGCCTGGTGCCGCCAGGTGCACGGCTCACTGGTCTTCAGAGTGACGGCCGGAGGCCTCGTCGGCGAAGGCGACGCCTTGGTCAGCGCCGAACCGGGGCTGGCTCTCTGCGGCTTCAGCGCCGACTGTCCGCTGGTGCTGGCGGTGGGCCGCGGCCGCGGCGGGCGACCGGTGGCGGGGATGGCCCACGCCTCATGGCGTTCGACTGTCCGGGGAATCACATCGGCCCTGGTCATGACCATGATCCGGGATTTCGACGTCGATCCCGGCGGGATCTCGGCGGCGATCTGCCCCTCGGCCGGACCCTGTTGCTATGAAGTGGGAATCGAGGTGCGCGACGAGGCTGTCGCCCGCATCGGCGATCACGCGGCGGATTTCTTCAGCGACGACGACGTCAAGCCGCACTTCGACCTGTGGCGGGCGAACACGGACGCCCTGGCCAGAGCCGGCGTACCGGCCGGCAGGGTGATCACGGCCGGGATCTGCACCATCTGCGGCGCGCCGAGATACCCCAGCTACAGACGCGACCGCTGCGCCGAACGCTTCATCGGCCTGATCGGCGCGCGGCCCGGCTACCGGGACACGTTCCCCCCGGAGCTTCCCGGCCGGAGCCCTGCGTCGTTGGGAC
>CAZYDJ010000123.1:0-7606 GCA_964646035.1 uncultured Fibrobacteraceae bacterium | reverse complement strand
TCCCGATCCGCCTCGGCGACGGCGAGACTGCCCACGAAGCCCCCGGCGAAGGAATCGCCGGCTCCGGTGGGATCGACGACGTCGGGCAACAGCATCGCCGGCATGGCCAGCACCGAATCCCGGCCGAAGAGCAGGGCTCCGTGCTCCCCCTTCTTGATCACGACTCGGGCCGGCCCCATCCCCTGGATCACCGCGGCGGCCGCGGCCAGGGAAGTCTCGCCCGAGAGCATCCGGGCCTCGGAATCGTTGACCAGCACGACATCGACATCGGCCAGCAGCGAAACCAGTTCGTCGCGGTTATTGGCGATCCACAGATTCATCGTGTCGAGGATCACCAGCCGGGGCGACTTCATCGCGGCCAGCACATCAGCCTGGAGGGAGGGATGGATGTTGGCCAGGAACAGGTAATCGGAGTCATCCCAGCCGGCCGGGAGCTCGGGCCGGAAACTCTCGAAGACACCCAGCTCGGTGGCCAGGGTGTCGCGCTCGATCATGTCGTCGTGATAGCGCCCCGCCCAATGGAAGGTGGGGCCGGCCTCGCGCCGGATGCCGGCGATATCCACGCCGTGGGACGCGAGCAGGTCGAGATCCGACTGCCGGAAATCCTCGCCCACGACTCCGACCGCGCGCACGGCTGCGAAGTGGGACGCGGCCAGGGAGAAGAAGCTGGCGCTGCCTCCGAGCTGACGTTCCCGCCGCTCGCGCGACGTCTCGACGGTATCGTACGCCACCGATCCGACTACCAGAATCGACATTTCACTCCTTGTCACCCATGAATTCGGGCGCTGAGATCCCGATCAGATCCAGCACGCGGGCCAGGACCTTGCGGGTCACGAGGCAGAGTTGAAGGCGGGCGCGGGTCACGTCGCGGTCATCGCCCAGGATCATGCAGTTGTGATAGAACTGGTGGAACAGGCCGGAGATGTCCTCGGCGTAAGACGTCAACCGATGCGGCTCGCGGTTCAGGGCGGCCCCCATGATCACCTGCGGCAACCGGACCAGTTCCCGGGCCAGACGCCACTCGCTGTCATCGGCCATCGATCCGAGGGTTGCGCTGTCCGGCTCGCCGGAATCGATGCCGGCGACGGCGGCCTTGCGGAGCACCGAGCAGATCCGGGCATGAGCGTACTTGACGTAGTAGACGGGGTTCTCGTTGGACTGCTCGCGGGCCAGATCCAGATCGAAATCCAGATGCGAGTTGGGCTTGCGGGTCAGGAAGATGTACTTGGCGACATCGGCGCCGACATCGTCGCAGAGGGCGTCCATCGAGACGAACTGTCCCTCCCGCTTGGACATGTCCATCGGCTTGCCGTTCTCGACGAAGTTGACCTGCTGCAGGATCTGCACCTCGAGCCAATCCTCGGGCACGCCCAGGGCGGCCATCGCCCCGCGCATCCGGGGAATGTGGCCGTGGTGGTCGGGGCCCAGGAAATCGATGGCGTGCTCGAAGCCGCGCTGATACTTGTGGTAGTGGTAGGCGATGTCGGCCAGGAAGTAGGTCGGCTTACCGTTCGACCTGACCAGCACGCGATCCTTCTCGTCGCCGAAATCCGTGGCGCGGAACCAGACGGCGCCCTCCTCGGTGAAAGTCGCCTTGCGCTTGTTCAACTGATCGAGGGCGCGTTCGAGGCGCCGGGTCTCGTGCAGGTCGGACTCGAAGTACCAGGTGTCGAATCCGAGCCCGAACCGGCGGCAGGTCTGCCGTTGCCAGGTCAGGATCTTCATCAACGCGTACTTCGAGAAGCGGGCCACCGATTCCTCTTCGGGCAGGGCGATCCAATCCTTCGCTTCGCCCTCGGGGGCGGTCACCCGCTGGAAGCTCTCGTCATTGAAGACGTTTGCGGCGTCCTGGATGGTGGCCTCGTCCTGATCCTGGAGATCCGCGGCCATCAAATGGATGTAGGTGCCCTTATAACCGTTCTCGGGAAATTCGGAGGGCATGCCGATCTGTTCGAGGAAACGGGCGCGCAGCGAACGGCCGAGCAGTTTGACCTGCCGGCCGGCGTCGTTGACGTAGTACTCGGCGTGGGCGTCGTAGCCGATGGCGTCGAGCAGGCGGACCAGCGTCGAGCCGAAGGCCCCGGCGCGGGCCGAAACGACATTCAACGGTCCGGTGGGATTGGCGCTGATGAACTCGACGTTGATGCGGCGTCCGCCGCCGATCTTCATGTCCTGCCAGACGCCCTTGTCCTCCCAGATATCCAGCAACCGGCCGACCTGGAAGTCGCGGGCGATGCGGAAGTTGATGAAACCCGGGCCGGCGATCTCGACGGACTCGATCACGTCGCGGTCGAACTTCAGCTTGGCGGCCAGCTCGCCGGCCAATTCGCGGGGCTTGCGGCCCAGCCGCTTGGCCAGCATCAGGGCGACGTTGGAGCTGAGGTCGCCGTGGGTGCGGTCGCGGGGCTTTTCCACCTCGACGCCGAGGTCGCCCTCGAAGATGCCGTAGCCCTCCAGGCGATCGAGTATCTCGTGCCTGATGATGTCGTCGATCGTCATTTCTGATCCGGTTCGCTGGGGGTTGCCTTATCCATTCCCTGCCGGCAGAGCAGCAGGTCGGGATGACGGGAGCGGATCTCGTCATGCTGGAAGTATTCGACGCCGATCTCCACCCTGGCCGCGTCGCTCCACAGGTTCTCCAGCCGGTAGAATTCGCGGGCCTTCGGCTGCAGCAGATGCACGACGATGTCGGCGAAGTCGAGCAGCACCCACTGGAGGCTGCCGCCGCCTTCGGAATGGAGCATGGCGATCCCGGCCGCCTTCAGGTCATCGCGGACCGAATTGCTGATCGCGCTCACCTGGGCGGTGGAATTGGCCGTCGCCAGGACGAAGAAATCCGTGACGTCGGAAACGCCGCGCAGATCCAGGACGCTGACATTCTCCCCCTTCTGCGCCAGGATCGCGTGAGCCGCAAGCTCGACGGTGAAGAAGGATGAATCGGTCTCTTTCAGGTACCAGTTGTTTTTCTTAGCAGTCATTATCCTCTATTCGCGCGGCTTCCGCCGCGTCGGATATGCCTTCAGTTGAGGCGTTTGATCACGTACTCGACAGCGACATTCAACAACTCCCGCTGGACGCCGCGGGCTACCGGCTCCAGGGCGGACTTGGCCTCGTCCCCGTACCGACGCGCCATGGCCCGCGCCTCTTCGACGCCGCCGTTGTCCAGGACGAACTGCTTGACCGCGGCCCAGGATTCGCGCCGGGCGGCCGTATCCTCGCCGATCCCGGAGAATTCGCGCATGAAGCCGGAGCGCGTTCCGGCATCGACCTTGGCCAGGGCGGATATCAGGGGCAGGGTGATCCGGCCTTCCTCCCAGTCCTGTCCGGTCGGCTTGCCCAGACGGCGCGCGTCGCCGAGGTAATCGAAGATGTCGTCGGTGATCTGGAAGACGAAGCCCAGCTTGCTCCCGAATCCGGCGAACATCTCCACCTTGTCTTCCAGGCCCGGATTGAATTCCGCGCCGATCGCGCAGGCGGACTCGATCAGCGAGGCCGTCTTGCAGTAGATGATCCGTTCGCAGACGTCGCGGGTGATCTCGAGATCGTAACGCGTCTCGAGCTGCATCATCTCGGCCTGGCTCATCAGCAGGGTGGACCGGGCCAGCCGGCGGACCGCCCCGTGCAGTTCGGCCGCGCCCAGGGTGTCCAAAGCCTTGCCATAAAGATAGTCGCCCATTATCAGGGCTGCAGTCTCGCCCCAGCCGCTGTTGATCGACGGCAGGCCGCGCCGGATGTCGGACTCGTCTATGACATCGTCGTGCAGCAGGGTCGCGGTGTGGATCAGTTCCACGCAGGCGGCGGCGGTAACGGCGTTCGGATCCACGCCGCCGTCGTGCTTGGCCGCCAGCAGCAACAGGGTGGGCCGGAAACGCTTCCCGGCTCCGTTGCGGATATGATCGCAGATCTCGCTGATCAGCGGCGTCTCCCCTGCGAGCAGGGAGTTGTAGACCAAGTCGAACTGCTTCAACTCGGGACCGATTACTTGCTGCAACGCCTGCAGTTTGATCCGTTCGCGATCGAAAAGGGCCATTATGCCTTTCCTGGCCAAAGGGCTGTGGACGGGCATTGAAGTTGTCTTGACGCCTGCCGCATGTCAATCTTCATCTCTCTCCTTTTGCCGTCGCTGCCGCCGGGTGACGATCATGGCGATCAGCACAGAGCAGATGTACAACAGACTTACCGGCCCCGCCATCAGCAGTTGCGAGATGGCGTCGGGTGGCGTCAGAATCGCCGAACAGATAACGATTATCAGCAGGGCGTACCGCCAACCCTTGAGCAGCAGGCGGGGATTGACCAGTCCCGCGACGCTGAGCAGCAGAACCACCAGCGGCAGTTGGAAGACCACGCCGAAGGCCAGACACAAACGCGCCACGAAAGCGAAATACGGGCCGATCCCGATCAGCGGATGCATCGATTCGGTGGCGAAAGAGAGCAGAAAACCGACCACTTGGGGGATCAGCACGATATAGGCGAATCCCACCCCGAGATAGAAGAGCAGCACCGAGGCCGTCAGCAGCGGCGCCACGACCCTGCGTTCGCGGGAATAGAGCCCCGGATTGATGAAGGCGTAGATCCGGTAGAGCAGGTAGGGCAACACCACGAAGATCCCGCAGACGAACGACAGCTTCATCCGGGTGAGGAAAGCCTCGACCGGCTGGTGGAAATAGAGCGCCTGCCCCGAAGCGGTCATGGGCCGGATCAGGATCTCCAGCAGGGGCTTGGAGAAGAACCAGCAGACGATCGAGGAGACCAGGGCGACCGCGAGAGTCGTGAACAGCACCGTCCGCAGCTCGGCCAGATGATCGAGCAGCGACATCTGCCCGCCGAGGATCCCATCTTCGCGCCCGGATGCTTCCGGCCGGGTCGATTCCTGATCAGGGGATCGGGGCTGATGACCGCTCACCGGCCTCCCTCCCTGCCGTCGAGCAGCGCCCGCAGTTCCTGCATGAACTCGTCGACGTCGCGGAAAGATCGGTAGACCGAAGCGAAGCGGACGTAGGCCACCTCGTCCACCATCCGCAGATGATGCATCACCAGTTCACCGATGGTCTGGGACGGTGATTCGGTCACCATGCTCGTGGCCAGATCATGCTCGACCGCGTCCGCGACCGATTCGATCTGGTCGCTGGAAACCGGGCGTTTCTCGCAGGCGCGGGTGATGCCGCGCACCACCTTGGCGCGGTCGTACTCGATCCGGCGCCCGTCGCGTTTGACCACGAGCACCGGCTTGGTCTCGATCGACTCGTAGGTCGTGAAGCGCTCGCCGCAATCCAGGCACTCGCGCCTGCGACGAACGGCCAGCCCTTCACGCACCGTGCGGCTGTCGATCACCTTGTCGTTGTCCACGGCGCAGCGGGGACACTTCATGGCCTCACCTGCGGGCTAGAGCTCCGGGTAGAGCGGGAACGCCGCGCAGATAGCGTCGACCTCCCCGCGCAGCCTGCGGCGCGCATCCTCGTCGTCTCCGGCGTCGCAGGTAGCGGAAATGATGTCGCCGATCTTCTCCATCTCGGCCTGGCCCATGCCGCGGGTAGTCAGGGCCGGCGTGCCGATCCTGATGCCGCTGGTGATGAAGGGCTTCCTGGTGTCGAAGGGCACCGTGTTCTTGTTGACGGTGATGCCCACCTCGCCCAGCAGCCGTTCCATCTTCTTGCCCGAGATCTCCTTGTTGGTCAGGTTCACCAGCAGCAGATGGTTGTCGGTGCCGCCGCTGACCAGATGGAATCCATGCTCCAGCAGACGCTCGCCCAGGGTCTTGGCGTTGGCCACTGTGCGGGCCGCCCAATCCTTGAATTCCGGCTTGGCCGCTTCGCGGAAGCAGACGGCCTTGGCGGCGATGACGTGCATCAGCGGGCCGCCCTGGACGCCGGGGAAGTTCAGCTTGTCGATGGCCTGGGCGTGCTCCTCCTTGCAGAGGACGATGCCGCCGCGGGGACCGCGCAAGGTCTTGTGGGTGGTCGAGGTGACCACGTCGCAGAACGGCACCGGATTGGGATGGACGCCGCCGGCGATCAGACCCGCCACATGGGCCATGTCGAAGATCAGGATCGCGCCGACCTCTGCTGCGATCGAGCGCAAGGCCTCGAAATCCCAGAAACGAGGGTAGGCGCTGGCTCCACCCACGATCACCTTCGGCTTCTCGCGCTTGGCCTGGTCGCGCAGGGCGTCATAGTCGATCATCTCGGTTTCGGGGCTGACCTCGTAGTGGATCGCGTCGAAGAGCAGCCCGGAGAAGTTCACCGGATGGCCGTGGGTCAGATGGCCGCCGTGGGACAGGGAAAGCCCCAGGATCTTGTCGCCGGGCGAAAGGAACGCCAGGTAGGCGATCATGTTGGCCGTCGAACCCGAATGGGGCTGGACGTTGGCGTGGTCGGCTCCGAAGAGAGCGCAGACGCGGTCACGGGCCAGGTTCTCGGCGGTATCGACGTACTCGCAGCCGCCGTAATAGCGCTTGGCGGGATATCCCTCGGCGTACTTGTTGGTCAGGACGCTGCCCATGGCTTCCATCACCGCCAGGCTGGTGAAGTTCTCGCTGGCGATCATCTCGAGTTGGTCCCGCTGGCGGCCCAGCTCAGCCTTGACGACAGCAGCGATTTCCGGATCGGTATGAAGCAGATTCTCGATCATTTCAATTCTCCCCAGCCGCAGCCGCCAAGGCGGCCCGGCGCGCTCAGGACTCTTCGTAGGCCACGATCTTGTTGACGCGGTCGGCGTGTCGACCGCCCTCGAAATCGGTCGCCAGCCAGCGGCGAGCCATCTCGCCCGCCAGGTGGAGGCCTGTGGCGTCCCCGCTCAGGCAGAGGACGTTGGAATCGTTGTGGCGGCGGGTGGTCTCAGCCATTTCCGCGTTCCAGCAGAGGGCTGCGCGCACGCCGCGCACCTTGTTGGCGGCGATGCTGACCCCGATTCCGGAGCCGCAGATCAGGATGCCGCGCTCGCAGTCCCCGGCAGCCACCAGCCGGCCGACAGCGAAGGCGGGGTCGGGATAATCGACCCGATCATCTCCGGTCCCGCCGCAATCGATCATCTCGTGTCCGGCGCCGGACAGGATCCCGATCAGATGTCTTTTCAGCGCCGCGCCACGATGGTCGGACCCGATTGCGATCTTCAATTCTTTCCTCCCGCGGTGAAGCACGGTTTCCATGAATCCAGCAGTCGCTCGATCTGCACGGCCATGGCCGCGTAGGCGGATTCGGTTCCCGCGAAAGGATCGGGAACATCTTCCCCCCGCCACGGATCGCCGGTACGGGAAAGATCGATCCCGGGCAATCCCATCAGCCCCACCCGGCCCTTGAAGTCCGGGTACCACCCGCGGAACGTGGACACCTGATCAGCAGTCATGCCGATGACCCAGTCGATCCCGACCAGGGCGTCGAAGTCCAGGGGGCGGGAAACGTGTGCGCTCAGGTCGAGACCTCTGGCCGCGGCCGCGGCCGCGGAACCGGCCGAAGCCGGCGCCCCCGCGCAAGCGTAGAGGCCGGCCGAAACGATATCGACTCCATACTTTCCGAGGCGATCGACCGCCATCGCCGCAGCCAACGGGCTGCGGAGCTCCCAAACCTGGCGCCGTCCCTCAATCTCTGCTTCACTGAGCTGGATGGGATCA